>NZ_CP041335.1:2780974-3089971 GCF_008033135.1 Chitinolyticbacter meiyuanensis
CGGCGAGCGCATCGTGGCCGACCTCGCGCTGGAAGGCGTACTGCAGCTGGCGCACTTTCACCCGCGCTACCAGTTCGAAGGCAGCGCAGCCGACGACATCGCCAACTACACCAACCGTGCGCCCTATCCCACGCTGCATCTGCTACGTGAGGACAGCATTGCGCGGGCTACCGCCGCATTTCCCGATCCAGCCGCGATTTTCGAGCGCAACATTGCCGTGTTGCGGGACCTGGGCCTGCCGGGCTGGCAAAAGCTGTTTCCCGACGCCGACTAGACAGCCGCTTGCGGATATACCCCTACGGGGTTTATTATACCCCCATAAGGTATATGGAGCCCTGCCATGCGCCAGAGTCTCACCCTGCCGATCACCGGCATGACCTGCGCCGCGTGCGCCACCCGCATCGAGAAGGTGCTGAACCGCCAGCCCGGTGTGGCCGCCTCGGTGAACTTCGCTACCGAATCGGCGCAGGTCGAGCTGAGCGATGCCGCCACCGTCGACACCGCGGTCGACACCATCCGCAAAGCCGGCTACGACGTGCCGGAATCCACGCTGACGCTGGCACTGGAAGGCATGACCTGCGCCGCCTGCGCCACCCGCATCGAAAAGGTGCTGAACCGGCTACCCGGCATCAGCGCCAATGTGAACTTCGCCAGTGAAACGGCGCAGCTGCGCGCGATCGGAACGATAGCCGAAGCGGCGGCCATCGCCGCTGTGGCCAAGGCGGGCTACACCGCCCGCGTGATCCTGCCGGATCCCCCCTCCGGGCATCATGAGGTGGCGTTGCGCCGCACCCGGCTCGCCTTTGCCGCAGCCGCCGTCCTCACCGCGCCGCTGCTGATCGAGATGGTGGCGATGTTCGCCGGCTGGCACGAACTGATACCACGCCCATTGCAATGGCTGCTCGCCACCCTGGTGCAGTTCACCGTGGGGCTGCGCTTCTATCGCGGGGCCTGGCACGCATTGCGCGGCGGTGCCGCCAATATGGACGTGTTGATCGCGCTCGGCACTACCATGGCCTGGGGCTACAGCAGCGTGGTCACCGCGCTGGGCCTCTCTCACCAACATGTGTATTTCGAGGCCAGCGCTGCGGTGATCACGCTGGTGCTGCTCGGCAAGTGGCTGGAGGCACGTGCCAAGGGCAAGACCGCCGGGGCGATTGCCGAGCTGCTGGCGCTGCAACCTAAGACCGCCCGCGTGCTGCAGGACGGCCACCCGGTGGAGGTGCCTATCAGCGCGCTGAACGTGGGCGACACGGTGATCGTGCGCCACGGCGAGCTGTTGCCGGTGGACGGCACCGTATTGGATGGTCGTGCCGCGGTGAACGAAGCCATGCTGTCCGGCGAATCGCTGCCGCTCGCCAAGGTGGCCGGCGACAAGGTCTATGCCGGCACCCAGGCAGTGGAAGGCATGCTCACGCTGCGCGCCGATGGTGTAGGCAGTGCCACACAGCTCGCGGAGATCGTCCGCTTGGTGAGCGAGGCCCAGGGCTCGAAGGCGCCGATCCAGCAACTGGCCGATCGCATTTCCGCCGTGTTCGTGCCGGTGGTGGTCGCCATTGCCGTGCTCACCTTCGGCGCCACCTGGTGGTGGAGCGGCGAGTTCGCCACCGCGCTGATCCATGCCGTGGCCGTGCTGGTGATCGCCTGCCCCTGCGCGCTGGGCTTGGCCACGCCGACGGCGGTGATGGTCGGCGTCGGCCTTGGGGCAAAGCGCGGCATCCTGTTCCGCAACGCTACGGCGCTGGAGACCGCCAGCGAGATCGACGTGCTGATCGTCGACAAGACCGGCACCTTGACCGAAGGCCAGCCCGGCATTGCCACCATCGCCCCGTCGCCCGGCTGGAATGAAGCACAGGTGCTGCAACTGGCCGCCAGCGCCGAGGCCGGCTCGGAGCATCCATTGGCGCGCGCACTGTTGGCCCGCGCGCAGCAGCAGGGCATCGAATTGCGGCCAGCGGCTGATTTCGCGGCCGAAGCCGGTGCCGGTATCACGGCCAGCATCGATGGCAAGGCCCTACGCGTCGGCGTGCCTAGCTGGACCGCGGCCTTGCGCGATGGCGACCAAGCACAGGTGGCGGCGATGTCGGCACATGGCCATACGGTGATCGCGCTGGCGGTTGATGAACAACTGGCCGGGCTGATCGCCATCGCCGACACCGTCCGTCCCAGCAGCAAGGCCGCGGTGGCCGCACTGCAGGCGCAGGGCGTGCGCGTGGTGATGCTCACCGGCGACAACGCACAAACGGCCGCTGCCGTGGCACGGGACGTCGGTATCTCCGAATACCGGGCGGGGGTAAAACCCGGCGACAAGGCGGCTGCCATTGCCGAGTTCAAGCAGGATGGACGTCGCATCGCGATGGCGGGCGACGGCGTGAACGATGCACCGGCACTGGCCGCCGCCGACGTGGGCTTTGCCATGCGCTCGGGCTCGGACGTGGCGATCGAGGCGGCGGACATCACGCTGATGCACAACGATCTGACGCACGTCGCCGAAGCGATTTCGCTATCGCGAACCACGCTCGGCAAGATCCGGCAGAACCTGTTCTTCGCCTTCTTCTACAACGTGTTGGGCATCCCGCTGGCCGCGCTCGGCCTCTTGAGCCCGGTGATTGCCGGTGCGGCCATGGCGGCGAGTTCCTTGTCGGTGGTCGGCAATGCGCTGCTCTTGCGCCGCTGGAAGGCGCATCGTGACTGACTGATTCAAGCAGCCGGCGCTGGTCTTGCTGCTTGCGGACAGCACGCCAGCCGTCACCGTAGTCGTTTCACATCAACCCGAGGAGCACCATCATGAGCGAACTGACACTCACCATTTCCGGCATGAGCTGCGGCGGCTGCGTCGCCAGCGTGACCCGCGCGCTGCAGGCGCAGGACGGCGTGGAAGCCGTAAACGTGACCTTGGCCCCGCCACAGGCCCATATCCGCTACGACGCTGCGGTGATCGGCCAGCAGCAACTGGAAAACGCCATCGAGGACGCCGGCTATGACATCGTCCGCGGATGAGTGCTGCGACCACAAGCTAGTGGTGCGGGAGAACAAGGCTGCATTGGTCTCCCGGCTGAACCGCATCGAAGGCCAGGTACGCGGCATCAACAAGATGGTGGCGGAAGACCGTTATTGCATCGATATCCTGACGCAGGTGGCTGCCGCGAAATCGGCACTCGACAGCCTGGCGATGCAGCTCTTGGAAGCACACGCACGCGGCTGCGTGAGCGGCGCGATCAAGGAAGGCGATGGCGAGGCGGCCATTGCCGAACTGATGCAGGTGATCCGCAAGCTCGGTTAGCCGCCCCGCCGCTTTGCTTACGGCATGAAAAAGCCATTACACTGGCGCGACAACGATAAGCCGTATCAGGGAGCGAATCATGGACGACCACGCTAGCGCATTACCAGCCGGTGCCGAAACGGCATTGCCACACACTGATGAAGTACCGGCCACGCCACCGGCCCCAACCGAGCCGCCGCTGCTGCGCTGGCCGCTGACCTTCCACGGCCAGGGCAGCGAGTATTTCCGTATCTGGATCGTGAACCTGGCGCTCAGCATCGTCACGCTGGGTATCTATTCGGCCTGGGCCAAGGTACGCCGGCTGAAATATTTCTACGGCAATACGGAGCTTGCCGGCGCGCGCTTCGACTACACCGCCGATCCGCTACGCATCCTCAAGGGCCGGGCAATCGCGTTCGTCTTCTTTGCGGCCTATATGGCGCTTTACGCGCTGCACCCGATCACCGCCATCATCGCTGGCCTGCTGCTGTGGCTGGCGCTGCCCTGGATGATCGTGCGCTCGCTGGCCTTCAACCTGCGCTATACCCGCTACCGCAACGTGGCCTTCGGCTTCACCGGCACCGCAGGCGGTGGCTACAAGCACTTCCTGCTGCTGCCCTTGCTGCTGATCCCGTCGCTCGGTATGGCCTTTCCCTACGTGCATCACCAGCAGCGCCAGTTCCTGCTCAACAACATGCGCTTTGGCAATCAATCGTTCGCCATGAAGCCGGTGATCGGGCCCTATTTCCTGATCTACCTCGCCGCCATGGGCATTGCCGGCGGCGTGATGCTGATGTTGATCATCATGGGTGCCGTCATCGCCGCGATTGGCGGCGGCATTGTCTGGGCAACCGATTGGGAGCTCCCGAGCTGGCTGATCGGCGTGGTCGCGGTCGGCGGCATTTTCCTCGCGTATGCGCTGTTCGGCATGATCTACGCCATCGTGATGCAGACGATGCGGGTGGCGTTGCTCAACGTGACCTGGAGCAACACCCGTGTGGCCGATTGCCAGATCGAGAGCAAGATCGCGCTGCTGGGCTACATCAAGCTGCTGTGCACCCGCATTCCACTGCTGGTGATCACGCTGGGCCTGGCCACGCCGTGGGTGGTGGTCACCCTCACCCGCTATCGGCTGCAGCATACGGCGCTGCTGGCACCGAATGACCTGGGTGGTTTCGAAGCCGCAGTGGCGAGCTACGGCAACGTGGCCGGTAGCGAAGCGGGCGAGCTGTTCGACCTCGATCTCGCGCTGTGAGCCAGTACCCCGTAGCCAGCGCCACGCTGTACGACGGCGCCACCTCCGGCGCATGGCCAGTCACATTGCAACGCAATGGCGACACGCTGTGGCTATCCGGCCTTGCCGAGCCGCGCAGCTATGCGCTTTCGGAGGTCTGCCTGGAGGCACGCTTGGGGAGCCAGCCCCGGCGGCTGACGCTGCCCGATGGTAGCGTATGCGAAAGCCTCGACCACGCTGGCATTGCCGCCGTGTTCGGCCAAGACGATGGCGTGCTGCATCACCTGGAATCGCGCTGGCGCTGGGTCAGCTATGCCTTGCTGCTACTCGCCGGCTTTGCCGTGGCGTTCTACCTGTGGGGCCTGCCGTTGCTGTCCCGCGGCGCCACACTGATGACGCCACCGGTGGTCGAACGGGTGATCGGCGACAAAGCCTTCGAGCATCTCACGACACTGGAGCTGGACCTGAAGCCCACCAAGCTGGCGGCCAAGCGCCAGGCTGCGCTGCGCCAACGCTTCGCCAAGCTGGTCCCTGCGAACAGCCGCTACCAGTACCGATTGCACTTTCACGCGGCCCCGACCATCGGCGCCAACGCCTTTGCCCTGCCCGGCGGGGTAGTGGTGCTCACCGACGAGCTTGCCGCCATCGCGACCGACGACGAAGTGATCGCGGTGCTGGCACACGAGATCGGTCACGTGGAATTGCGGCATGGCCTGCGCATGATCTACCAGAGCGCCGGCATGGGCGTGGCGGTGTCCGCCGTCCTGGGCGATGCACCCAGTGCTGCAGCCCAGGTGGCGAGCTTTGGCGCACTGGTGCTGCAGCTGGGCTATTCGCGGGATCTGGAACGCGAAGCCGACCGCTACGCGCAGGATCGCCTGACTGCGCTGGGGCTGGATCGGCGCAAGCTCGGCAGTGCGCTGGCCAAACTGATGGCTCAGCACAAGGGCGAAGAGCACATCCGCTTGCCCGCGCTGCTGTCGTCACACCCGGATACCGAGGAACGGATCAAGTCGCTGTCGCGATAGCCACATTTCGAGAGGCGCGATCTAGGCGAGATTCGCAGCCTTGACGGGGGAACCGGCACGGTTGGACTGGGCAGGCGTACCGCCTGCACCCTCGATCAGAATTGCGCCCGCCACGTCTCAACAAGTCGTTTGCAAGCAGCGGCCCGAACACGACACGCCTTCAGCCCAATTCGTTGTCCCGGGTAATCCGCACGGCCGGGCCGACGACAGGTGCTGGGCTGGGGTCGATCATCGACATGTCTGGTGGAGTGTAGGGCAGCATGGGGCCGCCCAAATACCACTGGCTGAAGGCTTCGGCAGTCATCGGCTTGGCGATCAGATAACCCTGCGCTTCATCGCAACCCATCACAGCCAGCGCCTGCCAGGCCGATTCGGTCTCCACCCCTTCGGCGACCACCTGCAGGCCGAGGATATGGCCCAGCTCGATGATGGAACGGACGATGGACACGTTCTCGAACTTGGAATCGAGCGCCTGGACAAAGGTGCGGTCGATCTTGAGCTCGTGTACCGGCATCTGCGCAAGGTAGGCGAACGAGGAATAGCCAGTACCGAAGTCATCGATGGAAAGGCGCACGCCCAGCCTGCGCAATCGCGCAAGATTGGCCAGCAGTTCGCGCTGGCGGTTCATCACGCCGGTCTCGGTGATTTCCAGACACAGGCGCGATGGATCGGCACCATGGCGCTGCAGTGCCGCTTCAACGAAATCGACGAAAGTGGCGTCCTCGGCATCGCTGACACCGATGTTCACCGACACCAGCAGATCGATGTCGACGCTGCGCCAGAGCGTGCTGCGCGACAACACGTCATCGATCACCCACTGCGTGATCATGCGCAGGCGGCCGGTCTGCTCGGCAAAGGGGATGAAATCGCCTGGTGGGATCCAGCCGCGTTCCGGGTGCTGCCAGCGCACCAGCGCCTCGGCGCTTTCGATCTCGCCATCCTTCATCCGCACCTTGGGCTGGTAGCAGACCACGAACTGGTTCTCCGCCACCGCGTTGCGCAGGTCCGACAGCAGCGCTAGCTGCGTCTGGCGGTTCTGCTCGAAGCCGGGGTCATACAGCACATGGCTCTGATGCAGGCGCTTGGCGGCGTACATCGCCACTTCGGCGTGGCGCAGCAGCAAATCGCCGTTGTCGCCGTGCTCGGGATACAGCGCTACGCCCATGCTGGCGCCCAGTTCCAGCCGCTGCCCGGCCACCACCACCGGCTGGGCCAGCAAGGCCTCGATCCGCGCCAACTGCGCCGGTAGGCGGGCCTGCGTGGTATCGGGAAACAGGATGGCGTATTCATCGCCGGACAAGCGCGCGCAGAGCTCGCCTTCGCTGCCCAGCGTGCTGGCCAGCCGCTTGCCCAACGCGGCGATGGCGGCATCGCCGACCTGATAGCCGAGAAAGTCGTTGATGTACTTGAACTGGTCGAGGTCGAACAGCACCACGGCGAAGTGCTCCGGCTGCTGCGCCAAGTGGGCCTCGATCGCCTCGATCAGCCGGGTGCGGTTGGCGAGGCCGGTGAGCGGATCGACGAAGGCAAGTCGCAGCATCTCGCGCTCGCGCTCGGCCACCGCGCCAGTCATGGTGTTGAAGCTGCGTGCCAACTGGCCCAGCTCGTCGCCACTCTTCCAGGCCACGCGCGCGCTGTAGTCGCCCGCTTCGATACGCCGCACGCCGGACACCAGAGCTTCCACCGGGCGTGACAACTGCCAGGTCAGCAGTAGCGACAGCACGAAACCGATTGCAAAGATGGATAAACCGATGCCGAGCGACTGCTGCAGCGCCTGCTCCTGCTGCAGCTGGATATCGCCCATCGCGACATCGGCCCCGATCAGATAGGGTCGGCCATCGTCGGTGACGGCGGGAATGAACAGCGAGCGGAAGTGGCCATAGCGGTCGACGTATTCGACATAGCGCGGTTTGCCGTCGGCCAGGATCTGCCGCAATTCGGCGATGGGGCCGCGGTATTCGGAAAAGAAGCGGCCGTAGTAGCCGCGGCGCACCTCGTCGGGGCTGGCACTATCCATCAGGTAGACGACGCGATCGCCCACCGGCATGAACAGGTAGAGGTAGCGCAATCCCACCGAGCGGCTGTAGCGGTCGAAATCCGCCACCCAGCGCCGGTATTCCAGCGGATTGATATCGCCCGGCTTGCGGGCGCGCTCGAGATAATCCCGCGGCAACATTAACGGCGCGGCCACGACAGCGGCGGCCAGACGCTTGTCCACTTCTTGACGAACTGCGTCAGATTTCAGGGTGTAGACGTAATAGCTGTAGGCACACGTCGCAGCGAGATTGATTAACACGAATACGGCAAGAATCTTGCCTCGTATTGTGTTTGCAAAGCCCCAGCCCCACTGCACGGCCATCCGCTCCCCCTGTCAGCTCCGGTCGACGCCGGATTGCTTGCTCCATGTAATCTAGACAATCACGTATGCACGGTCCAGCACGGATTGCACATATCAAGCCTTACCGGTCATCGGGCAGCGATCCACGGCAAGGCGACACAACGCATTAATTCGTGCCCGTTCAGCGTGCAAGCCAATGCTGTTGCAGGTTTTTTGCCTGCGGCGACGGTGTGGCAGCCAAGCGCAGCCCCCATGTGTCGGCGACAGCCGGCTGTATCGTCAAGTTGCGGGAAAACAACTCGTCACGGCGAAAGGCATGGACTGGCACGGTGCTGCCTACCGGCCAACCCGCCAGAGCGGCATCGAGATTGCCGCTCGAGAGCCGCAGGCCGTCGAGCGCGATCAACACATCGCCGGCAGCGAATCCGGCGGCCTGCGCCGCCCCGCCATCGAGCACCTGGGTCAGCTTCACCCCACCCGCCTCGGCCGCCACCCGAGCGCCCAGTGCGTTGCCCGGTGCGGCGATCTCCTTCCAGCCGCCCTTGTCGCCGCCATTGGCAATCGGGCGCAGCTGGCTTTCCACGCCAAATGCGGATAGCAGCTCGGCCAGTGGCAGATCGTCGGTCGAGCGCAGCGCGTGATCGAAGAAAGCGGCGAGATCGAAGCCCGCCACCTCGCTGGCAACACGCTCCCACTCCGCTTCGGGCACACCCGCGCCACGCGGGTAGAAATCGTGGCCGTAGCGCTGCCATAACGTGCGCATCACGTCATCCAGACTCTTCGCACCGTCGCTACGCTGCCGTATCGTCAGATCAAGGCACAGCGCGGCCAGCGCGCCCTTGGTGTAGTAGCTGACGATGGCGTTGGGGCTGTTTTCGTCCTGCCGGTAGTACTTCACCCAGGCATCGAGACTGGCTTCCTCCAGATTCTGCTTTAGCCGCCCTGCCCCGCGCTGCACCTGGCTCATGGTCTGCGCCAAGAGATCGAGGTATTCCTGCGGCGAGATCAGTCCGGCACGCACCAATGTAAGGTCGTCGTAGTAGGAAGTGATGCCCTCGAAGGCCCACAGCAATCGGGTGTAGTTTTCCTGGGTAAGGTCATACGGCGCATAGGCGGCGGGCTTGATGCGCTTCACGTTCCAGCTGTGGAAGTACTCGTGGCTGCACAGGCCCAGATACTGCCGGTAGCCCGGCTTGAGGCCGGTTTCATGTTCCAGCGGCAGATCGTCGCGGCTGGCGATCAGCGCGGTCGAGGCGCGGTGTTCCAGCCCGCCGTAGCCGTCGCCGACCACCGCGGTGAGGAACAGATAGCGCTCGAACGGCGCCAGCTCGCCAAAAAGGCGGATCTGGTATTCGCAGATCTGCTTCAGATCCCGCTTCAACCGCTTTAGATCTGCGCGCTGTCGGCCCGCCAGCACGACGTCGTGCGGCACGCCGCAGGCCTTGAAGCTGGTGCGGGTAAACGCCCCGAGCTCCACCGGGTGGTCGATCAGTTCGTCGTAGTTGGCAGCACGATAACCGCCGAAGCTCCAGGCCTTGGCCTCGGCACGTGGCAACGTCGTTGCCACCTCCCAGTCACGGTAGGCCTTGCCCACCGGTGCGACGAGCTCGACACCGACCGGCTGGTCTTCCTGCCCGGCCACCGCCAGGAACACGCTGGTGCCGTTGAAGAAGCCACGCTGCTGGTCAAGGTAAGCGCCGCGTACCGACAGATCGAACGCATAGACGCGGTAGCGCACGGTCACCGCCTTCCTGGTTGCTGCTAGCTGCCAGCGATGCTTGTCGAGCTTGGTCACTGCCAGCACCTTGCCGCCCGCTTCGGCCGAGATCGCCACGATGTTGCGGGCGAACTCGCGTATTAGATAACTGCCCGGTATCCATACCGGCAGCCACAGCACCTGCCCCGCCGGATCGGGCTTGGCGATGGTGAGTTCGATATCGAAATAGTGAGCGGCAAGATCGGTGGGGGTAAGGCGATAGTGCAGTTTCATGAGGTGTCCGCAGTGGGGTGCGCCAGATCGCCTAGCGCGCAAGTCCGATGGTGTTGCGTCCGGCCGCCTTGGCCTGGTAGAGCGCGCCGTCAGCTGCTTCGATCAGCTGGCCGGCACGCATGTTGTCCTTGAGCTGCGCCACGCCGGCCGACAGCGTGCAGGCAAATGCCGCGCCGCTGGCATCCTGGAACGGCAGGCCGGCAAAGCGCTGGCGCATCTCGTCCACGGCCTGCGCGGCACGCATCAGCGTGGTATCGGGAAAGATCAGCGCAAACTCCTCGCCACCGTAGCGGCCGACGAGCTCGGTGCCCGGCGCGAATTGCTTGATCAGCCCGGACAGTGCGCGGATCACCACGTCGCCCACGGCATGACCGTGCTGGTCGTTCACCTGCTTGAAGTGATCGATGTCGACCATGGCGAACGACAGCGACGACACCTTGCGGCTGGCGCGCTCCACCTCGCGCTCCAGGCTTTCGGTAAGCCGGGTATGGTTCAGCAGGCCGGTCAGGCCGTCGCGCACCATCCAGTGGCGCAGCATGCGGTAGCGGTCCGCAATGATGCCGACCGCGGCCACCAGCTCCTCGGCCGGCATGTTCTTCACCAGGAAATCATCGCCGCCCATGCTGCGTGCCATCAGCTGCTTGCTGCGGCTGGTCTCGGTGGAGAGGAACACGATGGGCAGGCTGTCGAAGCGATGGTCCTGGCGAATCAGCCGGGCAATCTCGTCGCCGCTGTAGCCCGGCATGTAGACGTCCAGCAGCACCACGTCCGGCAGGAAGCGCTCCAGCTGGATGAAGATTTCCAGCGGATCATGCAGCGTGCGCACGTCCATGCCGGCATTGCGCAGTGTTTTCTCCACCCAGTGCAGCACCGCCTCGGAATCGTCGAGCACCAGTACGCGATACGGCGACGGGTGCTCGTGGTGCTGCATCGAATCGAAGCGCTCGTACAGCTGGCGCAGCGAGCACGGCGCCATCAGAAAGCCCGATACGCCGTGACGCATCAACTCGATCTGCCGCGCCATGGTCAGGTCGTGGCCCTCGCACCACACGGAGCCGGGCTTGAGCTTGGCCAACAGCGGCAGCCAGCGTGCCAGCGGGTCATCCGGCAGGCCGGATTCGCCGAGCACTACCGCAAACGGCGGCTCGCCATGTACGGCGGCGAGCAACGCATTGGCCCGCTCGAAGGGCTTGGCCCCGTAGCCATAAAGCTGTAGCTGGCTTGCCAGCAAGCGCGCGCGCTCGGCATCGGGCAATGCGAGGTAGACCTTGGGGGGCTCTCGTTCCATGATTTTCCCTGCCGGATCAGTCGCCGGATTGCCGGTCGACCCGGCTCAGCTGGCGACGCCATTTCTTGGTAGGCCGGCCCTTGACCTGCGGATGGTCGAACTGGGGCGCCAGCTCGCGCTCCAGGGCGACCACCTCGCGGCGAGCAGCACTCTCCTCGGTTTCACGATAGAGCGTACGCGCGACTTCGGCAGGGCCGCGCCGATCCGACACCGCCAACACCTCAATCTCGAACAGGCCGTGCGTGACCTGGATGCGCAGCATGTCACCCTCCTTGATGGTGCGCGCCGGCTTGGCACGATCGCCGTTCAGGTGCACATGGCCACCCTCGATGGCATCGGTGGCGAGCGAGCGGGTCTTGTAGAAGCGGGCGGCCCATAGCCACTTGTCGAGGCGGACCTTGTTATCGTCGCTCATGGTTTTCTCGCGGCAGGATGGCCCGATGGTACACCGTAGCGCCCAGGCTCAGGCAGCGCCGGTCAACGCTGCCAGCACCTGGCCAAGTGCGCCAGCATGCGCTCGGTGTGCGCTTCCCAGCCGGCGTCGGGTGGCAATTGCAGCTGCTGGTTGATCAGCAGATCGGCAATGCCATGCACCGCGGCCCACGCCAGCGCCGCATCGGCATCGCCCGCCGGCAACGGCGTCGGGCGGCCGGTCACTGCCGCCACTGCATCGGCAAGGCAGGACCAGGCGCGCAGTCCTTCGCGCAGCAACGCCGGATCGTCCCGCCGCAAGGGGCCGGGGCTGAACATCAGCTGGTAACGTGCCGGAAGCGCCAGTGCATACCCGACATAGGCCACGCCCTGGCGCTGCAGCGCGCGCGCAGCATCGCCGTCCGGCGCCACCGCCGACAACGCATCCGCCAACCCCGCAAACGATCGCGCGGCATAGGCGGTGAGCAGGCCGGCGACATCGCCGTAATGGTGAGCAGGTGCCGTATGCGACACCCCGGCACGCCGCGCGCATTCACGCAGGCTGAAGCCGGCCAGGCCCTTCTCCGCCAGCAACTTGCCGGCGGCATCGAGCAGCGCGCCAGCCAGGGCGCCGTGGTGATAGCTGGACATGCACGCATCCGGTTCTGCAATCGACACAATCTTGACACTGCAAAGTTTTATCGTAAACTTGACATCGTCAAGATCAACCTGGAATCCAGCATGCATTTCTTGAAAACCCTGCATCTCTTCGGCGTATGCCTGTTCCTCGGCAATGTGATCGTCAGCGCCCTGTGGAAAGTGATGGCCGATCGCAGTGGCAATGTGGCGGTGATCCGCTACGCCACCCGGCTCGTCAACGTCACCGACCTCGCCTTTACCGCCGTCGGCGCCACCCTGCTTGCCGTGACCGGCCACTTGCTGGCCACCGACTACGGTGGTGTGCACGCCTGGCCGTGGATCTGGCAGGCCTATGCCTTGTTTGCCGTATCGGGCCTGATCTGGCTTGCGGTGCTACTGCCCATCCAGATCGCCCAGGCACGCCTGCTGCGCGGCCGTGCCGATGATGCGCCGTTGCCGCAGCGCTACTGGCCGCTGGCTCGCTGGTGGTCGATCGCAGGCACGCTGGCCACCGTGGCACTGCTGCCAGCGCTGTGGCTGATGGTGGACAAAACAGGGTTTTGATCGCCGAGAGGCATGTCTTCATCAAGTGGCGCATGCGCCCGCCAGCCGGATCGGTTAGCGTGGCGCCTTCCATACTTTGGTAACCGGGAATCGCCTCGTGACCATCCTCGTGCTTGGCGCCAGTGGCGCCACCGGCCGGCTGCTGGTGCAGCAGTTGCTCGAACGCGGCCTGCCGGTCCGCGCCCTCATCCGGCCTCAGTCCCAGCTGCCAGACGAGCTGCTGGGCCATCCGTTGTTGACGATCACCCGCGCCGAGCTGCTTGCGCTGGATGCTACTGAGCTGGCGCGGCAAACGGCCGGCTGCAGCGCAATCGCCTGCTGCCTGGGGCACGCGCTGAGCTGGAAAGGCATCTATGGCCAGCCATGGCGGCTGGTAAGCGACGCGATCCGCCGCGCCTGCGAAGCGGCAGGCACAGGGGGTGCACCGGTGCGGGTGGTACTGATGAACTCGGCCGGTTGCCGCAATCGCGGCCTCGCCGAGCCGGTTTCGCTGGCGCAGCGTATGGTCGTCGGCCTGATTCGGCTGTTGCTGCCGCCACACGCCGACAACGAAGCGGCTGCCGAGTATCTGCAGCGGCAGATCGGCCTGGCACATCCGGCCATCGCCTGGAGCGTGGTCCGGCCCGATACGCTGGACCATGCCGCTGCAGTGAGCCCCTACAGCGTGCATGCCTCGCCCATGCGCAGCGCGATCTTCGATGCCGGCCGCACCAGCCGCATCAACGTGGCGCACTTCATGGCCGAGCTGATTACCGACCCCGCACTGTGGGCACGCTGGCAAGGCCAGATGCCGGTGATCTACAACCGCGAGTAGCCACCGGGCGAAAAAACAGCCCCGGCGAACCGGGGCTGTGTGCACTGCAGGGTGCATGAACCGCTCATTGCCAGGGGGCGGTCAGCTCCATCCATTTCTCGCCGTTGTCGAGCTTGGGCGAATACACGCCAACGTGCACTTCCGGGATGCTCGAGTTCAGTGGATCGATATTGGCCGCCACGTAGTACCGCGCCTTGAAGTAACGGTAAACGCCGCCGTCGATGCGATAAACGTAGCTGCCTTCGGCGTAGGTCTTGCCGGCTTCCCATTGCGCGTAGCCCGAGAGCGGATTGCTGTAGGCGGGCTTGGGCTTTTGCGTATCGACCAGCGCCAGCGGCGAACCGGTCGAAACACGGACGTTATCGAAATACGCGTACTGGTCGCTGGCTGGCGCCCAATCCGCGGTCGAGCCACCGAAGAAGGTATGGAACACCAGCGCATCGATGCCAACCGCGGCACCTTCGCGCCACTTCATGCCGGTAAGCGCCAGCGTGGGCTCACCGTCGAGCCAAGCCTTGATCCAGCCGTTGGCCTGACCCGCGTCATTCAGCTGCACCTCTTGGGTGATGGTGTACCAACGTCCGACCTCGAACCGCTTGGCGTAGCTGAAGTAATCGCCGCAGCGCTCGGCCTTGCCGGGGAAATACAGGTACTGGAACGCCAAGCCGTTTTCGCGCCACATATTGCGCGTGGTGAAGCCATCGAAGGTGCCGTTGTCGATGCAGCCGGTGGGCGTGTCAGCGCCACCCAGGCCCGGCAGCTTGCCGCCCTTGACCCAGGTGAAGGCGTTGTCGAAACGCAGCTTGTACTGCAGGAACAGGTGGTTCTGCCCGGCTGGCAGCGGCACATCGAACACCGATGCGGAATTGCCGCCGATCTCTCCCCCCTTGTAGGTGACGCGCAGCACCTTGTTGGCCGCGTTGTTCGGGTCCGCCACCACGCTGAGCCGACCGGCCGAAACGCCGGACGAGCCCGACGGGCTGCTGTTCCAATCCGACTGGAACTGATTGGCGGTGTAGACGCCGGTGACGTGATTGTCGAAGCGCACATCGAGCAACGCCGAGCCTGGCTGCGGCGTTGGCCCTGGCGTAGGGGTGGCGATGGGCGTCGGCGTGAGAATCGGGGTCGGGCTCACCGTTGGTACCGGCGTCGCCGTCGGGGTCGCAGTAGGACGCGGTGTCGCGCTGGGAGTTGGCACAGCCGTGGGATTTGTGGTCGGTGTAATGGTACCGCCACACGCCCCCAGATCCTTCCAGACGCCCCACTCGCCGCTCTGCGCCGGGTTGTCGCCCTGAGTCCACCACTTGGCCTCGTAGCTGCGGCCACCGTAGGTCACGCGCTGGCCGCCGGTATAGGCGCTGGCTGCGGCCCAGCCGGGATAGCACGCGCTGCCAGCCGGTGTCGGCGTCGCGCTTGGAGCGGGCGTGGTCGTCGGCTGCGGCGTTGGCGTGGAGACGGGAACAGGCGTCGACGTCGGCAGCGGTGTCGCAGTTGGTCGAGGGGTCGGCGTTGCCGGCACGCTGGTCGGGGTCGGCACCGGCGTGGCGCCGCAGCTGCCGCCGCTTTGCCACAACGTGGGCGTCGATACCGGATTCCAGTTGGCGCCGACATACGCGGTGTGGGTGGATCGGGCGGTGTAGTTGATGCCGGCATAGCTGACGACATCACCGACGGCATAGATATTGCCTTCGGCCCAGCTGCCGCGGCAGGCGGCGTGGGCGTGAAAAGCAAGCAACAGCAGCGCGCCGCCAGACAGCGCGCGCGACAGGGTAACGCGACTCATACTCCATCCTCCGGTGGCCGGCTTGAGCCGGCTCGATACGAGACAGGCCTGAAGTGGTATGAAAGTAGCCACCGACTTCAGTCCAGCTTTGTACCGCGGAGACTGCGGCAAGCCATCCACAGCGTCAAGCAACCGGCCACCGCGCGCGGCGCAGGCGCAACAAAAAGCCCCTTTCGAAACAGGGGCTTGGCACAGCGCGGATGAACCGACCCGGCCTTTTGGCCTTGGGCGATCAGCCTTCGGCCTTGGCAGCGCGACGGCGCTCGTGTTCCTGCAGGTAGCGCTTGCGGATACGGATCGACACCGGGGTGATTTCCACCAGCTCGTCGTCGTCGATGAATTCGACGGCCGACTCCAGCGTGAGCTTGATCGGGGTGGTCAGGCGCACGGCTTCGTCAGTGCCCGAGGCACGGACGTTGGTCAGCTTCTTGCCCTTGATCGGGTTCACCACCAGATCGTTGTCGCGGCTGTGGATGCCGATGATCATACCTTCGTACAGCTTGTCGCCCGGGCTCACGAACATGCGGCCACGGTCTTCCAGGTTCCACAGCGCGTAGGCCACGGCCTCGCCACCTTCCTGCGAGATCAGCACGCCGTTGTGACGGCCCGGCAGATCAGGCTTCACCGGTGCGTAGTCGTCGAACACGTGGCTCATCAGGCCGGTGCCACGGGTCATGGTCATGAAGTCGGACTGAAAGCCGATCAGGCCACGCGCCGGAATGTGGTATTCCAGACGGGTACGACCCTGGCCATCCGATTCCATATTGGTCAGCTCGCCACGGCGGCGGCCGATTTCTTCCATGATGCCGCCCTGGTGTTCATCTTCCAGGTCGATGGTCAGGTTTTCGTACGGCTCGCACTTCTGGCCGTCGATGTCCTTGTACACCACGCGCGGCTTGGCCACGGCGAGCTCGAAACCTTCACGGCGCATGTTTTCCAGCAGGATGGTCAGGTGCAACTCGCCGCGGCCCGACACGCGGAACACGTCGGCATCGCCGGTATCCTCGACGCGCAGCGCGACGTTGGTCAGCAGCTCCTTGGTCAGGCGGTCGCGGATCTGGCGGCTGGTGACGAACTTGCCTTCGGTGCCGGCGAGCGGCGAGCTGTTCACCATGAAGTCCATGGTCAGCGTCGGCTCATCGACGGTCAGCATCGGCAGGCCAACCGGGGTTTCCTTGTCGCAAATGGTCACGCCGATGCCGATGTCATCGAGGCCCGAGATGATGATGATGTCGCCCGCTTCGGCGCTGTCCACCGGTACACGATCGAGACCCTGGTAGCCCAGCACCTGGTTGATGCGGCCCACCGCAACTTGATCATCGTGGTTCATCACCACCACGTTCTGGCCCGGCTTGATGCGGCCGTTCAGCACGCGGCCAACGCCCAGGCGACCGGTGTAGGTCGAGTAGTCGAGCGCGGCAATCTGCAGCTGCAGCGGCGCATCGGCATCGCCCGGCGGGGTCGGCACGTGCTTGAGCACAGTCTCGAACAGCGGGCGCATGTTGTCCGATTCCTCGGCCAGTTCGAGCTTGGCAAAGCCGTTCAGGCCGGAGGCATAGATGATCGGGAAGTCGAGCTGCTCGTCGGTGGCGCCAAGCTTGTCGAACAGGTCGAAGGTCTGGTCGACCACCCAGTCCGGACGTGCACCGGGGCGATCCACCTTGTTGATCACGACGATAGGGCGCAGGCCCAGCGCCAGCGCCTTCTTGGTGACGAAGCGCGTCTGCGGCATCGGGCCTTCCACGGCGTCGACCAGCAGCAGCACGCCATCCACCATGCCCAGCACTCGTTCCACTTCGCCGCCGAAGTCGGCGTGGCCCGGGGTGTCGACGATATTGATGTGGGTGCCTTCGTAATCGATGGCGGTGTTCTTGGCCAGAATCGTGATGCCGCGCTCTTTTTCGAGGTCGTTGCTGTCCATCACGCGCTCATCAACCTGCTGGTTGTCGCGGAAGGTGCCGGATTGACGCAGCAGCTGGTCAACAAGGGTGGTCTTGCCATGATCGACGTGGGCGATGATGGCGATATTGCGTAGGGCGCGGGACATGGAAGCGGGCCAGGAAGAGACGAAACCCGCGATTGTAGCACGGGCTGGTGACGCGCCGCATCGCGGCGATCGGGAAGCCTTCGCCGACATCGGCCAAGCTGTTGGGCGGTGGCTGCAGCGATGCAACACTCGGCATCAACGAGTTCGCGACGGCGCGCGCCGGGTTCTAAGTTGAAACCATCACCGCCAGCTCGCAGCCATGGACCCCTTCGCCTTCGACCTGCCCGATCCGGAATCGCTCTCCGCCGTGTACGCCGCGCGCTATGGCGACGAGAGCCGTGCCGTGCGCGCGCTGCTGCCACTTGCCCGGCTCAGCGCCGAGGAACAGGCCTACGTCGAGGGCCAGGGCGAGTTTCTGCTCGATGCGCTGCGCGCCAGCCGGCGCGAGCGTGGTGGTGCCGATGCGCTGTTCGCCGCGTTTCCGTTGGCGAGCCCGGCCGGGCGTGCGCTGCTGACACTGGCCGAGGCCCTGCTGCGCATTCCCGATGCCGCCACCGCAGACCGGCTGATCCGCGATCAATTGCACGAGGCCGACTGGCAGGCCGGTGACACCAGCCCGTCGTGGCTGGTGAATCTCGCACGCTGGGGCCTCGATGCCGCCGAACACTGGAGCGAAACCCGCAGCGGCAAGCCCATCGTGCGCTACGCGATGCAGCGCGCCATGCACGGGCTGGGGGCTCGTTTCGTGCTCGGCGAGACCATCGCCGCCGCGATCCAGGCACGTGCCGACGGATTCCATCACTCGTTCGACATGCTCGGCGAAGCCGCGTTGACTGCCGAGGATGCCGAGCGCTATGCCGAGGCCTATGCCCAGGCCATCGGCCAGCTGGCCACACTGCCGGGCCGGTGCGGCGCCCGCAGCGCATGCGGCATCTCGATCAAGCTCTCCGCGCTGCATCCGCGCGTCGAGCCGAGACAATGGCCACGAATCAGGCGCGAGCTCTATCCGCGGCTGCTGGTGCTGGCGCGGATGGCCCGCGACGCCAACCTGCCGCTGACCATCGACGCTGAGGAATCGGAGCGGCTGCCGCTCACGCTGGCCTTGTTCGGCCGCTTGCTGCACGAGCCTTCGCTCGCCGGCTGGGATGGGCTCGGCATCGCGGTGCAGGCCTACCAGAAGAGCGCGCTGGCGCAGCTCGACTGGCTGATTGCGCAAGCCGCGACCGCCAAGCGACGCATCGTGGTGCGGCTAGTCAAGGGCGCCTATTGGGATGGCGAGATCAAGCGCGCGCAGCTCGAAGCCTGGCCGGATTACCCGGTATTCACGCGCAAGGCGCACAGCGACGCCAGCTTTCTCGCCTGCGCCCGGCAGATGCTACGGGCGAGCGAGGTACTCTACCCCGCCTTCGCCACCCACAACGCGTTCACCGCGCTGGCCGTGCACGCGCTGGCCGGCGCACGCGATTTCGAGTTCCAGTGCCTGTTCGGCATGGGCGAGCCACTCTATCGATTGCTCGCCGGGCATGGCATCGAGCGGCCGTGCCGCGTGTATGCACCGGTCGGGCGCTATGCCAGCCTGCTGCCCTATCTGGTGCGGCGGCTGCTGGAAAACGGCGCCAACCAGTCCTTCGTGCATCAATTGCTGTCGGATGCCGAGTCGACGCCTGCCTTGCGCGACCCAGTGACCGCCAGCGCTCGCCAGCCGGCCACTGATCTGCCTGCGCCGATGGCGCGGGCGGGCCACGATGCGGTGGCCGCCGGCATTAGCTGGAGCGATGTACCGGCCGTCACCCGGCTAGCCATGGCGCTGCAACAGGAACTGGCCGCTACGGCGGCAGGGCCGCTGCTCGCCCACGGAACACCCAGCGGCGGTGCGCCACGCTCGGTACTCAACCCTGCACGACTCGACGATGTAGTCGGCACCATCGCCGATGCCACGCCATGCGACGTCGAACACGCACTGCAACAGGCCCAGGCGTATGCACCGACCTGGGCTGCGACCCCGGTCGCTGCGCGCGCGTCCTTATTGCAACGCGCTGCGGATGAATTCGATCGCTATCGGCCGGCGCTGATTGCGTTGCTGGTGCGAGAGGCCGGCAAGTCACTGATCGCAGCAAACAACGAGGTGCGCGAAGCGATTGATTTCTGCCGCTATTACGCCAACCAGGCCGCCGCCAACTGGCCTGACCGCGCCCCAGCCCCCTGGGGAGCGGTAGCCGCCATCAGCCCATGGAATTTTCCGCTCGCCATTTTCGTCGGCCAGATCGCGGCGGCCCTCGTTGCCGGCAATACAGTGCTCGCCAAGCCCGCCGAAGAGACACCGCTGACAGCCTACCTCGCCACCCGACTGTTGCACGAGGCCGGCATTCCCCACGGCGCACTGCAACTACTGCCCGGCGGGCCGGAGGTGGGCGCGGTATTGACGCAAGATACGCGGATCAGCGGCGTGCTGTTCACCGGTTCGCTCCCGACCGCGCAAGCCATCCACCGTGCGCTGGCCAAGCTGGCGGGCGAGCGGGTGCTGGTGGCCGAAACCGGCGGCGTGAACGCCATGCTGATCGACAGCTCTGCCCTGCCCGAACAAGTGGTGCAGGACGTGCTCGCCTCGGCCTTCGACAGTGCCGGCCAGCGCTGCTCGGCGCTGCGGGTGCTGTGCTTGCCGGAAGCGATGGCACCGTCGCTGCTGCCGATGCTGCAGGCCGCGATGCGCGAACTAGCCGTCGGTGATCCATCCCGCTTCGACACCGATCTCGGCCCAGTGATCAGCGACGCGGCACGCGACCGTATCGAAGCGGCGGTCGCCGAATTCAGCCAACAAGGCTTGGCCGTTTTCCGTACCGGCAAACTGCCCGCCTCGGGCCACTACGTGGCACCCACGCTGGTGGAAATCGCCACGCTGGCGCAGATGCCGGGCGAGATCTTCGGCCCGGTGCTGGCCATACTGCGCTACCAACCTGACGAGCTCGACACGCTGCTGCCCGAGCTCGATGCCCTCGGCTACGGCCTGACGCTGGCCGTGGCGAGCCGCTGCCCCAGCTTCATCGGCGCCGTGATCGAGGGCATCCGCGTCGGCAACGTCTATGTGAACCGCAACCAGATCGGTGCCGTGGTCGGCCACCAGCCCTTCGGCGGGGAGCGGCGCTCCGGCACCGGGCCAAAGGCCGGCGGTCCGTGGCTGCTATGGCGGCTGGTGCGCAATGCCGACCCTTGCCGCGCAGCACCCGGCAGCGGCCACCGGCCGGAGGCCGCACTGCTCGCCTTCACCGAGTCAATGTCGCTGCCGTTACAGGCCAGACTGCGCGCCATCATCGAAACACTGTTCGATCACAGCCCGCTGGCGCAGCGCATATCACTGCCCGCACCGGTCGGCGAGACCAACACCCTCGCCTATCGCCCGCGCGGCCGCGTGGCCTGCCTGGCGGCGGCCCCCACCATGCTGCTGCCGCAGCTTGCTGCCTGCCTCGCCACCGGCAATCGGGCCATACTGCCGGCGCGAGTGGCACCTGCCAGTTGGCTCGCTCCCTTCACCGGGCTGGTGGCGGTCGAGGAAGAGCCGCTTGCCGGTGCATGCGACGCAGTGTTGTGGGATGGCAACGGCAGCGATCCCGGCCCGCGGCTGGCCGAACAGCCAGGGCCGATCCTGCAGCCGATCCACCCCCTTTCCGACGGCAGCTATCCGCTCTACCGGCTGGTCACCGAGGTGACGGTGACCATCAATACCGCTGCGGCCGGCGGCGATGCCGAGCTCCTGGGCAGGCCCGCATGAAGCCCGCAATGCGCCAAGCCGCCGCGCCCAGGAATCCGGGCTACCCTGTAAGGGAAAGCAGCAGTATCGACGCAAAACGAGCACGCTGTAAGGTTCGGCCGGCAACTGTTACGGTAGTATTCACGCCCAACTGCATACCATCCCGGCCGCGACCGCTCTCGCGCCGGGCAGGCAACCACGCCGGCCCCGCCACAAGCGGCATGGCGCAGCACGACACTCGACCGTGGCGTGCAGGTCCAGGAATCGATATCAAGCCAATGCAACTGCGGCGGCACCTCACCCGGGGATAGATGGTGGACATCTTTATTCAACAACTGCTGAACGGGCTGATTGTGGGCAGCATCTATGCGCTGATCGCACTCGGCTACACCATGGTGTACGGCATCATGCAGCTGATCAATTTCGCCCACGGCGAAATCGTGATGATCGGCGCGATGGTGACCATCACCTGCATCAATGTATTGCTCGGCGCCGGCGTACAACTGCCCGGCCCGCTGCTGCTGCTGGCCGGCCTCGCCATGGCGATTCCGGTATCCATGCTGCTCGGCTTCACCATCGAGCGCGTCGCCTACCGGCCCTTGCGTCGCGCACCGCGGCTGGCGCCGCTGATCACCGCGATCGGCGTTTCCATCGTGCTGCAACAAGCAGCCATGCTGATTTGGGGCCGCAACTATCGCCCTTTCCCGAGCATCCTGCCGACCGAGGTCCATGATTTCTTCGGCGCGGCGATCACCGATCTGCAGATCGCGATCATCATCCTGGCCTTCGTGCTGATGGGTGGCCTGTTCTTCCTGATCGAGAAGACCCGCCTCGGCCGCGCCATGCGCGCCACCTCGCAGAACCCGGATGTCGCGGGGCTGATGGGCGTGAACATCAATACCGTGATCTCCATGACCTTCGTCATCGGCTCGGCGCTGGGCGCCGTCGCCGGCGTGATGGTTGCCGCCAACTACGACCAGGCCCACGCCTACATGGGCTTCATGATCGGCCTCAAGGCCTTTACTGCCGCGGTGCTCGGCGGGATCGGCAACCTATGGGGCGCGGTGGTCGGTGGCATCCTGCTCGGCATCATCGAAAGCCTGGGCGCGGGCTACCTGGGCGACCTCACCGGCGGCTTCCTCGGCAGCCACTACAAGGACATCTTTGCCTTCGTCGTGCTGATCGCCGTGCTGATCTTCCGCCCCAGCGGGTTGATGGGCGAACGCGTCGCCGAACGCGCCTAAGCCGCTGCGCAATACTGGAGCTCTAGAACTATGAACTTTGCATTCATGCAAACCCGCCACGGCAAGGTCGTGACCTATGCCGTGCTGGCGGTGGTGCTGGCCCTGCTGCCCTGGGTGCTGACCGGTGGCTTCGAGAATGGCAAGTCGTGGGTGCGCGCGGTCGATTTCGCGTTGCTCTACATCATGCTGGCCTTGGGCCTCAATATCGTGGTCGGCTATGCCGGTCTGCTCGATCTCGGCTACATCGCGTTCTACGCGGTCGGCGCCTACGCGTTCGCGCTGCTCAATTCACCGCACCTGCAGGCGATCCTGCCAGCTTGGCTGATGTACCCCAACTTCCTGGTGATGCTGGTCATCGCAGCCATCGTCGCCGGGCTGTTCGGCGTGATGCTGGGTACGCCGGTGCTCAAGCTGCGTGGCGACTACCTCGCCATCGTGACGCTGGGCTTTGGCGAGATCATCCGCATCTTCATGAACAACCTCGATCGCCCGGTGAACATCACCAACGGACCGCAAGGCATCAACAACATCGACAAGGTACATTTCCTCGGCATCGACTTCGGCCGGCCGATGGAGTGGCTGGGGCTCACCTTCGACATGGTGCACCTCTACTACTACCTGATCCTGGCGTTCTGCATGCTGATCATCTTCGTCACCCTGCGCCTGCAGCATTCGCGCATCGGCCGTGCCTGGGTGGCATTGCGTGAGGATGAGATTGCCGCCAACGCCATGGGTATCAATATCCGCAACGTGAAACTGCTGGCCTTCGCCATGGGCGCTTCGTTCGGCGGCGTATCCGGTGCGCTGTTCGCCAGTTTCCAGGGCTTTGTCTCGCCCGAGTCGTTCGTGTTGATGGAATCCATCCTGGTGCTGTGCATGGTGGTGCTGGGCGGCATGGGCCATATCCCGGGCGTGATCCTGGGCGCCATCATCGTTGCCATCACTCCGGAAATCCTGCGTGACGTGATCAACCCGCTGCAGGAAGGCATCTTCGGCAAGCGCGTGGTCGATCCCGAGAACCTGCGCATGCTGATCTTCGGCCTCGCCATGATCATCATCATGCTGCTGCGCCCAGAAGGCCTGTGGCCGTCCAAGCGCCGCGCCCGCGAGTTCCACGAGCACGATGAGGAGGCCAAGGCATGAGCGCGCTTCTCGAAATCCGTGGCATCCACAAGCGCTTCGGCGGTCTGCACGCGCTGAACGATGTCAGCCTGGCTATCAACGCTGGCGAGATCTACGGCCTGATCGGCCCGAATGGCGCCGGCAAGACCACGCTGTTCAACGTGCTGACCGGGCTCTACCAGCCGGACGAAGGCGCATTCACCTTCAACGGCAAGGATTTGTTCCGCAAGAAGCCCTATGTGGTGGTCGAATCGGGCATCGCCCGCACCTTCCAGAACATCCGGCTGTTCGCCAACATGACAGCGCTGGAAAACGTGATGGTCGGCCAGCACGTGCGTACCCGCACCGGCGTCATCGGCGCCGTGCTGCGCCACCCGCGTGCCAAGGCGGAAGAGGCCAGCATCAAAGCCCGGGCGCAGGAGCTGCTCGACTATGTCGGCATCGGTCGCCGTCATGACGAGCTGGCGCGCAATCTCTCCTACGGCGACCAGCGCCGGCTGGAAATTGCCCGCGCCCTCGCCACCCGCCCGACGCTCTTGGCGCTGGACGAGCCCGCTGCAGGCATGAACCCCTCCGAGACCGAGGGTCTGAAGAAACTGATGGAAAAGGTGCGCGCCGACGGCGTGACCATCCTGCTGATCGAACACGACGTGAAGCTGATGATGGGCCTGTGCGACCGCATTGCCGTGCTCGATTACGGCAAGAAGATCGCCGAGGGCGTGCCCGAAGCCGTGAAGAACGATCCGCGCGTGATCGAAGCGTACCTGGGAGTGGCGCCGGAATGAGCGACGCATTGCTGAAAGTCGAAGACCTCAAGGTCGCCTACGGCGGCATCCACGCCGTCAAGGGCATCAACCTGGAAGTGAAGCAGGGCGAACTGGTCGCGCTGATCGGCGCCAACGGCGCGGGCAAGAGCACTACGCTCAAGACCCTGGTCGGCATGGTCAAGCCTGCCAGCGGCAGCATCACCTTCAATGGCGAGAACACTGCCAAGCTCGCACCCTACCATTATGTGCACAGGGGTCTGGTGCTGGTGCCGGAAGGCCGTGGCGTGTTCCCGCGGCTGACGGTGGAAGAGAACCTGCAGATGGGCGCCCACACCCGCAACGACAAGGCGGACATCGCCAGCGACATGGCGCGCGTCTACGATCTGTTCCCGCGCCTGAAGGAGCGCCGGCTGCAACTGGCTGGCACGCTGTCCGGCGGCGAGCAGCAGATGGTGGCCATCGGCCGCGCCATCATGAGCCGCCCCAAGCTGCTACTGCTGGACGAGCCGTCGATGGGCCTCGCCCCCATCATCGTGCAGAAGATCTTCGAGATCATCCGCATGATCGCCGCCGAGGGCGTGACCATGCTGCTAGTCGAGCAGAATGCCAAGCTGGCGCTGGAAACCGCAGACCGTGGCTATGTAATGGAAAGCGGCAAGATTACCCTGGCCGACGATGCCAAGACTCTGCTCGCGAACGAGGCCATCCAGAAAGCCTATCTCGGCGAATAAGCGCGGCTGACAAACCCTTCTGGCTACGCCGCACTCACTTGGCGTACGCCCTTGTGCTGTCTGCGTTTCGCGCGCCAGCCAGAAGCGCCATGCTGGGCTTTGTTAGCCGCCCCACGCTTGGCTTACCTTGACGCTACCCGCAACGGGCCGCAAGCTGCGGCCCGTTTGCTTTTGCCGGATTAGCTCTGTGGTCGATCCCATCGTCGTCATCAAGAACGCCATTGCCGCCCTGATGCTGCCACCGGGCAGCCTGCTGTTGCTGCTGACCATCGGCCTGCTCTTCTGGCGCAGGAAACCGCGGCTGGCGCTCGGCCTCATCGCCGCGGCGACCCTGTTGTTATACCTGCTGGCAACGCCCGGCCTCGCCTATGCGCTGTTGCGGCAGCTGGAGCCGGCACCGATCACCCCGGCGGCACTCGATTCGGTCGCTGCCATCGTTGTGCTGGGTGGTGGCAAGCGCGTGCCGGCGCCCGACTCCGGTCTCAACGAAGCGATGAACAACGCCACGCTGACTCGTGTTCACTACGGTGCGCGGCTGGCGCGCAGCAGTGGCAAACCGCTGTTGGTGACCGGCGGCAAGCCCAAGGGCGGCGTGGCCGAAGCGCAGTTGATGGCCGACGCGCTGCGCAGTGACTATGGCATCGCGCCACGTTGGGTGGAAAGCGCATCGCGCAATACCGAGGAAAACGCCGAGTTCAGCGCCCGGTTGCTGCCGGCCGGACAGCGCCGCATCGCTCTCGTCACCCAGGCCTGGCATATGCCGCGCGCCGAACGGATCTTCACCCAGGCCGGCTTCACCGTGATCCCCGCTGCCACCGATTACGCCTCAGAGGAGCAATCGGTAGTGCTGCGCTGGCTACCGGATGCAGAAGCACTGGCCCGCAGCGATCGTGCACTGCACGAGCTGCTGGGCCTGCTCTGGTATCGGCTGCGCGGGCGCTAGCCTCGGTTCGATCGCCTCGCTGCGGTATCATGGCGTTTTGCGCGCAGTGGCCCGGCGCCGCTGCGAGGAACAGGAATTCCCATGAGCACCGCGCAGCAATCCCCGCTCGGCAAGGCCGTGCAATACCAGGCCGAGTACGACGCCAGCCTGCTGTTTCCCATCCCGCGCCAGGGCAAGCGCGACGAGATCGGCGTCACTGGCGCCCTGCCCTTTATGGGTGTCGATATCTGGAACGGCTACGAGCTCTCGTGGCTCAATCCGCGCGGCAAGCCACAGGTCGCGATCGCCCTGTTCGAATTTCCGGCAGACAGCACCAATATCGTCGAATCCAAGTCGTTCAAGCTTTACCTCAACAGCTTTAACCAGACCCGGCTCGCCAATGCCGACGCGGCCGCCACGCTGCTGCGCGACGACCTGTCACAGGCAGCCGGTGCGCCGGTGCGGGTGCAGCTGATTGAGCCGGATGGCTTTGCCGGCCAGCGCCTGATGGAGCTCGATGGCTATTGCATCGACAATCTCGACATCGAGGTCGACCAGTACCAGCCTGCGCCGCAACTGCTGCATTGCGATCAGGCCGACGCCCCGGTCAACGAGGCACTGACCTCGAATCTGCTCAAATCCAATTGCCTCGTCACCGGCCAGCCGGACTGGGCCAGTGTGCAGATCCGCTACGTGGGCCAGCCGATCAATCGCGAATCGCTGTTGCGCTATCTGATCTCGTTCCGTCAGCACAACGAGTTCCACGAACAGTGCGTCGAGCGCATCTTCATGGACCTGATGCGCGCTTGCAAACCGATGAAGCTCGCCGTCTACGCGCGCTATACCCGACGCGGCGGTCTCGATATCAACCCCTACCGCAGCAATTTCAGCGGCCCGCCGCCGGCCAACCTGCGCGGTGCGCGGCAGTAAATGAGCCCAACAGAAAGCCCGGAGCAGATCCGGGCTTTTTCATGGCTACCGCCACGATATCGCTGATGCAAAATTGCAAGAAGCCAAGCTTTGCAAGCTGTAGACCCACGAATGGCGTTGCAAGATTGCAGCGAAAACAGAAAGTGAAGCATCACCTTCGATCAAATTGCGGATCAAGTGGATGGTCGATTTAGACCACAATCGGCTCAACTCGCTATCCCACTGCATGCGGCTTTATGCATTGCGGCACTGCCCGTTATAGCCGGCACCTTACCGGCAAGAATCTCAAGTACTTGGCGAACTCACGCCACGCGCCCAAAACAGCCGTTTGACGCTCCTGGACTTTCCCCTCAACGGGGACACTCGCAACGACAAAAATTCATGACTAGGAAATTTTCACATTGCCCCCGCTATAGCGACTGCCAAAGTGTGTTCGCGGGCTTCAGGGGGAAAGGATGGCATTGTACGTTGACCATGCAGGTGAATTGCTGACTAAAACACTGGTGTTTACTGCGGCCATCACGGTCGGGATTGGGGTATTGCAGCGGAGATTGCGATTGAACGGAATCTGGGCGGTATTGGGTTTTGTCTGCCTGCTTCTCCTCTGGTTCAGTCCTGACGTGCTGGGGTTAGTCACTCATGGGCTTGATCTGAACCCTGCCAAGCTAAACGCAGAACTGCGCCTGCCCATTGCACTCTGGAGCAGAATTTTTGTGCAACTCGGTGGGGCAATTGCAGGGTTTTTGCTGGGTGCGCTGTTCTGGAACAACTACGGCTCAGCGCATTGAACCAGGACTGAAAACGACGTTAAAAGGAGAATTTCGATGGACCTGTCCAAGCTGTCATTGCCTGAGATGTATCAACTGCAAAAGGATCTCGCCGCTGAGATCGACAAGCGCAAGGTCAGCGATAAAAAGGACCTGCTCGCCGAACTACAAAACCTCGCCGCGGCCAAGGGCTTCTCGCTGCAGGACGTGCTGGGCAAGGCCGTGAGTAGCAAGGCGGCCAAAAACACCGGAGCGGCGCAGTTTCGCAATCCAGCAGATGCCAGCCAGACCTGGACTGGTCGTGGCCGCAAACCGCAATGGGTTCAAGATTGGTTGGACAACGGCAAGAGCCTTGACGGTCTGCGCGTTTGAGCGCTGCTACCGCGGCAAGAAGGCCCTGCTACCGCAGGGCTTTTTTTATGAAGACTTGAAGCCTCTTTTCATCTTCTGCAGCGTACGTGGACCACGATGGTTCTTCTGCATCAGCAGCGCACAGCAGCGCACAGCAGCGTTGCTGCGCTTGGAATGACCTGATTGCAATTTTCAGATCATTCACAGTTTTCCCACATTTCTGTTTGAGAGTGACATGATCGTCACCCCAATCTTCGCACCAATCTACGCCTAAATCACCAAAAATAAAGGAGTTTTTCTTAGTCGATCATACCGCACTCCCGCAGATGATAAGAGAAGTTCTCGGTTGCATTTACACGACACCGCGATCAATGCCACGAACCTGTAAATACTTCGGTGTTAGCATCCTCATCGGTTAACTGTTGTTAACCTTACTTGAAAGTCAACAAGGATGTTGGCTAGGGCTACTCTACCTACTTTATTTCTGGAGGAATCATGAAGAAGTTCTTCGCTCTGGTTGTATTGTCGATGGGCATGATGGCAGGTGCTCAAGCGGCTGAAGTTCGCGCATATCAGATCAGCAACAGCTCCCCGAGCTTTGATGGTCAGGCCTATTGCAGCAGTGTTTGGGCGGGCTCGCAGTTCTTCGGCTTCCGTCAAGGCAATGCCTCCTATCACTTCATCCTCTGCCGCAAGGATTAAATCGGCGTCGCGCTGCCTGATCGTTTTCGGCATAGGACAGCACTCTTAGCTTCGCAAATGATCGAGGGGCTGCGCAGCGGCGATCAAAATCGAGCCAGGTATTTGGTCAGAGCAACGACCACGACCTCGCGCACGCCTCGCCCAAATGGGCTTGATATGAATGCCCTGGCCATTTCGGCCAGGGCATTTCTGCATTCACCATCACCCTGGGCGAGCGCCGCTTTAAGGCACCCTGAGCACTCACCTGACAAGCATCGGTCGTCGTCTGGCTGCCACTTGATATTCATTCCTCTCACGCCCCTCTCCCTTGAACTCTGGGTTGAAAGGCTGTCCAACTTCAGAAGCCATCAATGTGAGGTTGCAGAGTGAAGGTCACCCCTTTTTGTTCCGCGCTGATCGTTCTACTGACCGTCGTTGTCACCGGCTGCTCGGAAAAGCATGCCAGCCCCGCTGAAGAGAAGGGGCCAGACTCAACGCCCGTCGTGAATCAACCGGCATCGGATGCATGGCTAGGAAAGTGGGATGGCCCTGAGGGTACTTTCCTGCAACTTGAAGGTGGGAATGGTGCATATGAAGTGACCATTCAGAACCTTGACGGTCCGCGCCTGTTTCACGGCAGGGCTGTTGCCGCCGGTATCGAATTCGAACGTGATGAGGTGAAGGAAGCGATAAGGGCAACCAACGGCGCCGCCACCGGCATGAAATGGCTCGCGGACAAATCGAACTGCCTGACCGTCCGCACGGGAGAAGGTTATTGCAGGGATTGAGCACCTGATCGGCAGGAATGGATGCCATCCCGATGAGGCCCAGCGTGTGAATTGCAAAGCCGGCGATCTGCGGGAGAGCTGATTTTTTGCATGCACCTATTTGCATCCGTTTGTCGATACTTTCGACAGAACCCCTATACGGCGTAATCCCAGTGTGGGAAAGTTTGAACGCCTCATCTGCATCTTTTGCCGCGTCGCTACCTGTGGGACTGGGGTAGCACAGTTCTTCCCACCTCGCGGCAGCAGCTCCAAGACCGACGCCGATCACCCCCGGCTACCAAACCCTAGCTTCTGGTCTTGAGCTTCCTATCTACGCGCTTGAATCTGAGAGTGCGCCGCGTTCGCGCGGAGGAGCACGCCATGGACAATTCCATGTATCTGCTCGGCCAATTGGTCGGGCTTGTCTACGCCAATCGTAAAATCCCCCGCGAACTTGAAATCAAGTTGCTTTCGCGGCCACAGGAGGGTTTTCACGCGCTGCTATTGCGGCCCGAAACCATCGAGATGATCTACGACCCACGGGTGGTCAATCTGGTGGAGTGCATACCGGTCAGACCAGCTGGGGCATCCTCGGCAGTCGTCGATGTGAAGGCTTTTCGGAACGGCGTTGCCGATATGAGGTGCAGCCTGCATGCCGGTTCACCCCAGATCATGACCCAGCATCACACAGGAGCCTGGCCGCATGAGGAGCCGCCGAACAAGCTTGCAGCCAATGATTCCTCGGCCGATGTGGATCCGAGGATGTAACGGAATACGGCCCACGGTTTGGCTGACTTCCGATCCGTGAGACACAAAAAAGCCCGGAGCAATCCGGGCTTTTTTGTGGAGCAGCGCCATATCTACAGCTTGTGCGCGAACGGCGCGCCAATCGCTGCCACGGCACGAAAGACTGGCAGCCGCGCTGGCGCCTTGCCCTCGACCAAGCTCCTCGCGCACCCGCAGCCTGATCGCCCAGCCCATGCACAGGGCGGATGCTACGCCAGCAAACGGCAGCAGTTGGAAGCGATGTAGTCCATCAGATCGAACGGAGTACGACCAAATCGCTTCAGGTGCTGCCATAGCCCGAACGACAGTGTGACCGGTTCGCTGGCGATGGCGGCCGATCACCATTTCGGCGAGTAGCAGCACCAGCACCAAGCGAGAAGCTGAGCCGAGATAGATCAGCAGAAGGCGCCGCCGCCGCTCTGGCCGGCGACGAAAGGGAATTTCCAGATGCCGCCTGGGCCAACGGCCGAGCCGATGGCCGCGAGGATGAAGCCGAAGCGCTAACCCAGGTGCCGCCGGGCATGACACACCTTGCCATGCTGGCCAAGGTGCAGGGGCCCTGCCTCGCGGCGTACGCGCCATCCGGAATTGCCCCAGCGTTACGCTGGGTCAAGCGCAAATCCTGACCACTGGCAGCTGCAGCTCAGGTATTGCTGATGACAATCTTGGGAAACTTGCTCGAATAGTCGTTTGCCTTGGCGGCGATGCGTGCGCCCACCTTCTGCGCGATGCCGCGATACAACTGCGCCACCGCGCCTTGCGGATCGGCGACCACCGAAGGGTGGCCGGCGTCGGCATTCAGGCGGATCGACAGATCGAGTGGCAATTGGCCCAGAAGCTCGGTGTTGTAGTCGGCGCACATGCGCGCCGCGCCGCCCTCGCCAAAGATGGGCTCGGCATGACCACAGTTGCTGCAGATGTGCACGCTCATGTTCTCGACGATGCCGAGAATCGGCACGCCCACCTTCTCGAACATCTTGAGGCCCTTGCGCGCATCCAGCAGCGCAATATCCTGCGGGGTGGTCACGATGACCGCGCCGGTCACCGGCACCTTCTGGCTCAAGGTGAGCTGGATGTCACCGGTGCCTGGCGGCAGGTCGATCAGCAGATAGTCGAGCTCACCCCAGATCGTGTCGTTCAGGAGTTGCATCAGCGCCTGGGTCACCATGGGGCCACGCCACACCATGGGCTGCTCGGGGTCGATCAGAAAGCCGATCGACATGGTCTTGATGCCGTGGTTCTCGATCGGCTCGATATGCTTGTTGTCGGGCGAAACCGGCTGACGCCCTTCCACGCCCAGCATGGTCGGCTGCGACGGGCCGTAGATATCGGCATCCAGCAGGCCGACGCTGGCGCCTTCCGCCGCCAGCGCCAGTGCAAGGTTGGCCGCAGTGGTCGATTTGCCCACACCGCCCTTGCCCGACGCCACGGCAATGATGTTCTTCACCCCGGCCAGCAACGGCAGGCCACGCTGTGCGGCATGCGCCACCACCTGGCTACCGACGCGCACGTCCACGGCAGTCACGCCCGGCACCGCCTTGAGCACTGCTTCCACCTCGGCAGCGATGGCCGCATGCCGGCTCGCCGCTGGGTAGCCGAGCACGATCTCGGCGCGCGCCACGCCGTTTTCCAGCGCGAGCTGGCGCACGCAGCGGCTCGATACGTAGTCGCGACCGGTCAACGGATCGATCAGGCTGGACAGCGCGGATTGCAGGGGGGAGAGATCGGACATCGGAATTTCCAGGAAAGAAGTGCCAAGCCGCCGCGCCATGGGCACTCCGTGTTTACACATACAGCGGCGCTGGCAACATGGGGGCATCGCGCGGCAAAACAAGCCGGGGCAAAAGAAAAGCGCGGCATTGCCGCGCTTGTCGGAGCGATGACCTGGCTTACTTCTTCTTCAGGCAGTCGCTCATGAACGCCTTGCGTTCGTCGCCCTTCAGGTTCTTGGCACCGGCTTCCTTGTTGCAGTAGCCCATCTTGTCTTGCTGGCTGGTGGGCTTTGCATCCTTTTTCAGGCAGGTGCTCATGAAGGTCTTGCGCTCGTCGCCCTTCAGGCTCTTGGCGCTGGCTTCCTTGTTGCAGGTCGCCATTTTGTCCTGCTGCGCGGTGGCAGCATGGCCGGTCTGGGACAACAGCAGGCCAGTGGCTAGCAACAATGCAGACATCAGCTTCATCGACGGCTCTCCGATCTATGGTGGGGGTGACTCACATCATAGCGGCAGCCATCACTGTGCGCGATGGACACCCTGTGGCGCTGTGGCAAAGGCCACGCGCCTTAGCGACGGTGATAGCCCGGCGTGCCGCTCGGCGGCGTGGACGGCCGCTCATCCTTGTGACGGAAGCTGACCCGACCCTTGGTCAGATCATACGGCGACATCTCGACGGTGACGCGATCGCCAGCCAGCACGCGGATACGATGCTTGCGCATCTTGCCCGAGGCATAGGCATTGATCTCGACACCGTTGTTCAGTACCACGCGAAACCGCGAATCAGGCAGCAGTTCCAGCACCACGCCTTCCATCTCGACCACGTCTTCTTTTGCCATGACACATCTCCGGTATTGCGCAGTCCGGCTGCAATGCCACGGCCTGAGAGGCCTGTGACAGGTCGACTCGGGAGAGAAACGGTGGCCACGCCACCTCGGCATGCGCCGGCGCCATCGAGGCGTCGGCCAGGGGGACTGCTGGTAGGGGAAGGGACGCACTATACAGGTCCCCATCCGATTTCACAGCGAAATATGCACCTTTCTTAGTTTAGAACGGGTTACCGAGCGTGACGTAGTACCGCGCCTTGTCATTGTCGCCATAGGCGGCGGCAAGATAGAGCGGGCCCAGATACGTCTCGACGCCGAGGTAACCCACCAGCGAGTAGTGCCAGCCATCGTCGAGCAATTCATCGAACACTCGGCCGCTTTCCAATGCTGCGCCTAGATAGGTGCCCTTGCCCGATTCGGAAAACAGCGGCACTGGCCGGTACAACGCTACCCGGCCGTACAGCAACCGGTCGCCCTGCAGCTCCTGATAGCCGTAGCTCGATAGATTCAGGAAGCCGCCCATCCAGCGGATGTCGGACAGCGGCGGATCGCCACCGCGCGAGCCCTGCCCTCGCAACGTGACATGGCCGCTATTGGACCCCAGCTTGAAGCCGTGGGTCAGGTCTGCGCCATAGCGGCCGTAGGGCTCGAACTCGTCGCCGAAGGTGTCGCCATCGACCCGGCCATCAACGGCCTCGTAGGCCGATAGATGCACCATCGTGCCGGAGCTGGGGAAATTGAGGTTGTCGAGCTGGTCGTAGTAAAGGTTGAAGCGCGGGCCCCAGTCCCATTGGTTGATACCGCGTGGCAAGGGCACGGAATCGCCTTCGTTGTCCGCCACACCGGTGCCCACTTCCAGCGAGCCGCGGTAATGATTGATCGAAGCGCCGATACGGATTTCGCCGTAGCGTGCCCACGCCGAGCCAAGGTCGATGCCCAGCCGCTGCTTTTCCAGCTTGTACTCGGCCAGTTGGTGACCGTCGTTCCACAGCTTGAGCGGCCCGGTCTCGGCGGAAGCATAAGGGGCGACGAAGGCATAGCCGTCGATCTGCAGCGGCTGATAGAACTCCGCTGCGATCACCGAGCGATCACCGATGCTGATCAGGCCATCGAATTCACCGCCCAGGCTGTTCATCCAGGTGCGGCGATAGCGCGCGGTCAGGCTGTAGGGATTGGAACGATCGAAGTCGGTACCCAGCGCTAGGCCGAAGTTCAGGTAGTTCGGCCCCCAGTCCTTTTCCACCGGCGAGATGGTCATGCGTTGGCCGGAACCGTGATCACGCAGCTCGTAATCGAGCTGAGTGAAATCACCGCGCGCGTACACCTCCTGCAAGCGGCGGTTGAAGTCTTCCTGATCGAGCGGCTCACCGGTCTGCACCGCCAGCGCGCCGCGCATCACCTCCGGATTCACGTGCTTGAGCTCGGCCACCTGTATGTCGAGGATGGGTTTGGCCTTCAGCCGTTTTTCCACCCTCGCCTCACGCCAGCTGGCGTAGCGGTCGGCAGGCAGCGCATAGCGCTGCAACTGGTTCAGCGTTTTGCGTGCGGCCTTCTCGCCCATGGCGATGAAATCCTGGTTCTTGTCGAACGACGAGCTCGACAAGTCGCCCAGGTCCGGCGTGATCAGCACATCCAGCGGTGTCAGGCTGCCGATCTGCGGGCGCTGGTTCTGCAGGATCATCAATCGGGTGTACTGGTCGGCCACACCGAAGATATTGCCCAGCGCGTCGCGCTTGAGCGGTGGCGAAGCCACATCGACCGCGATCACCACGTCGGCGCACAGCTCACGCGCCACATCGATGCCAAGATTGCGCGACAGCCCGCCATCGGCCAGCAGCTTGCCGTCGCGCGTCACTGGGGGAAACACGCCGGGCACCGCCATGCTCGCCAACATGGCCGAGACGATATCGCCATCCTTCATCACCACCATCTCGCCGGCCTCGAGATCGGTGGCAATGGCACGGTATGGGATCGGCATGGCATCGAAATCCGGCACCGTGCCGCCATAGGTCATGTCACGCAGGAACAGCTCGACCTTCTGCGTGGCAATCGCCGATTTGGGGAAGGATATCTTGCCGTCGTCCGACACGCCGATGTCGAGTGGCAGCAGCGCCAGCTGGTCTACCTGTTTTTGCCGGAAGGTGTTGAGCTGGCGCGGCAGGCGCGAACTCAGCAGGTCATCCCAGTTGGCCTTCTGCACCTTCTCGGCCAGCTCCTCGGCACTGCGGCCTGAGGCATAGCTGCCGGCCACCAGCGCGCCCATGCTGGTGCCGACAATGCAGTCGACCGGTATCTTTGCCTCTTCCAGCACCCGCAGCACGCCCACGTGCGCAAGGCCGCGTGCGCCGCCCCCGCCCAGGACCAGCCCGATCCGCGGCCGTGGCGCGTCTGCCGCCTGCGCGGCCATGGCGCAGGCCAGCAGACCGGCCAGCAAGATCACGCGTTGTTTCAATGCCCTCTCCCTGTGCGCATTCGGTGCGTCTAGAATGGAATGGTCGGCTGTGGCTGTATCGCTTCAGTTGGCCGTCAGCAACCGTTCATCAATCAGGATGGAGTGTAGCCGATTCCATGCAGCTGATCGCTCATCGCGGCCTGGTCCGCAGCGCCCCCGAGAACACGCTCGCGGCTTTTGCCGATGCCCTCTCCTGCGGCTTTCACGGTCTGGAGACCGACGTGCGGCTCAGCGCCGACGGCGAGGCCGTACTGTTCCATGATCGAACCGTCGCCACGGGGGTACCGGTTGCGGCAGTGACGCGGGCCGAGCTCTCGCACCTGGCCGGCTATATCGTGCCAACGCTGGCCGAAGCACTGGACGCCTTTCCCGAAGCCTTCTGGAACATCGAGGTCAAGGCACCGGCCGCGGTGGCTGCAGTGCAGACCGAATTGAAGCCACGGATCGAGCGGCAGCGACTGCTGCTCACTTCCTTGCGCCACGACATCATGCTGTCCATGGCCGAGGCGCTGGAAGCCGACACCGGCTTCATCGTCTGGCACCGGCCCGCTGCCCTGAACAGCCTGCTCTACGCCGCAATGCCGCACGCTCACTTGCGCACGCTGGTGTGGTACTACGAATCGATCGATCTCACGCTGTTGCAACAAGCCAACGCACTGGGCTTTCGCAACTACGTGTTCGGCGCGCAGACCGATCACGAGCATCGACTGTGCGAGGAATTCGCGCTGCACGGGCTGATCACCGACCATCCGGAGTTCGTCGGCCTGACCGTCACACCGCCGCTGCAATGAACCTGAGCGGCTGCCCGACATGATCGCACTGGAGTTCCTGGTCGTCCTCGCCGCCATCCTGATCGGCGCCCGCATTGGCGGTATCGGGCTCGGCGTGATGGGCGGACTGGGCCTTGCCGTGCTTACCTTCGGCTTTGGCCTGCGGCCGACCAATGCCCCCATCGACGTGATGCTGATGATCGTCGCCGTCATTACCGCAGCGGCCTGCCTGCAGGTGGCGGGCGGCATGGATTGGCTGGTGCGGCAGGCGGAGCGTCTGCTGCGGCGCAATCCACGCCAGATCACTTGGTATGCACCGCTGGTCACCTACGGTTTCACGCTGTGCGCCGGCACCGGCCATGTCGCCTATGCCGTGTTGCCGGTGATCGCCGAGGTTGCGCGTGAGGCTGGCGTACGGCCGGAACGGCCGCTCTCGATCGCAGTGATCGCCTCGCAGGTGGCCATCACCGCCAGCCCCATCTCGGCGGCCACCGTAGCGCTGCTGTCGCTGCTCGCCGGGCGGGGCGTCGAGCTTGCGCACATTCTGATGATCGCCATCCCGGCCACCCTGTGCGGCGTGGCGGCGGGTGCCCTGGTGGCCAGCCGCCTGGGGCCGGAGCTGGAACACGATCCGGTCTATCAGGCGCGACTCGCTGCCGGCCAAGTGGCTCCACCGCATCGTGGCGAATTGCAGCCACTGCCGGCACGCGCCAGGCATGCGGTCGCGATCTTCCTGCTGGCCGCCATCACGGTGGTATTGCTGGGTTCGCTTCCGGCGCTGCGACCCGCCTGGCAGGTGGATGGGCAATTGCAGACACTGAACATGGCCAGCGTGATCGAGATCGTGATGCTGTCGGCGGCGGCGCTGATCCTGCTGACGGCACGCGTACCCGCTGAACAGGTGGTCAAGGGTAGCGTGTTCCGCGCCGGGGCTGCTGCGGTGATCGGCATCTTCGGCGTGGCCTGGATGGGCGACACCTTCATCCAGGCCAATATGGCGTTCTTCTCCGGCGAGATCCGCGCCACCGTGGCGGCCGCGCCCTGGCTATTCGCGGTGGCGCTGTTCGCGATGTCCATTCTGCTCTACTCGCAGGCCGCCACCATCCGCGCGCTGATGCCGCTCGGCATCGCGCTGGGCCTGCCGACGCCGGCGCTGATCGCGATGTTCCCGGCAGTGAATGGCTACTTTTTCATTCCGAACTACCCGACCGTGATCGCCGCGATCAACTTCGATGCCACCGGCACCACCCGCATCGGCCGCTGGCTGCTCAATCACAGCTTCATGCTGCCGGGGCTCGCCTGCAGCGTCGTCGCGGTGGGCTCGGGCTTCGCCCTCGCCCACCTGCTGGCCTAGTCTCCGCTGCCCAGGCGGCGCAGCGATTCGGCCAGCTCCGCAACGCGGCGCCGCGTTTCCTCGACCAGCTGGTTGATCTCGCCAGCAGATTGCGCCGAGCGGGTGGCCAGCTTGCGCACCTCGTCTGCCACTACCGCAAATCCCCAGCCGGCCTCGCCGGCACGCGCCGCCTCGATGGCGGCATTGAGCGACAGCAGGTTGGTCTGCGCGGCGATGCTGTCGATCACCGAGACGATATTGCTGATCTTGTCACTGGACGCGAGCACCTGCTTCATCGCGGTATCGGTTTCGACCACGGCGCGCATCTTCGAGGTGATGTCGTTGCCATAACTGACGATGGTGCGCAGATTGCCCTCGAAGTCGTGGATCGGACAGGCCGTGGCATCGAACCAGATGTCCTTACCCTGCGAATCACGGATCGACACCTCGCCACGGAACTGTTCGCCTCGCAGCAAGGCGTCGAAAGCCGGGCGGCCAATGATCTCCGGCAAGGAGCGGGAGCGGGAGACCAGCGCCGCTTCGCTGGCATCGCCCAGGTGCTGCACCATGTAGGCATTGGCGTGCTTGAGCCGGCCATCGATCTCCCACTCGCCCACCGCATTGGTCTGGCCAATGGCCTCGAAGCGGGTGGTGAACTCCAGCGCCTTGACCTTGGTGTCGGTGACGTTGGCCTGGATGGAAATGAAGTGGATCAGCTTGCCGGTGGGATCGAACACCGGATTGATCGCCAGCGAGATCCAGTAGGGCTTGCCGCTCTTGTGGTAGTTGAGGATTTCGCCGAAGAACGGCTGGCGCGAGCGGATGTTGTCGCGGATCTGTGCCACCGTGCCCTGCTCGGTATGCTCGCCCTGCAGGAAGCTGCCCGGCTTGCGGCCGAGTACCTCGTCCTGGTTGTAGCCGGTCATGCGGGTGAAGCCGGGGTTGACGAACTGGATGCGGCCATCCGGATCGGTGATGATCACCGCGTTGTCGGTCTCGTTGGCCACCAGCGACAGCAGGCGGAACTGCTCGCGCCGGGCGAATTCCTCGGTCACATCCTTGACGAAGGCGGTGTAGAGGATCTTGCCCTCGAGCTCGACCTTGGAGAGCGCAAGGCTCCCCCAACGCCGCCCGCCGTCCTTGCGCTCGATCGGCACCTCGCGCGTGGTGCCGACGATCTTGTCCTGGCCGGTGCGGCGATTGGCGTTCACGTATTCGTCGTGATTGGGCTGGATCGCGTGCGGCACCAGCATCTTCACGTTCTGGCCAATCACCTCTTTGCGCTCGTAGCCCCACAGCTGTTCGGCCGCGCGGTTGAAGAAGGTGACGAGGTTGTTCTCGTCGATCATCACTACCGCGTCCAGCGCCTGCTCCAGAGTCTGGTTGATGGTCTCGCGGGCATTGCGCTCGCGGGTGATGTCCTTCACAAACGCGGTGTAGCTGATCTTGTTGCCCAGCTTCACCCTGGACAGCGACAGATTGGCCCATACCTTGCCACCGTCCTTGCGCTCGATCAGCACGTCGCGACTGGTGCCGACGATCTTGTCGACACCGGTTTCGCGATTGGCGTTCACATAGCCATCGTGGTTGGACTGGATGGCCTGCGGCACCAGCATCTTCACATTGCGCCCCAACACCTCGTCGCGGCGGTAACCCCATAGTCGCTCGGCGGCAGCGTTGAAGAAGGTAACGTTGTTGTTCTCGTCGATCGTCACCACTGCGTCGATGGCCTGCTCCAGCGCTTGCCGCAGCGCGTCGTGTCCACCCAGGTGCAGCTTCCCCAGCATCTTGCGCATGCCCGTCATCGCATCCCCCTGTTGATCCAGTCACCGGCCGGCGCATTTGCTTTCACCAGCCTTCCATGTCCATAGCATGGACATGCGTACTTGTATGCTGGATTTCGTGGATTGCGCTGACGGAGTGCGCGCGTCCCGCACCTCGAAGCAACAGGAGGTCGCGGCTATACTGCCGCCAGGGAGGGCGTGGTACGGAATAGCACATTAGGCCAGCCGCTCGATACACTGCTGCCCGAGGCCGACCAGGCCCTTTACAAGCCAAACACAGCGGCCGCGACCGCGTTGTCCTCTTCATGCCCATCGACCCATGACCCTGACCAGCCAGATTGCCGTCTTCCTTTGCGCCACCGTCGTGATGGTGCCGCTGTTCCGCCGCGCCGGGCTTGGCGCCATCCTCGGCTATCTCGCCGCCGGCGTGCTGATCGGCCCATGGGGGCTGGGGCTCGTCACCCAGGTCGACAGCATCCTGCATTTCGCCGAGCTCGGCGTGGTGCTGCTGCTGTTCGTGATCGGTTTGGAGCTGCAGCCGTCGCGGCTGTGGGTGCTACGGCGCGCGGTGTTCGGCCTTGGCGGCGCACAGATGCTGCTGACGGGCGCCGCCATCGCCCTGGCGCTACGGCTCGTCGGCATCTCGTGGGTGGCGGCCATCATCGCCGGCCTGGGACTGGCGCTGTCGTCCACCGCCTTCGTGCTGCAGATGCTGGCGGAGAAGAAACAGTTGACCGCCCGCCACGGCCGCGATGCCTTTGCCATCCTGCTGTTCCAGGATCTGGCGGTGATCCCGCTGCTGGTACTGCTGCCGCTGCTCTCCAACGGCGAGCTGCCGGGTTGGCACGACCTCGGGCTGGCGCTCGGTGCGGTGGCGCTGGTGGTGATCGGCGGCCACTGGCTGCTGCGCCCCGCGCTGCGCCTGATCGCCAAGGCCGGCAGCCAGGAGGTATTTGCCGCCGCTGCGCTGCTGATCGTGCTGGGCACCGCGTTGCTGATGGAGCACGTGGGCCTGTCGATGTCGCTGGGCGCCTTTCTCGCCGGCGTGCTGCTGGCCGATTCCGAATACCGCCACGAGCTTGAAGCCACGCTGGAGCCATTCAAGGGCTTGCTGCTCGGTCTCTTTTTCATTGCCGTGGGCATGTCCGCCAACCTCGGACTGTTCCGCGAGATCCCTCAGCTGCTGGTGGCCGGCGTGGTCGGCCTGATGGCGATCAAGTTCCTGGTGCTGTATGGCCTCGGCCGGGTAACCCAGGCCGGCGACTACACGGCGCGCCACCTTGGCGTGGCGCTGGCCCAGGGCGGCGAATTCGCCTTCGTGCTGTTCGGCCTCGCCACCGCCAGCGGTGCGATGGCGCGTGGCCTCGCCGATACCCTGGTGCTGGTGGTGACACTATCGATGGCCGCCACACCGTTGCTCGCCAGCGTGCACGAGCGCTGGATTTCACCGTGGCTGGCCCGTGCCCCCAAGCGCGAGTTCGACACCATCGCCCCCGAGCAGCCCAGCCGGGTGATCATTGCCGGCTTCGGTCGCTTCGGCCAGATCGTGGCGCGTCTGTTGCGGGTGAAGAAGATCCCCTTCACCGCGCTGGAAGCGAGCCCCGACCAGGTGGACTTCGTGCGGCGCTTCGGCAACCAGGTGTACTACGGCGATGCCTCGCGCATCGATCTGCTGCGTGCGGCTCGGGCCGACGAAGCAGAGCTCTTCATCCTGGCGATCGACGATATCGAGGCCTCGGTGCGCACCGCCGAGACGGTACGCCATCACTATCCCAAGCTGTCGGTGTTCGCCCGCGCCCGCAACCGTGCCCACGCCTACCGGCTGATGGACCTGGGGGTGACGGTGATCGAGCGCGAGACCTTCCATTCCAGCCTGGCGTTGGCCCGCCGCGCACTGGTAGCGCTCGGCATCCCGGCCGAGCGTGCCGACAAGGCGGTCGACACCTTCCGCGACTACGACGAGAAGCTGGTGCTGCGCCAGCATGCCGCGTACCACGACGAATCCCAGCTGATCCAGACCACGCGTGAGGCCATGGTGGAACTGGAAAACCTGTTCGAAGCCGATACCCGCGAAGTCGAGCGCGAATCGGCCTAGCCGCAACCACAAGGTAACCTGCCATGAATCTGGAAAAAGTGATCTTCGGCTTCTTCATCGTGCTGGCGTTCACGCTGAACTTCGGCTTCTTCATCGGCGAGATCGACGTGCCGCACCAGCATGACGTGTTCGAACTGTTCGCCGCCATCGTGGTGAACCTGATCGCCACCGTGCTCAAATTCGGCGATCGCACTCAGGTGGGCGCCGTGCACCTGGCGACCAGCCTCGTCGCCGACCTGCAGCTGATCGCCGCAGCCTTCGTCTGGGGCTATAGCGTCTACGTCGCCGGCATCGGCACCACGCCGGGCGTGATGTCGAGCGTGGTCTCGCTGTCCGGCGGCGCGCTGGCGGCCAACCTGGTTTCCGTGGTGCTGCTGATCGGCGAAACGCTGTCGTTGCGCCGTTGATCGCCGGAACGGCTGCGATGCCTAACGTCATCTTCCTGGTGCTGCGGCGCATGCGTGCGCCGCTGATCACGCTGATCCTGATCTACGCAATCTCGGTGTTCGGCCTCGTCGTGATTCCCGGCGTGGACAACCACGGCCAGCCGTACCGCATGGATTTCTTCCATGCCTTTTACTTCGTCAGCTACACCGCGACCACCATCGGCTTCGGCGAGGTGCCGTATGCGTTTACCTATACCCAGCGCATGTGGGTGGTGGTGTGCATCTATCTGTCGGTGATCGGCTGGGCCTACGCCATCGGGACCACGTTTTCCATCCTGCAGGACAAGAGCTTCCAGCAGGCCGTGCAACTCGCGCGCTTCGCCAACCGGGTACGACGCATCAGCGAGCCGTTCTTCCTGATCTGCGGCTACGGCCAGACCGCAAGGCTGTTGTGCCGCGTACTGGACGACCAGCAGATCCGCTTCGTGGTGCTGGAATTGCGCGAGGAACGGGTGCACGACGTCACCTTCGCCGACTACCGCTTCGACGTGCCCGCCTACGCCGGCGATGCGTCCAATCCCAAGCTGCTGGAGCTCGCCGGCATCACTCACTCGCTCTGCCGCGGCGTGCTCGCCATCACCGGCAACGAGGAAGCCAATCTGTCGGTGACCATCGCCGCCCACGTGCTGCGCCCGGCGCTGCTGTCGGTCGGCCGCTCCAAGACCCGCGCGGTGGCGGAGAACATGGCCTCGTTCGGCACCAATCGCGTGATCAACATGTTCGATGCGGTCGGCGCGCAGTTCCGCCGTTCGCTGCATGCACCGCATACCAGCCGGCTGTGGGACACGCTGTCCGACTTTCCCGGCGAGCCGCTGCCACCGTTGGTGAAACCGCCGCGCGGCCATTGGGTGATCGTCGGCTTTGGCCGTTTCGGCCACGCAGTGAAGGAGGCGCTCGATTGCGAGGGCGCGACGGTGACGGTGATCGATCTGGAAGACCAGACCGAACTACCACCCGAGCAATACGTGCAAGCGCTGGGCGTGGACGCCGCCTCGCTGAAGGCGGCTGGCATCGAACGCGCGGTCGGCATCGTCGCCTGTCACGATCACGACAGCCACAACCTTTCCGCCATCGCCACCGCCCGCGCCATCCATCCGGGCCTCTTCGTGATCGCGCGGCAGAACCTGGCCAACAACGGCATGCTGTTCGAGGCTTTCAAACCGGATGTGACCGTGGTGCGGAGCGAGGTGATGTCGCACGAGTGCCTGAGGGCATTGACCACACCGACGCTGGCGCGCTTCTTAGGCCAGATCCAGACGCGCAGCGAGAGCTGGTCGCAGGCACTGATGCGCGAGATCGAGGGCCTGTGCGAGCTCTACGTGCCCGCCACCTGGGTGGTCCACCTCACCGCCGAGAACGCTGGCGCGATCTACGCACTGCTCGCCCAGCCACAGCCGGCGCTGGAACTGCGCCACCTGATGGCCAACCCGCAGGAATATACCCGCCGGTTGCGCGCCCTGCCCTTGATGCTGACCCGGGCCGGCCGCGATATCCTGCTGCCGCCGCCGGAAACACCGCTCGCCTTCGGTGATGCCATCCTGTTTGCCGGCACCACTGGGGCACGCAGCGCGCAGGACGTCATCCTCGACCAATATCCGGTGATCGACTACGTGCGCACCGGCCTCGACCAGCCGCAGAGCTGGCTCTTCCGCCGTCTTGCGGCCTGGCGCGCAGCCCGGCTGCAGCAATAAGCCGGGCGACCATGACAGTGGCCTGCCCGCACTGCCAATACAGTTACCCTGCAGCACGGGCTGTCGAGCCAACTGTTATGCTGTTCTGCCCCTGCCGGACCACAGCGCAACGCCGGTAAGCTGCTGTCATCATCACAGCGGAGGTGGGCCATGAAACACATCAGCATGCAATGCGCCGGACTGGTTGCCGCCTTCGAATGCCGTGCCGGCACCGAGCTCTCCTGCCAGCACGGCCTGCTGTGGGTGACCGAAGGTGGTGGTGACCTGCTACTGCGCAGCGGTGAGCGCCTCCGCCTCACTGGGGCGCAGCGCGTGGTGATCCAGGCACTGCAACCGAGCCGGTTCCGCCTGACCTCGCCAGCCAGCGCCTGGTTGGCCGCCACGATCACCGTGCTGCAAGCACTGTATCGTCGGCTGCGGCGCGTCGGCGGCCGGAAATATGATGTACGGCTGACTGGCCAGCAAACTTGATCGAGCTAGCCTAGTCCCACCCGGCAGGAGCCCCGTTGCAGCACGGACAACGGTACGCGGTCGGGGCTGAGCCTGTACGGTCCGGCGCGCGTACCTGCCGGCCGCACGGAGGGCTGCCATGCGCCGCTCCCTGAGTTCGATCGCCCTGCTGGCCCTCATCTGGCCGATGCAGCTGCATGCCGATCTGATCAATGACCTCGTCGACCTGCAGGGCCTGATCGAAGGGCGCTGCGGGCCGCGCTTCATGGTCGTCTGGGTCGACGACAGCGGCGCGATACCGCCGTGCATGCTCAGCTATTCGTTCGGTTGCGAGGAAATCCAGGCCAGCGGCGAAGCGAGTTGCCCGCTGGCCCGTCCTCCCGAGCCCGATCCGGTTCAGACCTCGGCGGTCGCGCGCTGATCAGGCTTCTGGCCGCACCAGCCGTTGCTGCGCCAGCTCGCCGAGCCGGCGGATCGCCGCTTCGTGCCGGGTGGTCCAGGTTTCCACGCAGCAGATGCGCATGCAGTTGCGATAACTGCGGCTGGGGCTGAACAGCTCGCCCGGCGTGAAATTGATCCCCTCGGCCATCGAATCGCGTAGCAACTCGCGAGTATCGATCTCCGGCGGCAGCTCCACCCACAGCACATAGCCGCCCTGCGGCACGTTAAGGCGGGTATCGGCCGGAAAATAACGCTGGATCGCCTCGACCGCGGCCGTCACCTGTTCAGCGACGATGCGGCGCAAGCGACGCAAGTGATGATCGTAGCCACCGTTGTCGAGGAAACGGGCGATGGTCTGCTGCAATGCCAGCGGCGTCGAATAGGTATTGATGAATTTCAGCCGCTCTATCTCGCGCTGCCAGCGCCCCGCCACGATCCAGCCGATACGCATGCCTGGCGCCAGCGCCTTGGTGAACGACGAGCACAGCATCACGTTGCCGCCGCCCTGCTCCACCGGCGGATCGAACGCCTTGGCCGGACGTGGGCGCTCGCCGCGATGGAAGAATTCGCCGTAGAGATCGTCCTCGATCAGCGGGATGTTGCGCTCGGCCAAGAGCTCGACCATGCGCTGCTTGTTCTCATCCGGCATCAGGCAACCGAGCGGGTTGGAGAAGTTGGGCAGCAGCAGGCAGGCCTGCACCTGGCCATCGCGCGTGGCGAGCTCCAGCGCCTCGATCGAGATGCCGGTCTGTGGATGGGTAGGAATCTCCAGCGCCTTGAGCTGGAAGCTCTCCAGCATCTGCAGCAGGCCGAAATAAGCCGGCGATTCGATGGCCACCACGTCGCCGGGCTTGGTCACCGCGCGCAAACACAGATTGATTGCCTCGAGACACCCATGGGTGATCAGCACCTCATCCGATTCGAACTGCCCGCCCCAAGCCAGCGCACGGCGCGCGATATGGCGGCGCAACTCGGGGTCGCCCACTGGCTTGCCATAGTCGGACAGCATGCGTGGGCTATGCCGCGTCACCTGCGACAACAAGCGCTGCAGCTGCTGGTTGGGATAGAACTCGGGGCTAAGGATGGCGAGGCCGAAATCGACCCGGATGGGCTTGAGTTCGCTCGCCTGGTATGGCCACAGCACCGGCGGCGTGACCACTTCCAGCGGATGCTGCGGCGGCTGGGTCAGGCCCGGCATGCGCAACACCGGCAGACGCGCCACGTAGAAGCCACTTTGCGGACGGGCCTCGATCAGGCCGCGATCTTCGAGCGAGCGATAGGCCTCCATCACCGTCGACAGGCTGACGTGACGCTGGGCAGAGAGCTTGCGAATCGACGGCAGCTTCTCGCCGGGCTTGAGCACGCCGCTGGCAATCGCCTGAGCGAGTTCATCGGCAAGCTGGGCATACAGCGTTTCGCTCTTGCGCTGCAGGGGCAAACTCACATCATTCATGGCGAGGCCTCGTCGTGGTGCAGGTCCGCACCACTATATCGCATCGTCACGACAACACAACAGTTACAGCAAGCAAGGAAAAACGGCGTACGTTTGCAGTACAGTTCGCGCCGATGAGCGGCGCATTTGGATTGCTAGCGGGAGGATGCTGCGGTAGCGGCGGGCACCGGCGCGGGCTTGGTGGCTACCGGCTTGGCCCGATCGAGAATCTGGAAGAACACTTCGTCCTTGCGGATCATGCCGAGCTCGTTGCGTGCCCTCTCCTCGATCGCATCAGTGCCGGTCTTCAGATCCTGCACTTCGGCAGCCAGCGCGGCATTGCGCTCGCGTAGCTTGTCGTTCTCGGCGTGGCGCTCGGCCAATTGCTGGTCGAGCTGCCAGACACGCAGCCAGCTGCCCTTGCCGATCCAGAGCGGCCATTGCAGCAGGGCGATCAGTAGCGCGAGGGTGATGGCAAGTAGGCGCATGGGAAGCCGGAAAAACAGAAACCGGGGCAGCAGCCCCGGTTGCCGATGTTACTACAGCCTTGCCGATCCACCTAGGCGGCTGGCAAGGCAAGCCAGATTACTTCTTGATCTGGTAGAAGGCGTTGATGCCCGGGTAGACAGCGGCATCGCCCAGTTCTTCCTCGATCCGCAGGATCTGGTTGTACTTGGCGATACGGTCCGAACGCGACAGCGAGCCGGTCTTGATCTGCATGCAGTTGGTGGCAACGGCCAGATCGGCAATGGTGGCATCTTCGGTTTCGCCCGAACGATGCGACATCACCGAGGTGTAGCGATTGCGCTTGGCCAGATCGACGGCAGCCAGGGTTTCGGTCAGCGAACCGATCTGGTTGACCTTGATCAGGATCGAGTTGCAGATGCCCTTGTCGATGCCTTCGGCCAGGATCTTGGCGTTGGTCACGAACAGATCATCACCCACCAGCTGCACGCGGCCGCCGATGCGATCGGTCAGCACCTTCCAGCCGGCCCAGTCGCGCTCGCCCATGCCGTCCTCGATCGAGATGATCGGGTACTTGTTCACCAGGCCTTCCAAGTAGTCGACCATTTCGCTCGACGTGAAGTTGCGACCGCCACCCTTCTTGAAGGTGTAGGTGCCGTTGTCCTTGTTGAAGTACTCGGACGCAGCGCAGTCGAGGGCGATGAAGAAATCGGAACCGGCCTTGTAGCCAGCCTTCTCGATCGCGGCCAGGATCAGCTCGATGGCTTCTTCCGGACCGGCCACATCGGGCGCGAAACCGCCTTCGTCACCCACCTGGGTCGGCAGGTGCTTGTCGTGCAGGATCTTCTTCAGGTTGTGGAACACTTCGGCGCCGTAGCGCAGTGCTTCACGGAAGGTCGGCGCGCCAGCCGGCACGATCATGATTTCCTGGAAATCCAGGCTGTTGGATGCATGCTCGCCGCCGTTGATCACGTTCATCATCGGCACCGGCAAGCTCATCGGGCCCGAACCACCGATATAGCGATACAGCGGCAGGCCGGCCTCCTCGGCAGCGGCCTTGGCCACGGCCATCGAGACGGCGAGGATGGCGTTGGCGCCGAGCTTACTCTTGTCGTCGGTACCGTCGAGGTCGAGCATGGTCTTGTCGATGAAGGCTTGCTCGGCCGCATCGAGGCCGATGATGGCTTCGACGATCTCGGTATTGATGTTCTCGACCGCTTTCAGCACACCCTTACCGAGGTAACGGCTCTTGTCGCCGTCACGCAGTTCCAGCGCTTCGCGCTCGCCGGTGGATGCGCCGGACGGCACGGCCGCACGGCCCATCACGCCGGATTCCAGCAGCACGTCGGCTTCGACGGTCGGGTTGCCGCGCGAATCCAGGATTTCGCGGGCGACTACATCAACGATTGCGCTCATTGCCTTACCTCTATGGTTGATTATCGAACGGCAAACCACCAGACCTTGGCGAGAACATCCGCGCCGGGCTCACCCGGATCGCGCGCCGACGGGGCGGCGGCCTTCAGCCTAGCGGCCGAACATTACAGCGGTAGTGAAACAGTCTAAACGGCGCAGGGCGAGCCCGCCTTGCGCCGTCGCAAACTCAGCAGCTCAGCCCTTCGCGGCCGTGTTCCCGGGCGTAGGTGATGGCCGCTTCGATGTACGACTTGAACAGCGGGTGGCCATCGCGCGGCGTCGAAGTGAACTCAGGATGGAACTGGCAGGCGAAGAACCAGCGATGCTGCGGCAGCTCGATGGTCTCGACCAACTGCTCGGTACCGGCGGACTTGCCGCTGATGGTGAGCCCTGCCTCGACCAAGCGCGGCAGGTAGTGGTTGTTCACTTCGTAGCGATGACGATGGCGCTCGGTGATCGATTGGTTGCCATAGATCTTCGCCGCAAGACTGCCCACCTCCAGATTGCACTGCTGGGCACCCAGGCGCATGGTGCCGCCAAGGTTGGAGTTCTCGTCGCGCTTCTCGATCTTGCCGTCATGATTCACCCACTCGTCGATCAGCGCCACCACCGGATAATCGGTTTCGAGGTCGAACTCGGTCGAATTGGCGCCCTTCAGGCCCGCCACATCACGCGCATATTCGATCAGCGCGATCTGCATGCCGAGGCAAATGCCGAGGTAAGGAATATTGTTCTCGCGGGCGAATTTCACCGCGCGGATCTTGCCTTCCACGCCACGCTTGCCAAAACCGCCCGGCACCAGGATCGCATCCATGCCCTCGATGCTGGCCGTACCTTCGGTTTCCAGTGCCTCGGAATCGATGTAATGGATCTTCACTTCGCTGCCGGTATGGATGCCGGCATGCTTGAGCGCCTCGATCAACGACTTGTACGACTCGGTCAGGTCGACATACTTGCCGACCATGGCGATGTTCACGGTCTGGGTCGGGTTCTCGATCGCATCGACGATCTTGTCCCACATCGCCAGATTGGCCGGCGGCAGATCGAGCTGCAGCTGCTTGGCGATGATCTGGTCGATGCCCTGCTCGGAGAGCACGCGCGGAATCTTGTAGATGCTGTCCATATCCGGGCAGGAGATCACCGCCTTTTCCGAGACATTGGTGAACAGCGCGATCTTCTTGCGTTCGTCGTCCGGCACCATGCGGTCAGCGCGGCAGATCAGCACGTCGGGCTGGATACCGATCTCGCGCAGCTCCTTCACGCTATGCTGGGTCGGCTTGGTCTTGATCTCGCCAGCGGCCGCGATATAGGGAACGTAGGAGAGATGGACGAAACAGGTATTGTCGCGACCGAGCGTCACGCCCATCTGGCGAATGGCCTCAAGGAACGGCAGCGATTCGATGTCGCCGACGGTGCCACCCACTTCGATCACTGCGAGGTCTGCATCACTGGAACCCAGGCCGATGAAATGCCGGATCTCGTCGGTGATGTGCGGGATCACCTGCACGGTCTTGCCGAGGTAATCACCACGGCGCTCTTTCTTGATCACCGATTCGTAGATCTGGCCAGTGGTGAAGTTGTTGGCTTTCTTCATCTTCGAATGGATGAAGCGCTCGTAGTGACCCAGATCCAGATCGGTTTCGGCACCATCCTCGGTGACGAACACCTCACCATGCTGCATGGGACTCATGGTGCCCGGATCCACGTTGATGTACGGGTCCAGTTTCATCATGGTGACTTTGAGGCCGCGGGATTCCAGAATTGCGGCGAGAGACGCGGCAGCGATGCCTTTGCCAAGCGAAGACACCACACCACCGGTAACGAAGATGAACTTGGTCATGACTGCGTAGGGGAGTGTGAATTGCGCATTTTACCCGATGCCCCCTTCCCTCTCAATTCTGGACAAGCCCGGCAGAATCTGCGTCCGGGGCGCGAGTGACCTGCTCGCAAGGTTAGTCAGCCGCCATGCACCGTGCCCATCATCCTGCCGGACGGTGGGATGCCCCATTCCAGTGCTTCTGTGCCATTCCGTCGCCGCATTTCACCCGGCAAAGCAGTTTTCACTTTTGCGACAAACCGCCAGCGGCTACACAGTGAGTAGGTGAAAACCCCGATTGATTTTAGGTGTGACATTTTTGTTGCGGCGCAGCATTGCGTATTTACCTACACGAACACACCCATGTAAGATTCGCGCCGACTAATACAGCGCCTATTTCAGCGCCCCACTACGGAGAGGAAAGCAAACATGTCCAAGATTGCACTGGTCACTGGCGGCATGGGTGGCATTGGCACCGCGATCTGCAAGCAATTGGCCGATGCGGGCTACAAGGTTGCAACCACCTACTCGCGACCGGGCAAGGAAACGCAGTGGCTGGCTGATGCCAAGGAAGCCGGCTATGCCTTCCACGCCTATGAATGCGACGTCACCGATTTCGAGGCATGCGTTGCGCTCAAGCAAAAACTCGAAGCCGAGCTGGGGCCGGTCGACGTGCTGGTGAACAACGCCGGCATTACCCGCGATGCCACCTTCAAGAAGCTCGACAAGACCAACTGGGATGCAGTGATCAGCACCAATCTCGATTCACTGTTCAACATCAGCAAGCAGTTCGTCGATGGCATGGCCGAGCGCGGCTGGGGCCGGGTGATCAATATCTCGTCGATCAACGGCCAGAAAGGCCAGTTTGGCCAGACCAACTATTCCGCAGCCAAGGCCGGCATGCACGGCTTCACCATGGCGCTGGCGCAGGAAGTGGCCAAGAAGGGCGTTACGGTGAACACCATCAGCCCGGGCTACATCGCCACCGAGATGGTGATGGCAGTGCCGGAAGACGTGCGCGCCAAGATCGTATCGGGCATCCCGGTCGGTCGACTCGGCAAGCCCGAGGAAATTGCCGGCCTCGTCAGCTATCTTGCCTCGGATCTGGCGGGCTTCCTCACCGGTGCCAACCTCGCGATCAACGGCGGTCAGCATATGTGCTGAGCTTGCGCTGATTTATTTCGCGAGGAAAATCAAAGCGGCATGCAAAAGCATGCCGCTTTTTGTTTGTGCCGATCTGTTTGTCATATAGGATTTCAACCGGCTCAATTATCATCAGAAGCGACGTTTTTTAACTGCTTTCGTAGCCAGAAATTGCAGCCAATGAACAGGTTTGAGGTTTCGGTAGCATCGATCCGGGAGGTAGTCCGAATGGCACGTTTGAGGTTGGCTGGCGGTTTCGTACCGCTGACCTTGTCCGTCGCAGCGCATGCATCGCTGTTCAAGGGCGAAGCACTCGATACTGCAGCCAACGTGCTGTCGTGGATCGTGCTGGTCGTGCTGCCCATCGCCGGGATCGCGATCTTCTGGATGCTGCACATCCTGCCGGAGAAGATCGCGCACAAGCGCCATCACCCGCAGAAGGACGCGATCCAGACGCTATGCATGCTGTCGCTGTTCTTCGGCGGCCTGCTGTGGCCGCTGGCCTGGCTGTGGGCCTACACCAAGCCGGTGCTCTACAAGATGGCCTACGGCATCGACAAGGTGATCGAGGAGCACGACAAGAAGATCGGCCAGGACGAAGCGCACCTGGCCCAGCTCGACCAACAGGTGAGCCACGACGAGGCCCTGCTGCACACCATGCGCGCCGAAATCGAGGCATTGAAGGCGGAGCTCAATACCGTGCGCAATCAGAAGGATCAAGCCTGACATGGACGCTTTACTGCTCGGCATCTACGCCTTTTTCGTCTGGCTGATCTTCTTCAAATTCAAATGGCTGCCTTGGAACAAGGTGTCCATGGTCATCGTGTTCACCATCCCAGTGGTGGCCCTGACGCTGCTCATCCTCACGCTGAACGTGGTCGCGCCCTCTTCCAGCGACGTGCGGGTGATGAACAAGGTGCTGCAAGTGGTACCGCAGGTACGTGGCCGGGTGATCGAGGTCGCCGCAGAAGGCAACCGCGACTACAAGAAGGGCGATGTGTTGCTGCGCATCGATCCGACACCATACGAATCTGCGGTGAAGCAGCTGAAAGCCCGCCTCAAGGCCGATGACGCCGCACTGGCCGACGCCGAATCCTCGGCACGGCAGTTGAACGAATCGCTCCGCGGCGCCGCTGGCAAGGTGTCGGTCGTCCAGGCCAAGCTCGATCTGGCGCGCCGTCGGCTTGCCGAACACGAGGAGCTGGTCGGTGCTGGAGCCGGTGACAAGTTTGCCCTCGAAGACGCCCGCGCCCGGGTGCGCGAACTCGAAGGCGAGTTCGTTACTGCACAAGCTTCCGAAAGCGAGGCCAAGCAGAAGCTCTCGGCCAAGAGCCAGGGCGAGTTTGCCGCCATCGCCTCCGCCCGTGCCCGCCGTGGCGAAACCGAGACCCAGCTGGAAAACGCCCAATGGGAACTTGACCAGACCATCTACCGCGCGCCAGCGGATGGCCGCGTGGTCAACTTGCAGATTCGTGTCGGCACCATGCTGGTTCCGATGCCGTTCGCGCCGGCATTCAGCTTCGTCGAGGACGAGCAGGAACTGATTGCGTTCTATCAGCAGAACGAACTTTACAACGTCACCAACGGCAATGAAGCCGAAGTGGCGCTGCTGACCCACCCCGGCGAGATCATCAAGGCGCGCGTCGATTCCATCATCTGGGCGCAGTCGCAAGGCCAGGTACAACAAGGCGGCATGCTGCCCAATACCGGTCCGGCAGGCACGCCGCCTAACCGCTTCGCCGTGAAGCTCAAGCTCGATGGCAAGTACAAGAACCTGGTACTGCCGGCCGGCGCCCTGGGCGCCGGGGCGATCTACACCGAACATGGCCAGATGGTGCATATCCTGCGCAAGGTGTTCCTGCGCGTGAGCACCAAGCTCAACTACCTGGTCCTGAAGCTCCACTGAGGGGAAACGACACATGACCCCTCTTGGTAAAGCCACACCGATCATCGCCCTGCTGTTCACCGCCCTTGCCGGCTGCGCGCTGCAGCCTGCGCCGAACACCGATGCGCTGCGCGGCGAGCAATTGTCGACGCTGACGCGTGAACAAGCCTGGCGCGCGGCATCGCCACAAGGCGAAGTGGCTGACGACTGGCTGAAGCAGTTCCACGACGCCACGCTGGAAGCGCTGGTGGCCGAAGCGGTAGCGCACAACCGCGACCTGCAGCTTGCCGCCGCGCGCGTCGACGAAGCCCGCGCGCAGATGATCGTCAACGGCGGCGAGCTCTACCCCGCCGTCGGCCTCCGCGGTCTTGGTGGCAACAGCGAAACGCAGGTACTGTCGCTTGCCGCCAACTGGGAGCTCGACGTCTGGGGCCGGGTGCGCGCGCAATCCCGCGCCGCCGAATCGCAATATGCCGCCAGCGAAGCCGATCTGCTGTGGGCACGCGAAGTCGTCGTCGCCACCACGGCCCGTGCCTGGTTTGCGCTGCAGCAGTACCGGCAACTGCTCGAACAGCAGCAAACGCTGGTCGACACCCAGCAGCGCCTGCTTGGCATCACCCGCCAGCGCATCCGTACCGGCATCGCCCCCGCCACCGAGGAGCAGGAAAACCAGATCGCCCTGCGCCAACGCCAGGATGAGCTGCGCCAGCTGCAGCTTGCCGAGCGCCAGGCCGCACAGACGCTTGAAATCCTGCTGGGGCGCTACCCCGCCGGCGAGCTTGCCGCAGCCGGTGCCTTGCCCGCTCTGCCGCCACCACCGCCCGCCGGCCTGCCGGCCGAGCTACTCGAACGCCGCCCCGACCTGATCGCCGCCGAGCGCCGGGTCGCCGCTGCCTTCGACCTGAAGCAATCGGCACAGGCTGCGCGATTGCCCCGCATTTCGATCGGCGCGGCCATCACCTGGGTCGACAGTGATCTGTTCCTGCTCAACAGTGCGGAAAGCCCGGTGAAGGGGCTGACTGGCAGCTTCCTCGCGCCGCTGTTCACCGGGGGTCAGTTGCAGGGCCAGGTCGACTTCTACGATGCCAAGCAGAAGCAGGCCGCGATTGCCTACGGCACGCAGGCACTGGCTGCACTCAAGGATGTGGAAGGCAGCCTGCTTGCCGAAGCGGCCTATCGTGATCGTGCCAAGCTGCTCGATGCCCGCTTCACCGAACAGCAGACGCTGCTGCGCCGCGAGGAAGTACGGGTGAAAGTCGGATCGCGCGATCCGCGCAGTGTGCTCAACCGCCAGCAATCACTTACGGCCACGCGCATGGAGCAATTGCAGCTGCAGACCGCGCAGCTCAACCAGCGCGTCACCCTGTTGCTGGCATTGGGAGGCAGCTGGACAGCGACGGGCGCCACAAGCCAATAGCGCAATGTCCAAGCCACGCAAAACGGCCCACTCCAAGTGGGCCGTTTCGTTTTCAACAACCGTGTATTGATTCATCAATGCGCAAACACATCTGCGCATTTACATCCCGACAAGCTTGACGCCAAATCGGCGCATTCCCCGAGGGAAAGGCTGACATTTATCATCTATAACGATGGGCGAAACTTAACAGTGATGAGCCAGACTGGCGCCAGCCAAGTCCAGCCTTCGTATTCAGGGAGCCTTCAAGCAATGCCGCAATTCCTCCCACGCCAATCGGCCTTTCTCGCCTGCCTGATTCCCGTGCTGTTCGCCGCCTGCGGCAAAACGGAGGAAGCCAAGCATATCCCGCCGCCGCCGGTTTCAGTCGTCACCATCCAGCCCGCCAATGTGCCGATGATCTACGAAGCGGTCGGCCAGACCGCCGGCTACCGCGAGATCGAAGTGCGCGCCCGGGTGGAGGGCATCCTGCTCAAGCGCACCTACACCGAAGGCAAGCCGGTCAAGGAAGGCCAGCTGCTGTTCCAGATCGATCCGGCGCCATATCGCGCAGCGCTCGATCAGGCGCGCGGCGTGCAGGCCCAGGCCAAGGCACAATTGGAAAAGGCGCGGCTCGACAAGGAGCGCATCATTCCGCTCTACCAGGAGAATGCTGTCTCCAAGAAGGATTACGACGACGCCTTCGCCGCATTCGACACTGCCACCGCCAATCTAGACTCGGCCAGCGCCAAGCTGCAGGAAGCACAAATCAATCTTGACTACACCAACGTGGTCGCGCCCATTGGCGGCATGGCAAGCAAGATCAACGTTTCCGAAGGCAGCTTGGTATCGCCGACCGCCAACGGCGGTCTGTTGACCACCATCGCACAGCTCGATCCGCTTTACGCCAATTTCTCGTTCTCCGAAGCAGACCAACTGAACCTGCAACGCGCGGAGAAGGCAGGTCAGCTGATCATGCCCAAAAGTCGCGATTTCGAGGTCGAATTGCAATTGGCTGATGGTTCAAGCTACAGCACGCGCGGGCATGTCGACTTCGCCGACAGCAAGGTTGATCCGGCCACCGGCACCATCCGCGCCCGCGCCATCGTGCCGAACCCGGAAGGCCAACTGCTGCCTGGTCAGTTCGTGCGCGTGCGCATCCACGGCGTGACCATGAAGGATGCCATCCTGGTGCCGCAGCGCTCGGTGCTGCAGCAGCAGGCCGACAAGATCGTGCTGGTGGTCAACGACAAGAACCTGGTGGAAGTCAGGCCTGTGGAACTCGGCGCCACTCATGGCAATAACTACGTGGTAACCAAGGGTCTGAAGGCGGGCGAGCGCGTGATCACCGACGGGGTGCTCAAGGCCAAGCCCGGTTCACCGGTGACCATTGCACCGCCTGCAGCCCACGCCAGCGCCCCGGCCGCCCGCTAAGGAGAACGCACCATGTTCTCCAAGTTCTTCATCGAACGGCCGATCTTCGCCAGCGTCATCTCCATCATCATCACCCTGGCGGGCCTCGCGGCAATGACTGCGCTGCCCATCGAGCAATACCCGCAGATCGTGCCACCGGTGGTCTCGGTAACCGCGAACTACCCCGGCGCCTCGCCACAGGTGATCGCCGAGACGGTGGCCGCGCCGATCGAGCAGCAGGTCAACGGCGTAGAGGACATGCTCTACATGCAGTCCTCGGCCGCATCCAACGGCTCGATGACGCTCAACGTCTACTTCGCCATCGGCACTGACCCCGATCTTGCCACCATCAACACCAACAACCGCGTTCAAGCGGCGATGGCGCAGCTGCCGGACGAAGTGAAACGCCAGGGCGTGACGGTGAAGAAGAAATCCACCGCCATCCTGGGATTCGTCACGCTGGATTCGCAGGATGGCCGCTACGATGCGCTCTACCTGTCCAACTATGCCCAACTCAACGTCGTCGACGAATTGAAGCGCATCACCGGCATTGGCGATGTCTCAATCATCGGCGCCGGCGACTACGCGATGCGCGTCTGGCTACGGCCGGACAAGCTTGCCGAACTGTCGATGACGCCATCCGACATCACCTCCGCCATCCAGGAGCAGAACAAGCAGTTCGCCGCCGGCAAGGTCGGCGCCGAGCCGACGTCGCATCCGCTGGAATTCACCTACACCGCCACCGCGCGCGGCCGGCTGGAGGATGTGAAGGACTTCGAGAACATCATCATCCGCTCCAACTCGGATGGCTCGCAGACCAAGCTCAAGGATGTGGCGCGCATCGAGCTGGGCTCGGCCAGCTACGACGTGGTGTCCAAGCGCAACGGCAAGCCCACCGTCGGCATCGGCCTGTACCTGCAACCGGGCGCCAACGCCATCGGCGTGCTCGATGCGGTGAACGCCAAGATGAAGGAGCTGGAGCCGCGCTTTCCACCGAGCATGCAGTACAACATCCCCTACGACACCACCAAGTTCGTGAAAATCTCGATCGAGGAAGTGGTCCACACGCTGGTCGAGGCCATCATCCTGGTGTTCCTGGTGGTGTTCATCTTCCTGCAGAACTTCCGCGCCACGCTGATTCCCTGCATTGCGGTACCGGTCTCGTTGATCGGCACCTTCGCCGGGATGGTGGTGCTGGGCTTCTCGATCAACCTGCTCACGCTGTTCGGCATGGTGCTCGCCATCGGTATCGTGGTGGACGATGCCATCGTGGTGCTGGAAAACGTCGAGCGCATCATGAGCACCGAGAAATGCAGCCCCAAACAGGCGGCAATCAAGGCGATGGAAGAAGTATCCGGCCCCGTGGTCGCCATTGTGCTGGTGCTGTGCTCGGTGTTCCTGCCGGTGGCCTTCATGGGCGGGATGACCGGGGTGATGTACAAGCAATTCGCCGTCACCATCGCTGTATCGGTCACCATCTCGGGCCTCGTCGCGCTGACACTCACCCCCGCACTGTGCGCACTGATCCTGAAGCCCGGCCACCATCAGCCGAACAAGTTCTTCGTCTGGTTCAACAACGGCTTCGATCGGCTCACCGGCGGCTATGTGCGCGGCGTTTCCTTCCTCAACCGCCGGGTGCTGGTGGCCTTCGGCGTGTTCGGCGCGCTGATGGTCTGCCTGCTACTGCTGTTCAAGACGGTGCCGGGCGGCTTGGTGCCGGACGAGGACCAGGGTTACCTGATGGTGGTGCCGGTGATGCCGGATGCCGCATCGCTCACCCGCACGCAGGCGGTCACCGGCCAGCTCGATGCCTTCCTGACCAAGGAGCCGGACGTGGCGCAGGTGCTGAGCTTTGCCGGGTTCGACCTGCTGTCGAGCACCTACCGCTCCAACGCCGCAGCGGTGTTCGTCACGCTGAAGGATTGGGACGAGCGCCAAGGCGAAGGACAGGATTCGTTCTCGCTGGCGAAGAAGATCATGGCGGCGGGCTTTGCCATCAAGGAATCGATGGTACTGGCCTTCAATCCGCCAGCGATCACGGGCATGTCCACCACCGGTGGGCTGGAAGCCTACCTGCAAAGCCGCGCCAGCACCGATCCCAAGCAGATCGAGGCGGCAACCCAGGCCTACCTTGCCGCGGCGCAGAAGCGCCCGGAATTCGCCAGCGTCACCACCACCTACCGCGCCTCGGTACCGCAGATGTTCTTCGACCTGGATCGGGAAAAGGCCAAGACGCTGGGCGTGCCGGTCGACCAGGTGTTCAACGCGCTGTCGGCCACCTTTGGTTCACTCTACGTGAACGACTTCAACAAGTTCGGCCGCACCTACAAGGTGCAGCTGCAATCGGAAGCCGATTTCCGTTCGCGCCCCGAGGATATCCGCAACGTGTTCGTGCGCTCGGCCAGCGGCAACATGATCCCGCTCGATTCGCTGGTGCGGGTGGAGCGGGTGACGGGGCCCGAGCTCGTCGAGCGCTTCAACGTGTTCTCCGCCGCGAAGGTGATGCTGCAGCCGGCCCCCGGCTATTCCAGCGGCCAGGCCATCGCCGCCGCCGAGGCCATCGCCGCCGAAACGCTGAGCACCGACTACTCGCTGGCCTGGACCGGCAGCGCCTACCAGGAAAAGGCCGCCGGCGGTTCCTCGGCTCAGGCTTTCATCTTCGGCATCATCATGGTGTTCCTGATCCTGGCCGCGCAGTACGAGCGCTGGACGCTGCCGCTTGCCGTCATCACCGCGGTGCCGTTCGCGCTGTTCGGCGCCATGCTGGCGGTGTGGGTCACCGGGCTCAACAACGACGTGTATTTCCAGATCGGCCTCGTCACGCTGATCGGCCTCGCCGCCAAGAACGCCATCCTGATCGTCGAATTCGCCGTGGAGAAATACCGCGAAGGCATGAGCCTGATGGATGCGGCACTGGAGGCATCGCGATTGCGCTTCCGACCCATCGTGATGACGTCGCTCGCCTTCATCCTCGGTTGCGTGCCGCTGGTGACCTCGAGCGGCGCCGGTGCCGCCAGCCGCCATTCGATCGGCACCGGCGTGATCGGCGGCATGCTGGCCGCCACGCTGATCGCCACCTTCTTCGTGCCGCTGTTCTTCCGGCTGATCATGAAGCCCGCGGAGAAACAGCGGGATCAGGAAGCACGCAATGCGGAGGCCGGCCATGAATAAGCCCTTGCCCTTCGCCCTGTCGCTGCTCGCGGCGGCAGTTCTCACCGGCTGCGGCTTCACGCCAGATCGCACACCACCCAGCCAGGAACTGCCGGTGACCGTGGCAGTGATGCCGGAATTCGATCCGCAATGGTGGAAGCAATACGGCAGCAGCGAACTCGATACCCTGGTCGAGACGGCCCGCGGTCACAACGCCGATGTCGCGACTGCCATCGCACGCATCGAGGAGGCCCGGGCCGCGCTTGGCATTGCCTCGGCCGAACAATTGCCACGCCTCGATCTTGGCGCCAGCGGCAGCCGCCAGCGGGTGTCACGCAATGGCCCGCAAGCCGGGCTCGGCACCTACGAGGACTACCAGTTCGCCGCCAGTGCCAGCTGGGAGCTCGACCTGTGGGGCCGCGTGCGCAACCAGCGTGAAGCCGCGCTGGAACAACTGCGCGCCAGCGAGTTCGAGCGCGATGGCGTGCTGTTGGCAGTCAGCACCGCCACCGTCGAGGCCTATTTCAACCTGCGTGCCCTTGATGCACAGGTCGATGTGGCCCAGCAGACGCTCAACACCCGCGAAGAGTCCTACGCGCTGCGTGTAAAGCGGTTCAAGGGGGGGATGACTTCCGAGCTCGACGTGCGCCAGGCCGAAGCCGAGTTGATGGATGCGCGTGCCGCCCTGCCGGCACTGCAGGCCTCGCAGACCGCGGCACAAAACACGCTGTTGATCCTCACCGGCGCCAGCGCCCGCAGCGTGTTCGAGGACCAGGCTCCGCGTGGCGTGGCCATCGACCTGATCGTGCCGAGCGCGGTCAACATTCCATCCGGCCTGCCGTCGGACCTGCTGCTGCGGCGACCCGACGTACAGTCGGCCGAGGCGCAGTTGCGTGCGGCCCGCGCCCAGATCCAGGTGGCCCGCGCCGCCTGGTTTCCCCGGATCACGCTGACCGGCCTGTTCGGCGTGCAGAGCCTTGAGTTCTCCAACCTGTTCGACGGGCCGTCCAAGGTCTGGTCCTATGCCGGCAATCTCGCCATGCCGCTGTTCGACAACGGCCTCACCGCCGCCCAGGTCGACCAGGCACGCGCACGCGACAAGCAGGCAGCGATCGGGTACGAGCAGGCAGTGCGCAGTGCGTTCGGCGATGTCCGCGTTGCACTCGACGGTGTGCAGCGCGCCCGTGAACGTGCCGCCGCGCTGCAACAGCAGACGGCTGCACTCACCCGGCAGGTTCGCCTTGCACGCTTGCGTTACGACAACGGCTATTCGGACTATCTGGAAGTGCTGGACGCGGAGCGCACCGAGTTCCAGGTGCGGCTGAACCTGATCGACGCACAACGCGACGAACTGGTGTCGCAACTGGCGTTGATCAAGGCACTGGGGGGCGGCTGGCGCGCCGAACCGGCCGCGAGCTGAGATGGAGAGCGCGTGCCGGACCACCGTCCGGCACGCTCAGCTGACTACGCGGTTGCGGCCTTCTGCCTTGGCGCGGTACAGCGATTCGTCGGCGCGGTTGATGGTCTGCTCGATGTGTTCGCCGAGCACATGGCAGGCCACGCCCAGCGAGATGGTGACGCGAAAATCGTTGCCGATCCTTGGGAAGCGCAACGCCGCAGTGGCAACGCGCAGGCGCTCGGCGATGTACCGTCCGCCGTCCAGATCGGCGCCGGTCAGCAGCATCAGGAATTCCTCGCCGCCATAACGCCCGACGCAATCGGTTTCGCGGATCGTGGCGCGTGCGGTCTGCGCCACCACGCGCAGCACCTCGTCGCCAGCGCCATGCCCGTAGCGGTCATTCACGTCCTTGAAGTAATCGATGTCGATCAGGCAGACGCAGAACGGATGCTCGCCGCGTTCGCTGCGTGCCTCCTCCTGCCGCAACCGCTCGACGATATGGCGGCGGTTGTAGATGCCGGTGAGTTCATCGACCGTGGCCATCACCCGGATGGTCTCGTTCAGCGCCAGCAACTCGGTATTGCGCTTTTCCAGCGCAGCGGTGCGATCACGCACACGTGCTTCCAGCGCTTCGTTGGTACGCACCAGTTCGTCGTTGAGCGTGCTGATCTGCTGCTGGAACAGCCGGCGCTCCTGGCTGGCCAGCGCACGGGTGGCCACGTCCGCCAATTGCTGGCCTTTCATCACGTCGTCGGGTGTCCAGTTGCGCTGTGGTCCGGTGACGCCCAGCAACAGCGCCCCACGCGGCTTGCCGGCCACGCGGATGGCAAACGCCAGCATCGAACGGATGCCGATTTCCTGCAGGTAACCCTGCGCCAGCTCCCAGGAATACGGATGGTGCTCGGCATCATGGGCGATCATCGGGTTGGGATCGCGCGCCAGCCAGTCGAAGAAGGCCGGGCAGGCCTCGCGGGCCAGTGTCGCCTTGCGGACGCGGCCACCACCGAGCACGCACAGGCTGACACAGCGCAGCTGCTGCATATCGTGGTCGAGCAGCCAGACCGACGCACGCTCGACATCCATGATGCGGCAGCTCTCGCCGGTGATCAGCGCCAGCGCCTCATCTTGCGCGCCCTCCTCGATCAGCACATGGTTGGACAGCTCCACCAGCATGCGGTTGGCGCTGGGCCGCAAGCCGGCCTTGTCCTCCAGTTCCTTGTTGCGCTCGGGCACCGACCCCGCCAACAGATTGCGTTCACCATGGTGGGCGAGCTTGAGTTCGGTCAGCGCAGTGACCACGTCGCCCATCGCCTCGGCATAGCGCGCGGCAGCGAAATGCTGCTGGTGCAGCATGTGCGAGAAGCGGTCGGCGTTGGCGATCACCTGGGCGCGCCGCACCGTCTGCAGCGCGGTCGCATGGTCGCCCTGCCGCGCGAATACCTCGGCTTGGCAGGCCAGGATATTGGCCTCGCCCCAGCGGTAGTCGACGTCGCGCGCATGGCCGAGTGCCGCGTCGAGAAAGGCGAACGCATGCTTGAGCTCCCCCTGCTCAAGCTGGATCTGCCCGAGGCGGAAGCTGGTTTCGGCGGCGTAATCGGAAAACTGGTGCAGCAGGCAGAGATCGAGCGCGGCCATGAACACCTCGGTCGCCTCGCTGCTGCGCTGCAACGGGATCAGGTCGACGCCCAGATTGATCTTGACCTTGGCATCGAGGTAGGGATCGCCCGCCTCGTGCACCCGGGCCAGCGCCTCGCGGTGCAAGGCCGCCGCCGATTCGAAATCACCGAGCGCGTAGTAGATCTGGCCCAGGCCGACCTTGGCGGAAATCCAGGTCTTCACCTCGCGGCCGCTCTGCTCGGACACTTCAGCACAATGGGCCCAGTACTGGATCGCCTGACGATACTGGCCCTCGGTGTAGTAGCCACGGGCGATCTGCTCGAGGAGCCGTGCCTCGCCGGCGAACAGGTGCGCCGATTGTGCAGCCTGCAACGCGTCGAACAGCGCGTTGCGCGCTTCGATACCACGCCCCAGGTGATCCATGATCAGGCCATAGCGCTCGGCCGCCAGCACGTGCGCCAGCGGCTCGCGCATCTGCCAGGCTTCGGCGAACACCTGCTCGCACAGGCGTAGCGCTTCCTGCGGCTGTGCATGCATGGTCGCTTCTATCCTGCTCAGCGCTTGCTGCAGCTGCGGGGCGATCGCGGCATCCAATCTGCTTACCTCCTATGCCGCACCAATAGCATGCACAGGCACGCACCGCAAATGCCCACCAGATTGCGTCGCCGTCAAGCAACAGCCAGTACAGCTTGCACAAAAATGACGAACAAGTAGCAACGCGCGATTTCCTCCCAGTTTCCGGCCACTTTCCACGCCTGCCCGCAGCGTCGCCATGCCGCGCCACGCCTGGCGCCGATCGCTGATCCGCCGATCTGCGGTTGAGTATCGATGCCTCACGCCGACGAGTGCATACAAAAACACGGATAAACGGCAGTTATTGCTATTTATTGAATGAGATTGCAAACACAAATAACAATGATTACCATCTGCAAAAATTCAATCACAAAGATCAGCCTGCCGTGTTCTTTCGCCCTCGCCTCCTGCCTCGTCCGCCTTTCCCTCGTCGCGCTCTTGCCGGGCTGAGCCTGTTCATCGCCGCCCAGGTACACGCCGACGCCACGCTCGACACCATCGTGGTCACCGCCACCCGTAGCGAGAAGACCATCGAGGAAGCGCCAGTACGCACCGAGGTGATCAGCCGGGGCGAGATCGAGCGCACCCATGCCAAGACCTTGACCGAAGCGCTGGAGAACATCCCGGGCTTGCAACTGCGCCAGGTGCTGGGCAAGTCCGGCTACGAGCTCTCGCTGCAGGGCATGACCAGCGACCAGGTGCTGGTGCTAATCGACGGCATGCCGCTCGCGGCCAGCACCGGCTCGACAGTGGACCTCAGCCAGTACCTGCTGGCCGAGGTGGAGCGCATCGAGGTGGTGAAGGGCGCCGCGTCGGCACAGTACGGCAGCTCGGCCATGGGTGGTGTCGTCAACGTGATCACGCGGCGCACCCAGCCGGGCCTGCGCGCCAGCGTCGAGGGCAGCCTCGGCAGCTATGGCAGCCAGAACGACAGCGGCAACAGCGCCCGCCCCGGCGTGAAGAACGGCCAGTTCCAGATCGAGGGCGGCAATGCCCAATGGCGGTTACGCGTCGACGGTCAGGTGGTCGATGATGATGGCTTTGGCGTCGATCCGGATGCCTGGACCCGTCAAGGCGATGCCAGCCGGCGCGAGCAGTACGGCGCCCGCCTGGCCTGGCTGCCGAGCACAGCCGGCGAGCTGTGGATCGAGGGCAGCACCTACCGCGAGGACGACGTGCAGCGCACCGCGCCCGAGTTCGTCCCGCCCAACCTGATCCTGCCGCAGAAGACCGAGAAGATCACCCGGGATCGCCTGCTGGCAGGTGGAAACTGGCGCGTCGACAGCGGCCTGCGCGTCGAGCTCAAGGGCCTGTCCGAGACCTACGACAGCCACTCGCAAAAGACCAACAACATCGGCACCGCGGCCTATGACGACCGCTACGCCAGCCAGGAAACGCGCCATCTCTCCGGCCAGGTCGACATGCCGGCCTGGTACAGCCAGCTCTGGCAGTTTGGCTTCGACCTGCACGACGAGACGCTGACCCAGCGCAAGGATGGCACCTCCGAATTCGCCGGCGATGCCGAGCGCTCCAATGTCGAGCTGTTTGCCCAGAACGACATCATCTTCAACGACGTCTGGGAAATGGTGCTGGGCCTGCGCTGGCAGGACGACTCCGACTTCGGCGGCCATGTCGCCCCCAAGGTGGCGCTACGCGGCAATGTGCTCAACGCCGGGGGCTGGCGTGGCGTGCTGCGCGCCAGCTGGGGCGAAGGCTACCGTGTGCCCAACCTCAAGGAACGGCACTACCTGTTCGATCACAGCTCGCTCGGCTATGTCGTGATCGGCAATCCGGATCTCAAGCCCGAATCATCGAACAGCTGGCAGCTTGGCGGCTCGCTGTCGTGGGGCGACGCAGTCACGCTCGACGCCAATGCCTTCTACAACCGTGTGCGCGATCTGATCCAGGTCGACGAGGACAACCCGGGCAGCAACGGCAGCGGCGTCGCCATCTACAGCTACGAGAACATCAACCGCGCCGAAACCCGCGGCATCGAGTTGGCACTCGACTGGCGTGCCAGCACCGCACTGCGCTTCAACGCGGCCTACACCTTCACCGATACCGAGGACCTCGCCACCGGCCAGGCGCTCACCCGCCGCCCCCGCAACATGGCGCGCCTCGGTGCCGACTGGAATGCCTGGCAGAACGGCACGCTGAGCCTGCGCGCCCGCTACCAGGGCAAGGAGCTGGTGGATAGCGCGCGCAACGCCTACTCGGGCGCCTGGACCACCGTCGACCTCAAGTACAACCACCGCCTCACCGACGCGCTGACCGCCTACGCCGGCATCGACAACCTGTTCGATGCGCAACGCGACTTTACCGACCCCGACGACTTCGGCCCCGTCGTCGGTCGCTATTTCTACCTAGGCGCACGCTACGCCTGGGGCCATTAAAACCACGAGGGAGTCCCGAGATGCAACCCACACAACAGCGCGCGCTGACCGCCGCCCTGCTCGCCACCACGCTGGCCCTGGCCGCCTGCGGTGGCGGCGGTGGTGATGGCGGCAGCCAGCCCACCCCCACGCCAACCCCGGCCCCCGCCGGCTTCAGCAAGACGGCGAACTGGACCATCGCGATTCCGGCCACGCCGAATGCCACCGTCTGCTACGACTTCGATACCCAAGCCGAAGTCGCCGGTTGCACCGGCAACAACTGGGATCTGAAACTGCAGGCCCCGGCAGCCGGACGCAGCACGCCCTCGTTCTGGAGCAATGGCGGCGTTTCCGGTACCGGCAATGGCGGCGTGTTCGGCAGCCCGCTTGACCACACCTGGACCGAGCTCGCCACCTGGAAGAACGGCACCACTGATCCGGCCACCGGTCAGGCCATCCTGCCGACGCTGTACGCCAAGGACAGCCCGAGCAGCGTATTCAGCGGCAGCAACGGCATCGCTTCCGCGGTGTTCGAGTACGGCGTGGGCGGCGACAACGACCACCTGCTCTACCCGAACTTCAAGGTGCTGGTGATCACCACCGATTCGAGCAAACCCGCCAGCGACCTGACGGTGCAGACCTTCGCGCTGCAGCTGACCGGCTACTACGGCGGCGCAGCCGGGACCACCTCGGGCTACCCATCGTTCCGCTGGATCAATCGGGCAGCGGCTGCCACCGTGCGCACCGCGCAGGTCAATGCAAGCGCCGGCTGGGTCTACTACGACCTGACCGCCAACGGTGGCGCAGGCGCCGTCAGCAGCGAAACCGGCACCTGGCAGATCGCCTTCAATCGCTACAACGTCAAGCTCAACGGCGGCAGCTCGGGCAGCGGCACCGTCGCCGGCTTCGTCGGCGCACAGCCGGCCGGCTTCTACACCGGTACCACCCCGGTCGTGGCCAAGTTCCAGTCCACCACCAACCTCAACGATACGCTGGCCGACCTGCAAGGCACGCTGTCATTGCCGGCCACCGCCGCGGCATGGGTCAAGGATGGCCTTAAGTCCACGCTCAACCCGGCAGGCGTGATGAACGGCAGCTACCCGAACATGACCGTGAACTACGGCTGGTACACCTACTACGCCAGCGCTGCGGTCGCGAGCCCGGTCGGCCTCGTCGCCCACCAGCTGAAGGCCAATACCGACCAGGGCTCGCTGCTGCGCTCCGGTGAGGGCGACAGCTACGCCCGCGTCCGCCTGACCCAGATCCAGTACGCCGATCCGACCAGCGCCACCAGCGCGCAGACCTGGACCTTCCAGTTCGACGTGCAACCGCGCCCGTAAGCGCCCCCACCAGAGCAACGCCCTCCATACCGCCTGGCACAAGGGTGTCAGGCGGTTTTTTTCTCCAACATCGCTTCATGGAGCTGACATGAACACTTCCGTCCTCGATCGCGACGCCGCCGCCGATCTGCGCCACCGCCACGCCGAACTCGTTGCAGCCGAACCGCGCCTGCGTATCCGCGAACGCGCTGCCCGCCTCGGTGCCAGCGAGGCCCAGCTGGTGGCAGCCGAATGCGGTCTGACCTCGACAGAACTCGCCGCCGAAGGCGACGCGCCGATGCAGGCGATCTTCCGCGAGCTCGGCACGCTCGGCCAGGTGATGGCGCTGTCACGCAACGAATGGTGCGTACACGAACGGTACGGCCGCTACGAAGACATCCAGGCCGGCGGCCCGGTCGGCTTGGTGCTCGGCCCCGATATCGACCTGCGCATGTTCTTCACCTGCTGGAAATACTGCTATGCGGTGAACGAGAACGACCGCCGCAGCATCCAGTTTTTCGACAAGGAAGGCGTGGCAGTGCACAAGGTGTTCGTCACCGACGACACCGATGCCGCCGCCTACGACGTGCTGGTCGCCCGCTTCGCGGTGCGGGGCGCGCGCAACCTGCCAGCGGTCGAGCCCATCGCTACGGGTGCCGAGGCCGATCAGGCCGACGATGCCGCGGCCTTGCGCACGGCCTGGTTGGCGATGCAGGACACCCACGAGTTCTTCCCCATGCTGCGCAAGTTCAAGGTCTCGCGCCTGGGCGCCCTCGCGGCAGCCGGCAGCGATCTGGCGCAGCAGGTCCCCAACGACACGGTGGAAACGGTGCTCACCCGCGCCGCCGAGACAGCACTCTCGATCATGTGCTTCGTCGGCAACCGCGGCATCGTGCAGATCCACAGCGGCCCCGTACACAAGCTGGTTCGCACCGGCCCCTGGTACAACGTGCTCGACCCCAAGTTCAACCTGCACCTCAATACCAGCGAGATTGCCTCGACCTGGATCGTCAACAAGCCCACCAGCGATGGCTGGGTGACTTCGGTCGAGATCTATTCCGCCTCCGGCGAGCTTATCGTGCAGTTCTTCGGCGAGCGCAAACCCGGCAAGCCGGAATTGACCGCCTGGCGCGAACTGCTGGTCGGCCTCGCTCCGCAACCGCTGGCCGCCTGAGGAGATGCCCATGAAACGCTTGTTCTCCGGGCTGCTGCTTGCCGTTGCCGCCATGTTGCCGCTGGCGGTACAGGCGGCCACCTCGCCGCAGCGCATCGTCGTGCTTGGCGGGCCGATCACCGAGCTGGTGTTTGCACTCGATGCCGGCAGCCAGGTCGTTGGTGTCGACGACTCCAGCATCTACCCCGCCGCCGCTCACAAGCTACCCAAGGTCGGCTACTACCGTAGCTTCTCGGTCGAAGGCGTGATGTCGCTCAAGCCCGACCTGATCCTCGCCTCCGACCAGGCCGGCCCACCCGAGCAGCTGGAGCGACTGCGCAGCTTCGGCCGCCGCGTGATCGTGCTCAACTCGCAGCCCACGCTGCGAGGGCTGGAGCAGCGCATCCACGGCGTGGCCGCCGCGCTTGGCAAGGTCGATGCCGGCCGGGCTCTAGTCAAGCAGGTGAATGATGGCGTCAAGCTCGCCGCCGGCATCAAAGGCCCGCGCACGCTGATCGTCACCAGCCGCGCCAGCCATCCGCTCGACGGCGCCGGTGGCGGCACTGCCGCCGATGCCACGCTGCGGCTCGCCGGCGGCGTCAACGTGCTGGCTGGTCAACAGGGCTACAAGCCGCTGGCCAATGAAGCGGCCGCTGCACTGGCACCGGACGTCATCGTTACCACGCGCATGAGCATCGGCCAGTTCGGCAGCGTGGAAAAGCTGCTCGCCATGCCCGGCATCGCCGCCACGCCCGCAGCGCGCAACAAGCGCGTGGTGGTGATGGATGACCTGCTGCTGCTCGGCTTCGGCCCGCGGTTGCCTGAAGCGCTGGCCGAGCTGCAGGCCGGCTTCGACGGCAAGGTCGCCAGGAGATAGTGTTAGCATGGCCGCCGTGACTGTCCCGACCGTTTCCCTCCCTCCCGGCCCACGCTGGACCGCACCGCGGTTGTGCGCTCTGCTTGCGCTACTGCTGCTGCTGACGATGCTCGCCGCCGCCGCCAGCGGCGCAGTCGACATTCCGTTCTCCGCCCTGCCCGGCCTGCTGTTTGCCGCGCCGGGCACCCCGGATGGGGCGATGTGGCACAGCGTGCTGTGGCAGGTGCGCCTGCCGCGGGTGCTGTTCGCCGTGCTGGTCGGCGGCGGCCTCGCGCTGGCCGGGGCAGCCATGCAGGCGCTGTTCCGCAACCCGCTCGCCGAACCGGGCCTCGTCGGCATCTCGGCCGGCGGCGCGCTCGGCGCCGTGGCGGCCATCGTGCTTGGTGGCGCCAGTTTCACGCTGATGGCACCGGCCGCCTTCGTCGGCAGCCTGCTCGCCACGCTCGCGGCCTACCGGCTGGGCCGCATCGGCCACGGCATGGCCAGCATCCTGCTGGCCGGGGTGGCAATCAATGCGATCTGCTGGGCCATCATTGGCCTGTTCACCTACCTCGCCAACGATGCACAGCTGCGCACGCTGACGTTCTGGAACCTCGGCAGCCTCGCCGGGGCCACCTGGCCGCTGCTGGCCTTCCTCGGGCCGTGGACCGTGGTCATCTGTGCACTGCTGCTGCGCGACTGGCGCGCGATGAATGCGCTATTGCTGGGCGAGCGCGAGGCGCACCACCTCGGTTTCGCCCTGAAGCCGCTGCGCCGTCGCCTGATCGTGCTGACCGCCTTGCTGGTCGGCCCGCTGGTCGCGGCCACCGGCACCATCGGCTTTGTCGGCCTGGTGGTGCCGCACTTGGTCCGGTTGTCGCTCGGCGCCGACCATCGCGGCCTGCTGCCAACGGCCATTCTCGCCGGCGCCCTGTCGCTGGTACTGGCGGACTGGCTGGCACGCATCGTCGTCATCCCATCCGAATTGCCCATCGGCGTGGTCACCAGCCTGATCGGCGGTCCCTTCTTCCTGTGGTTGCTTACTCGTGGCGGTGCACGATGATCACCGCCCGCCATATCGGTTGCCGCCGCGGTCAGCGCACGGTGCTGACCGATGTCTCGCTCGAGCTCGCCGCCGGCGAAGTGCTCGGCGTGCTGGGCGCCAACGGCGCTGGCAAATCGTCCCTGCTCGGCGTGCTGGCCGGTGAGCTCGCTGCCAGCCACGGCGAGGTGCAGATTGCCGGCCGGCCGCTGGCCGAACTCGATAGCGCGGCACTCGCCCGTCACCGCGCCGTATTACCGCAATCGCCGACACTGAGCTTCGACCTCTCGGTCACCGAAGTGGTCAGCATGGGCGCCTACCCGTACCCCGAGCTTGCGCCTGTGGAAGTCGACGCATTGGTCGAGCGCGGCTTGCAGCTCGCCGATGGCCTGCACTTCGTCGGCCGCCGCTATCTGCAGCTGTCGGGCGGCGAACAACAACGGGTGCAGTTCGCTCGCGTGGTGGTCCAGGTACTGGCCGGCAAGCCCGCCAGCAGTGGGGGCTGCCTGTTGCTGGATGAGCCGACGGCCAGCCTCGATCCGCGCCACCAACAGTCGCTACTGGCTGCGGCGCACGATCTGGCGCGCGAGGAAAAACTGGCGGTGCTGTGCGTGCTGCACGATGTAAATCTGGCCGCCCGCTGGTGCGATCAGCTGCTGCTGCTCGCCGGCGGCGAGACCGTTGCCTACGGTGCGCCAGCCGAGGTGTTGACGCCCGATACGCTGCAGCAGGTCTATCAGATCCCGGCCACCGTCGTGCCCCACCCACATGATGCGGGCCGGCCGTTGGTGTTGTTCGACTGAACCTCTAGCTAGGCAGCCCGGAAGATTGCTGCCCGGGTGGCCGGGCCCAGCACAAGCCGATACGCAGCTGCCGCAGCGCCTCAGCATCGGCCGAATCCGGCCATAGTGTCAGCGTGCCGTGTCGCCCATGTTCGTCGCGATAGCGCAGTACGATCAGGCTGGAGGTTACCAGCGATCCTGCCGCGATCTCGATCAGCACTGCGCCGCTGCCGCTATCCAGCCAGCGGGTGTCATCGCCGGGCAGTACCAGCACGCCGTGTGGCTGCGGCTGGCGTAGCGACCACCAGGCAATAGCCCCCACCCAGGCCAGCGCCGCAAGGCGCCACCATCCAGGCACGACCAGTGCGGCCATGGCAGCCGCAGCATGCACACCCCAGCGCCAGAAAAGCGCACGCCGCGAGGGGCCGAATCGGCATTCCACTGGCGGCGCGCTGTGCATCGACGCTTACTCGACCTGGATCGAGCCGGACACGGTCACACTGAGCTTGCTGTCGCCCCCTTCCAGCGGCGCCGGTGCGGCGCCTGCATCAGCCTCCATCCGCATCATGGCGGCCTTGGGCATCGGTGGCGGCACGAACGACTGGGTATTCACGTTCACGTTCACCGTGCGCCAGGTCTTGGCGGCCATGCTGCGGCTGATCAGGTCTGCGCGCTGGCGGAAGGCCTTGAGGCTTTCCTCGATCAGCTCGTTTTCCAGCTTGTCGCGCGTTTCATCGGAGACTCCGTAGTGCACACTGGCAAGCTGCAGCGCGAGGCCCCCTTCCAGCGGCTGCTGCAGCTGGCCCAAGAGCTTGGACAGCGTTTCGAAATCTCGGCTGGACAAACGCAGCTCGCCGCGGCCACGCCAGCCATCCTGCTTGTTGCTCTTGCTGCTGTACACCGGATAGGTGCTGTAGCCCGTTCCTTCGGACTTGACGACCGCCTGCTGCTTTACGAGCTTGAGTGCCGCAGCGAGCGTACGGTTTACCTTGCCGGCCAGGCGCGACGGATCATTGTCGTTCACCTCGACGAACAGCGTGGCAAAGGCCAGATCGTTGTTCACCGCGCGCTGGGCGCCGGCTTCGAGGTTCACCACGTTGTAATTCAGCGGTTCGGCCTGGGCGGAAACGGCGGCAAGGCCGGCGATCAACACTGACAACGCATGGGCACGGAAGCGGGGCATGGCAACTCCTTGTAGATGCCGCGGTCAGTGATAGCCGCGGTCGGATGGCGTGTTATGGATGTCCTCGGAAACACTGTCCATCACGCCCAGGTGGATCTCGACGTCGAACCATTCCCAGAACAACTTGAGGTTGCGTTTCTTCGGCCACAGCGCTTCGTCCTCCACCCAGGAGGCAAGTTCCATCTCGAACAGCTTGTCGGCGATGTCATCGATGTAAGAAATACCATCCTCGGGCTCGCTGGCCTCGGGCACCAGGATCACCGTGCAATCGCTGCGGATATCGTCGAGCGAGAGCTGGATGTCGTTCCCTGGCAAGGCATTGAGCCAGTCCAGAAAAGCCTGCTTGGGCCGGATCAGTGCTGCCGACCGATCAACGATAAACATATGTTTGAATCTCCCCTGTTAAAATGCGGCCTTCGCATCGCGCCCCGCGCGGCCACTTCATATTGCACTGCAATAATCGACGCGAGCTTAGCACGCCCGCTACGGCCCTCATGAACGATTTCACCCATCCACCAGCCACTGCCGATACTCGCAAGATCGCCGCCTGGCGCGCTGCCATCCTGCAGGACAACGCCGCCCAGCCACTGTACGGCCGCACGCTGGAAGTCAGTACCGGCTCGCTGATCCTCAGTTGCGAGCAGCCATTGCGTGAAGGCGCCCGCGCTCGCGTCTACCTGGAGCTTCCCGGCGACGGTGGCGGCGGCCGCCTCTATGCCGATTTCCAGGGCCAGCTGCTGGCGTGCACGCTGATGCAGGGCAGCCGCTATCGCATGCAATGGCGCGTGCTCGAGATCGGCGCCAGCCAGCGCCAGGCCATCGAGCGCGCGCTGCAGCGCTGATCACATCGCGGCCAGTGCGGCCTTTGCCTCTTCCACGACCGCCGACACGCTGGCCCGGCCCAGCGCCCGCTGATACCAGGCGCTGATGCGCGGGTATCGCGCTTCGGCATCGAAAGGCACGGCCAGCGTGCCGGCCAGCGCATTGGCATGCATCCACGACAACACCCAGGCGCAATCGGCCAGCGTGAAGTGCTCGCCGGCAAGCCATGGGCCCGCCACACGCTGCTCCAGAAGTGCCAGCGACTGCTCCACCTGCTGCCATTCCTTCGCGAATCCGGCCTTGTCCTGGCTGTTCACCAGCCCGAAGAAGATGCGGAAGATCTGCGGTGCGGTATAGAGATCGTGCAGGTTGCATAGCCAGCGCACCTCGGCACGCTGCGCTGCTGTCTCCGGCATCAGCGCGGGCTGCGGATAGCGCTCTTCCAGGTATTCGTTGATGACTTGTGATTCGCCGATACGGATGTCGCCATCGATCATGAACGGAATCCGGCCCAGCGGATTCACTGCCTGGAATTCGGGCTTGTCCATCCAGCCGCCAGGTACCGGCTGGCTGAGATAAGGCAGGCCCTTCTCGCGGAGCGCGATCTTCACCTTGGCGCAGTAGTGCGAGAACGGCACCTGGATCAGCTCGATCATGTCGACTCCTTGCGGCGACGGCTGGTACGTGGTGCCGGAGCCAGCGTCTCGGCCTGTTCCGGCGGCGCAGCCACTTTGGGAGCCAGCAAGGCAGCCACCTGCGGCGTGCGACGCCGTCCAGCCGTAGCCGGTGCAGTTGGCGACTTGGACGATGAGGACGCCACAGTCGATTGCTTCGGCTTGGTCGACGCAGGCTTCGGCACTGCATCGGCTGCCGGCGATGCGGATTGCGCCACCTGAGCTGGCTTGGCTTTCGCACGCGGCGTCGGAGCTGCAACGACTGGCGCTTGATTGCCCTTGGCCGTTTGTTGCCCCGCTGGCGTGGCCGCTGCCGGTTTGGGCATTCCACCAGCTGCCGGCGGCACCGCTTGAGCGGGCTGCCCTTGCTTGGCCTTGGCTTGCGCGGTGGAGGCCGGGGCTGCAGTCGCTGTCTTGCGCTTCGCGGCCTGCGGCGCCGCGGGTTTGGTCACTTCCGCCTTAGGGGCGGGAAGAGCGGGTTTCACCGGCTTGGCTGGCGGCTTGCCTGCAGTACCGGGTTTTGCAACCGGCACAGCAGTTTGCGGCGCGGCTTCACGTGGCGCTGGGGTTGGCGCGCTGGCGGCAGCACCCTTGCCCCTGCGGCGGCTACGCGGTGCCTTGCCAGACTGCGCTGGCGGTTGCGCAACCGGTGTGGCATTGGATGCCGCCGGCTGCGCCTTGGCCTTGGGCGGCACAGCCGCCTGGCTCGGGGTAGCGGCCTGCGGTTGCGCGTGCTTTTCCTTGGCACCGGATAGCGGCTTGGCCGCCTGGGCCTGCAGCGCAACGCGGCGCTCCGCCTTCTTGTTTCCACGCGCAGCCGGCCGACCGTCGCGCCGGCCTGCATCGCCGCCCTTCGGTTGCGGCACGGCGGGCGGGGCTAGAGGAGCAAGCACGAAGTCGATCTTGCTGGTTTCCAGATCAACCCGCGCCACTTTGACCCGGATGCGGTCGGTCAGGCGATAGACCTGGCCGGTCCGCTCCCCCTTGAGCTCGCGGCGACGCTCATCGTAGTGGAAATAATCGCTGCCGAGCTCGGAGACATGCACCAGGCCTTCGACGTACAGGTCGTCGAGCAGCACGAACATGCCAAAGCTTGTCACTGCGGCGATGCTGCCCTCGAACACCTCGCCCACCTTGTCCTGCATGTAGTAGCACTTCAGGAAATTGAGCACGTCACGGCTGGCATCATCGGCGCGGCGCTCGGTCATCGAGCACTGTGCGCCCAGGGCATCCCATTTCTGCGAGGGCTTGTATTTCTTGCCGGCAAGCACTGCCTTGATCGAGCGATGCACCAGCAGATCCGGATAGCGGCGGATCGGCGAGGTGAAGTGCGCGTAGGCCTCGTAGCCAAGGCCGAAATGGCCCTGGTTGTCCGGGGTGTAAACCGCCTGCGATAGGCTGCGCAGCAGCATGGTCTGCAACAACTCGGCATCGGGCCGGGCCTTGATTTGTTGCAATAGCTGCGCGTAATCCTCGGCACTCGGGTCTTCGCCGCCGCCGAGGCTCAAGCCGCAGGTGCGCAGGTATTCGCGCAGTACTTCCAGCTTCTCGGGATTCGGCCCTTCGTGCACGCGATAGAGCGCCGGGTGCTTGTGCTTGAGCAGGAACTCGGCAGCGCAGACATTGGCCGCGAGCATGCACTCCTCGATCAACTTGTGCGCATCGTTGCGATGCACCGGCACGATCTCGCGGATCTTGCCCTGCTCGTTGAAGCGGATCTCGGTTTCCACCGTTTCGAAGTCGATGGCACCGCGCTTGGCACGCGCAGCGGCAAAGGCCTGGAACAATGCATAGAGCTCGTGCACCTGCGGCAGCACCTTCTTGAACTGCTTGGCGGTCGGCCCCTTGGGGTGCTGGATCATGTCCCAGGCTTGGGTATAGGTCAGCCGTGCCTTGGAATGCATCACTGCTGGGTAAAAGCGGTAGCTTTTGATCGCGCCCTTGGGGCCGACCTCCATGTCGCAGACCATGCACAGCCGCGCCACATCCGGATTGAGCGAGCAGATGCCGTTGGACAATTGTTCGGGCAGCATCGGAATCACCCGGCGCGGGAAGTAGACCGAGTTGCCGCGCTCACGCGACGTGACGTCGAGCGCATCGTCCGGCTGCACATAGTGACTGACGTCGGCAATCGCGACGACCAGACGCCAGCCCTTGCCCTTTTTCTCAGCGTAGACAGCGTCGTCGAAATCGCGCGCGGTCTCACCATCGATGGTCACCAATGGCAGTTCGCGCAAGTCCTCGCGCTTCACGCCCAATACCGGCTTGAAATCGGCTTTCTTGACCTTGTCCGGGGTCTTCGCTGCCTGTGCCTCAGCTTCGGGCGAGAATACGTGCGGCAGGTTGTGCTTGCGCAGCGCGATCTCGATCTCCATGCCCGGATCGTCGTAATGCCCCAGGATCTCGACCACACGCCCCACCGGCTGGCTATGGCGCTCGGGCTGCTGGATCAGTTCGACGACGACGATCTGGCCCGGTTTGGCATGACCGGTTTCCTTGGGCGGCACCAGGATTTCCTGGCTGATGCGCTTGTCTTCCGCGGTGACGATATGCACGCCATGCTCCTGGCGGAAGCGTCCGACCAGCGAGGTATTGGCACGCGACAACACTTCGGCGATGGTGCCTTCGCGGCGACCGCGGCGATCGACGCCGGTCTGGCGCACCAGCGCGCGATCGCCATGCAGCACCTTGGACATTTCCTTGGAGCCCAGATAGAGATCGTCGCTGCCATCGTCGGGAATCAGGAAACCGAAACCATCGGGGTGGCCGGAGACCCGGCCGGCAATCAGATCAACCTTGTCTGGCAGGCACAACGCGCCCTTGCGATTGATCATCAATTGCCCTTCGCGAGCCATGGCAGCAAGCCGGCGTTCGAAGAACGGGCGCTCATCGGCAGTGATGTCGAGCCGCGCGGCGAAATCGTCGATCGGCAATGGCGCGCCTTCGGCCTCGATCAATTCCAGCAGGTATTCGCGCGATGGCAGTGGGGATTCGTAACGCTCGGCTTCGCGAGCAAGGTGGGGGTCCAGCGAGCGCAGCGACGGCGCCTTGGGGTTTTTTGCAGATGTTGTACTTTCTTTGGTTTTCTTTCTTGACATTGTTTTCCTGTTTCCAGATAATCCGGCTTCTTCGTTGCGCAGCGCCGGAAACAGCAGATTCTAGCGCATGCACGTGAGCCCAGGTGGCGGAATTGGTAGACGCACTAGGTTCAGGTCCTAGCGCCTTCACGGGCGTGGAAGTTCGAGTCTTCTCCTGGGCACCAAACCACGCGCACCGCATCGAAGATCCATGCTGGATACAGCATAGCCCAGGTGGCGGAATTGGTAGACGCACTAGGTTCAGGTCCTAGCGCCTTCACGGGCGTGGAAGTTCGAGTCTTCTCCTGGGCACCAATTCACAGACAGCCCTGATCGCAAGATCAGGGCTGTTTCCATTTTGGCGACATCGCCTACGAAATCCATGCAGAATGCGGCCAGCCAGTCGATATTGTCAGGTGTAAGCCCCACTCTTGCATACGGATTAATATATGGCCGATTCCCTCGCCCAAGCCAGCGTGCTGATCGCCGATGACGCGCAGACCGTGCGGCAGTCGGTACGCCTGACGCTGGGGCAGATCGGCATCACCCGGGTTGATCTCGCCAGCACCGTCGGCGAAACGCGGCGACGCCTGAAGAACGCCCAATACGACGTGGTGCTGTGCGACTACCATTTCGGCGAAGGCATGAACGGCCAGGAGTTGCTAGAGGAGCTGCGCCGCACCGGCGAGCTGCCACTGACCACCGTGTGGTTCATGATCACCGCAGAAGCCAGCTATGAGAAGGTCGTCGCCGTCGCCGAGGTCGGGCCGGACGACTACCTGATCAAGCCCTTCACCGGTGCCCGCCTGTCCGACCGGCTGATCCTGGCCTGGGACAAGAAACAGCTGCTGCGCCCGCTCTACGAGACCATCGGTTACGGCGATACCACTGGCGCCATCGCGATGGCGCGCGAGCTGCTCGATACCACGTCGGCCCAGCCCTATCGCGCCGATCTGCAGCGCATCCTGTCCACCCTACTGCTCGAGGATGGCCAGCTCGATGCAGCCCGGCAGATGTTCGAGGAAATCCTGCAAAAACGCGTGGTCCCGTGGGCCCGGCTGGGCCTCGCCCGTGTCTATAACCGCCAGAGCCGCAAGGACGAGGCGGAAGCACTGCTGAAAAGCGCGATCGGCGAACACGGGCAGTATGTTGATGCCTATGAGGAGCTGGCCGCACTGTATATGGCCGATGGCCGGCTCGAAGAAGCGATGGCGGTCTACGAGCAATGCCTGTCGATCGCCCCCAACAACGTGACCCGGCTGCAGAAGGCCGGCAACCTCGCCAGCATGCTGGGCCAGCCGGCCAAGGCACGCGCGCTGTTGGAGCGCGCAGTGAACCAGGGCGGCAACTCGTCGGCGTTGGCGCCAGAAACGGTGCTGCAGCTCGCCTTGGCGGCCAAGCGCGACGGCGCGCATAGCGATGCCGATCGCTACCTGCGCATGCTCAACGAAGTGGCCAAGCGCAAGGAGAGCTTCGCCGCCGAGGTGGTCGGCACGCTGGCTGCCTCGCTGTACTCCGGCAAGGCATCCGATCTGGACGCGCTGGAGCGCTTGGCCCAGGACGCCGAATTCACGCTGGAACTGGCCGTCAGCGCCATCATGACCGCCGATTTCATTTGCCCGCCCAGCCTTGCCGGGGAACAAGCCAATCCACTGGCTGCACCCTACCGCTGGCTGAAACCGCTGGGTGAGCGCTTCATCACCAGCAAGTACATTTCCGGTTTGCTGGAAGGCGCCGCAGGTCAACGCCAGGCTTGGGCGGAGTATCTACAGAAGCTCGGCAGCGATATTGCCGACATCAACAAGCTGGGCGTGCAGCTGATGCTGGCCGAGCGCCATGCCGAAGCCGTCGAGCGCCTGGTCGAAGTGGCAAGACGTACGCACAACCACCGCCTCATGCTGTCGGCCACCCACGCCATCGTGCGTCACCTGAAAGCCGACACAGTGCCTAGTCGCGATCGCAATCTGCTGCTCAACACCGCCAACGATTTTCTGGCCCGTCTCTACGGCACCATCGAGGCCGGCGTGCTCTACAGCCTGCAGCAGGACCTGGATCACTTCGCCTCGTTCCGCTGATCAGCCGCGCCTCCCCGGATCGGGTGTTGCACCTGCTTCACCGCTGAGGCAAACCAACGGATTTACTGTTGCTCGCTCGTCGCCAGCTTGCGCAATACCCGGGCGACCGCGGCAAAGCCGAAGCTGCCGGTGACCGTGACGCTGGCACCAAAGCCCCCCTCGCAATCCATCCGCGTGGCCGCCTCACCGCCCGGCTTATGGCCGCATACCGAACCATCGGGCTGCGGATAGACCAGCGGCTCGGTCGAGTAGACACATTCGATGCCGAATTTCTTGTCACCTTTCGGGAAACCGAATTCACGCCGCAGCAGTGAACGTACCTTGGAAGCCAGTGGATCCTGCGTAGTGCGCGCCAGATCGTCGATCCGGATCTGGGTAGGGTCGATCTGGCCACCAGCGCCGCCAGTGATCAGCAGCTTCACCTTGTTGCGCCGACACCAGGCAATGATCTGCGCCTTGATGCGCACGGAATCGATGGCATCGATCACATAGTCGTAATGGCGCCCAAGATAGCCAGCCAAGCTGTCCTCGACGACGAAGTCCTCAACAGCATGCACCTTGCACTCGGGGTTGATCGCGTGCATGCGTTCGGCCAGTACATTGACCTTGGCACGACCATAATGGCCGTCGAGCGCCGGCAATTGCCGGTTGGTGTTCGACACGCAGATATCGTCAAGATCGATCAGCGTGATTTCGCCCACCCCGGACCGCGCCAAGGCCTCCGCCGCCCAAGAGCCAACGCCACCGACGCCGATCACGCAGACATGCGCATTGCGAAAACGCGTCAGCGCATCACGCCCATACAAACGGGCGATGCCGCCAAAGCGGCGCTCATATGACGTATCCATGGCGACGCTTCAGCGCTGCTCAGCCCACAGATCATGCTCGTCCGCATCGGTGATGCGCACGGTCACGAAATCACCGGGCTGCACGCCGGGCGCCGGGTCGAAATACACGAGACCATCGATTTCCGGCGCATCGGCCTGGGTACGTGCAACAGCGCCCTGCTCGTCGATCTCGTCGACCAGCACCACCAGCTCGCGGCCGATCTTGCTCTGCAGTCGCGCAGCAGAAATGGCAGCCTGCTTTTCCATGAAGCGGCGCTTGCGCTCCTCCGCCACATCCGCCGGCACCGGATCCGGCAGATCGTTGGCCGTGGCACCGTCGACCGGCGAATAGGTAAAACAGCCGACGCGATCGAGCTGGGCTTCGTCAAGAAATGCCAACAGCTCCTCGAAATCCGCTTCAGTTTCGCCGGGGAAGCCGACGATGAAGGTCGAGCGGATGGTCAGATCCGGGCATATGGCCCGCCACGCCTTGATACGCTCGAGCACATTGGCGCTGTTGGCTGGCCGCTTCATCAGCTTCAGCACACGCTGACTGGCGTGCTGGAACGGAATATCGAGGTAAGGCACGATCTTGCCCGCCGCCATCAATGGGATCACTTCGTTGACGTGCGGGTACGGATAGACGTAGTGCAACCGCGCCCAGATGCCGAGCTTGCCCAGTTCCTCGCACAGCTCGGTCATCCGCGTCTTTACCGGCCGGCCGTTGTGGAAACCGGTCTTGTATTTGACGTCGACGCCGTAGGCACTGGTGTCCTGCGAGATGACCAACAGCTCCTTCACACCCGATTTAGCCAGGTTTTCGGCCTCTTTCAGCACATCGTGAATCGGCCGGCTGACGAGATCTCCACGCATCGACGGGATGATGCAGAAGGTGCAGCGATGATTACAGCCCTCGGAAATCTTCAGATACGCATAGTGCTTGGGCGTGAGCTTGACCCCCGCCGGCGGCACCAAATCGATAAAGGGGTCATGCGGCTTGGGCAGGTGCTGATGCACATGATTCATCACTTCATCACGCGCATGTGCCCCAGTCACGGCCAGCACCTTGGGATGCACCTCGCGAATCAGGTTGCCATCTTCCTTGCTGCCCAGACAGCCGGTGACAATCACCTTGCCATTCTCGGCCAGCGCTTCGCCGATCGCATCGAGCGACTCCTGCACCGCAGAGTCGATGAAGCCACAGGTGTTGACGACAACGAGGTCGGCATCGTCGTACGACGGCGAAATCTCGTAACCCTCAGCGCGCAACTGAGTGATGATCTGCTCGCTATCGACCAGCGCCTTTGGACAGCCAAGGGAGACAAACCCAACCCGGGGAGTAGACATCAAATGCTCCAACACAAAACCGTTCCGATCCTATGGCCGGCGGCAAACAAAAACAGTGCGGGCATGCCGCCTTGGCATGCCCGCTGGACTGGATGCGATTTTAATTCAAAGAGTTAGCGCTTGTGTAGTGGCATGCATCAGAACCAAGCCCAATTGACGATTCGTTACCAAGTGCACGTGCTTGCTCCAGATAAATACCTAGCCAGTCGACACCACCGTCCCTGCCGCCCCCCCAGGGCTCAGCCCCACTCCAAACAAAAACCCCCTGATGCGCGGCATCAGGGGGTTCGATGGGGAGTCTGGCGATGACCTACTTTCACACGGGAATCCGCACTATCATCGGCGCTAAGTCGTTTCACGGTCCTGTTCGGGATGGGAAGGCGTGGGGCCAACTCGCTATGGTCGCCAGACGTAACTGGTTGCGTTACGACTGTTATCGTTTCGCTGAATTCGATAGAAGAAGCACTACTTCATGGCCTGGCTTGTGTCCGCATTCGCGTCCCTCACCACACCACACTCAAATTTGTTCAGGGTTTGTATCGAGTCTCGTCACAACACCCGAACCATCGCGGCTCAGGTTATAGGATCAAGCCTCACGGGCAATTAGTATCAGTTAGCTTAACGCATTACTGCGCTTCCACACCTGACCTATCAACGTCCTGGTCTCGAACGACCCTTCAGGGGAATCAAGTTCCCAGGGAAGTCTCATCTTGGGGCAAGTTTCGCGCTTAGATGCTTTCAGCGCTTATCTCTTCCGCACTTAGCTACCCGGCGATACCACTGGCGTGATAACCGGTACACCAGAGGTGCGTCCACTCCGGTCCTCTCGTACTAGGAGCAGCCCCCCTCAAACTTCCAACGCCCACTGCAGATAGGGACCAAACTGTCTCACGACGTTTTGAACCCAGCTCACGTACCACTTTAAATGGCGAACAGCCATACCCTTGGGACCGGCTACAGCCCCAGGATGTGATGAGCCGACATCGAGGTGCCAAACTCCGCCGTCGATGTGAACTCTTGGGCGGAATCAGCCTGTTATCCCCGGAGTACCTTTTATCCGTTGAGCGATGGCCCTTCCATACAGAACCACCGGATCACTATGTCCTGCTTTCGCACCTGCTCGACTTGTCGGTCTCGCAGTCAAGCCACCTTGTGCCATTACACTATCAGTACGATGTCCGACCGTACCTAGGTGACCTTCGAGCTCCTCCGTTACACTTTGGGAGGAGACCGCCCCAGTCAAACTGCCTACCATGCACGGTCCCCGATCCAGATGATGGACCTAGGTTAGAACCTCAAACGCACCAGGGTGGTATTTCAAGGACGGCTCCATGGCAACTAGCGTCACCACTTCAAAGCCTCCCACCTATCCTACACAAGTCCGTTCAAAGTCCAATGCAAAGCTACAGTAAAGGTTCACGGGGTCTTTCCGTCTAGCAGCGGGGAGATTGCATCTTCACAAACATTTCAACTTCGCTGAGTCTCAGGAGGAGACAGTGTGGCCATCGTTACGCCATTCGTGCGGGTCGGAACTTACCCGACAAGGAATTTCGCTACCTTAGGACCGTTATAGTTACGGCCGCCGTTTACCGGGGCTTCGATCAAGAGCTTGCACCCCATCACTTAACCTTCCGGCACCGGGCAGGCGTCACACCCTATACGTCCACTTTCGTGTTAGCAGAGTGCTGTGTTTTTGATAAACAGTCGCAGCCACCTTTTCACTGCAACCACTTCGAGCTCCACGAGCAAGTCGCTTCACCCTACAGTGGCACACCTTCTCCCGAAGTTACGGTGTCAATTTGCCGAGTTCCTTCTCCTGAGTTCTCTCAAGCGCCTTAGAATTCTCATCCTGCCCACCAGTGTCGGTTTGCGGTACGGTCAATTCTGAGCTGAAGCTTAGTGGCTTTTCCTGGAAGCATAGGATCAATCACTTCGGTCTCAATGAGACCTCGTCATCACGCCTCAGTGTTAACAGGGATCCGGATTTGCCTAAATCCCCCACCTACACGCTTAAACCGGGACATCCAACACCCGGCTGACCTACCTTTCTCCGTCCCCACATCGCACTCAGAATCGGTACAGGAATATTAACCTGTTTCCCATCGACTACGCTTTTCAGCCTCGCCTTAGGGGCCGACTCACCCTACGCCGATTAACGTTGCGTAGGAAACCTTGGGCTTTCGGCGAACGGGCTTTTCACCCGTTTTAACGCTACTCATGTCAGCATTCGCACTTCCGATACCTCCAGCAGCCTTTACAAGCCACCTTCACAGGCCTACGGAACGCTCCCCTACCATGTATCAAAGATACATCCGCGTCTTCGGTTCTAGATTTGAGCCCCGTTACATCTTCCGCGCAGGACGACTCGACCAGTGAGCTATTACGCTTTCTTTAAATGATGGCTGCTTCTAAGCCAACATCCTGGCTGTCTATGCCTTCCCACCTCGTTTTCCACTTAATCTAGCATTTGGGACCTTAGACGGCGGTCTGGGTTGTTTCCCTCTTGACACCGGACGTTAGCACCCGATGTCTGTCTCCCAAGCTCGCACTTAACGGTATTCAGAGTTTGCCATGGTTTGGTAAGTCGCGATGACCCCCTAGCCATAACAGTGCTTTACCCCCGTTAGTGATACTTGAGGCACTACCTAAATAGTTTTCGGGGAGAACCAGCTATTTCCAGGTTTGTTTAGCCTTTCACCCCTATCCACAGCTCATCCCCTAGTTTTGCAACACTAGTGGGTTCGGACCTCCAGTGCGTGTTACCGCACCTTCATCCTGGCCATGGATAGATCACCTGGTTTCGGGTCTACGCCCAGCAACTAAACGCCCTATTCGGACTCGGTTTCCCTACGCCTCCCCTATTCGGTTAAGCTCGCTACTGAACGTAAGTCGCTGACCCATTATACAAAAGGTACGCAGTCACCCCACGAGGGGGCTCCCACTGTTTGTATGCATCCGGTTTCAGGTTCTATTTCACTCCCCTCCCGGGGTTCTTTTCGCCTTTCCCTCACGGTACTGGTTCACTATCGGTCGATCACGAGTATTTAGCCTTGGAGGATGGTCCCCCCATCTTCGGACAGGATTTCGCGTGTCCCGCCTTACTTGTCGTATGCTCAGTACCACCATTGTCTTTTCGTGTACGGGGCTATCACCCACTATCGCTGGCCTTTCCATACCATTCCACTAAAACAATGACTATCACATACAGGCTCTTCCCATTTCGCTCGCCACTACTTTGGGAATCTCGGTTGATTTCTTTTCCTCAGGGTACTTAGATGTTTCAGTTCCCCTGGTTCGCTTCACATGACCTATGTATTCAGTCATGGATACCTCAAAAGAGGTGGGTTTCCCCATTCGGACATCTGCGGATCAAAGCTCGTTTGCCAGCTCCCCGCAGCTTTTCGCAGGCTGCCGCGTCCTTCATCGCCTGTGATCGCCAAGGCATCCACCAGATGCACTTATTCGCTTGATCCTATAACCTCAAACACGATGTGTTCTTGATTACAGTGTTTGCGACGTCTGAATCCTTCGACTTGTCGAATTCAGAACTCGATACAATCAAACCCAATTAAAACAAATTTGAGTCTTGCTTCTTCTATCTTGTTAAAGATCAGATACAGAGTTTAATACTCGTCCAACTGAAGCAGTCAGAAGCAAACCCACTGCATCTTGCAATGACTTTGCTTCTGAATCCTTCCAGACATTCGGTGTTGGTGGAGGCAGACGGGATCGAACCGACGACCCCCTGCTTGCAAAGCAGGTGCTCTCCCAACTGAGCTATGCCCCCATCGGATCAAACTGTCTTCCCATCCACCAAGCGGTAAATGGTGGGTCAGATAGGAATCGAACCTATGACCCCCGCCTTATCAAGACGGTGCTCTAACCGACTGAGCTACTGACCCAGTTTTCTTCCACCAGACCATTCACGCCACCCGCGCCATCATCATTTAGATAATCTACGCCGGCTGAGCGACTGACCCAGTTTCTTCCCCGGGTCATCTACATGACCCAGTTCTCCGTATCTTCAACTTACAGCCGATGAGTGTGAGTACTTGGCAAGAGAACCTTGCTCTTGAAAGGAGGTGATCCAGCCGCAGGTTCCCCTACGGCTACCTTGTTACGACTTCACCCCAGTCATGAATCCTACCGTGGTAACCGGCCTCCTTGCGGTTAGCCTAGCTACTTCTGGTAGAACCCACTCCCATGGTGTGACGGGCGGTGTGTACAAGGCCCGGGAACGTATTCACCGCGACATGCTGATCCGCGATTACTAGCGATTCCGACTTCATGCACTCGAGTTGCAGAGTGCAATCCGGACTACGATCGGTTTTATGAGATTGGCTCCCCCTCGCGGGTTGGCGACCCTCTGTACCGACCATTGTATGACGTGTGAAGCCCTGGTCATAAGGGCCATGAGGACTTGACGTCATCCCCACCTTCCTCCGGTTTGTCACCGGCAGTCTCCTTAAAGTGCTCAACTGAATGGTAGCAACTAAGGACAAGGGTTGCGCTCGTTGCGGGACTTAACCCAACATCTCACGACACGAGCTGACGACAGCCATGCAGCACCTGTGTTACGGCTCCCGAAGGCACCCCTCTATCTCTAAAGGGTTCCGTACATGTCAAGACCAGGTAAGGTTTTTCGCGTTGCATCGAATTAATCCACATCATCCACCGCTTGTGCGGGCCCCCGTCAATTCCTTTGAGTTTTAATCTTGCGACCGTACTCCCCAGGCGGTCTACTTCACGCGTTAGCTGCGTTACTAAGGATCGAAATCCCCAACAACTAGTAGACATCGTTTAGGGCGTGGACTACCAGGGTATCTAATCCTGTTTGCTCCCCACGCTTTCGTGCATGAGTGTCAGTGTCAGCCCAGGGGGTTGCCTTCGCCATCGGTGTTCCTCCACATCTCTACGCATTTCACTGCTACACGTGGAATTCCACCCCCCTCTGCCGCACTCTAGCGAGCCAGTCAGCAATGCAGTTCCCAGGTTGAGCCCGGGGATTTCACATCGCTCTTAACAAGCCACCTGCGCACGCTTTACGCCCAGTAATTCCGATTAACGCTTGGACCCTACGTATTACCGCGGCTGCTGGCACGTAGTTAGCCGGTCCTTATTCTTCAGGTACTCTCATCCCCGGGAGATATTAGCTCCAAGGATTTGCTCCCTGACAAAAGGGCTTTACAACCCGAAGGCCTTCTTCACCCACGCGGCATTGCTGGATCAGGCTTGCGCCCATTGTCCAAGATTCCCCACTGCTGCCTCCCGTAGGAGTCTGGGCCGTGTCTCAGTCCCAGTGTGGCGGGTCGTCCTCTCAGACCCGCTACTGATCGTCGCCTTGGTAGGCCTTTACCCTACCAACTAGCTAATCAGCCATCGGCCGCTCTAATAGCGTGAGGTCTTGCGATCCCCCACTTTCCCCCTCAGGGCGTATGCGGTATTAATCCGGCTTTCGCCGGGCTATCCCCCACTAATAGGCACGTTCCGATGTATTACTCACCCGTTCGCCACTCGTCAGCGGACCGAAGTCCCTGTTACCGTTCGACTTGCATGTGTAAAGCATGCCGCCAGCGTTCAATCTGAGCCAGGATCAAACTCTTTTGTTTAATCACTTAGCTTTAGTACTTTGGCTCGTACTTAACTCAAGGAATCATCCGAAGATGATTTTCTTTCGTCTCGTGCGAGCACTTGTTGGTTTCCCACCAAGCACTCACACGCATCGGCTGTATTTTGTTAAAGATCAGAACCGCTGCACCGCCGAAACCTGCTAAACTCTTCGTTTCGCTTGTTTCGTTGCTGTGTCAGCAGCGAAGAAGCCGAACTATACGGCCCTCCCACACACCCGTCAACACCTCCCCGCAAAATTCTTCCGCCCAATCCGCTAAACCCCTGAACCGCAACGGAACATGGCAATAGCATCGGCGTGGAAGCAGTGGGGGGCTCGATCAGACGACCTAAAAGAGATGGGCTTGAGCTCGCCACATCGCGCTTTAAGCCAGCATCCCCCCTCAAAGACAACAATGACAAAGCCGCCCCGAAGGGCGGCTTTGTTCATCACTAGGCCGCGCAACGCGGCCTGGTCCTGCGTCAGTGACTCGATCAGACCCCGAGCACGCCGCCGTCTTCCTTCCAGATCACCACGGTAGCCCAGCTTGCGAACCCGTACTCAGTGCTGACATATCAACACTTTGCTGGGCTTGTTGCTGGTTAATCACCAACAAAAAAACCAGATTGATCACGAAAGGCTCCGAAGGGTTATCGTAAATTCCCCTTTTAAAACAAAATAATACATTCAATAAAAATCAATACGCACCGCTTGGCACGCCCCTTGCAATTCATGACCTGTCATAACGAGTTGCTTGTGCCATGCCCCATACCCTGCTCCAAGCCTCCCAGCCTATCTATGGCCGCATCCGCGATGAGCTGCGCCAGCGCATCCATGGGGGGGCCTATGCGGCACATGAGCGGTTGCCGTCCGAAAGCGATCTGATGACGCAGTACAGCGTCAGCCGTATCACGGTGCGTCAGGCGCTGGGGGAGCTGGAGAAGGAAGGCGTGCTGTTCAAGGTGCCGGGCAAGGGGGCGTTCGTTTCCAAACCCAAGCCGTTCCAGCAGTTGGCCCGGTTGCAGGGCTTTGCCGAGGCCATGCGCGAGCATGGCCATGAAATCTACAACCGACTGCTGAGCATCCACACGCTGGCGGTTGACGACACCATTGCGGAACGGCTGCGCTTGCCGGTCGGTTCGCCGGTCACAGAACTACGTCGGGTGCGGCTGCTGAATCGCGAACCGGTGTCGCTCGACGTGACTTATCTGGCGCCCCATATCGGCGAGCGCTTGGCGCGTGAGGATCTCGCTACACGCGACGTGTTCGTGATCCTGGAAAACGACTACGGCATCGCGCTGGGCCATGCCGATCTTGCCATCGATGCGCACTTGCCCGCCCCGGAAATCGCCGCGCTGCTGGAACTGCCTGCCGGCCAGCCGCTGTTGCGTATCGAACGCCTGACGCACGACCGTACCGGCACGCCGATCGATTTCGAATACCTGTACTGCCGCTCCGACAACTTCCAGTTCCGGCTGAGGATTGCGCGATGACGCGTGCAATCGCCATCGCCCGCCCCGCTGCGGGCATCCCACTCTACCCGGCATGCCGAAACAGGTGCCATTCGCACGTCACCTTCTTATCTAGCTTCGTTACATCCGCGTTGCACCTGCACCTCGGACCACACGAGGCCGGCATGACCCGCTCCCAAGGATCCATTCAATGAACACAATCGAACGCGAGGTTGATGTCCTCGTCATCGGCGGCGGCACGGCCGGGCCGATGGCTGCGGTCAAGGCCAAGCAGGCCGACCCCGACCTCAAGGTGCTATTGCTGGAAAAGGCGCACGTGAAGCGCAGCGGCGCCATCTCCATGGGCATGGATGGCCTCAACAACGCCGTGGTCCCCGGCTTTGCCACGCCCGAGCAGTACGTGCGCGAGATCACCGCGGCCAACGACGGCATCGTCAACCAGAAAACCATCCTCGCCTACGCAGAAAACAGCTACGCGATGATCGAGGAGCTCGATCGCTGGGGTGTGAAGTTCGAGAAGGACGAAACCGGCGACTACGCGATGCGCAAGGTGCACCACATGGGCACCTATGTGCTGCCCATGCCCGAAGGGCACGACATCAAGAAAGTGCTGTACCGACAGCTGAAGAAGAACCGCGTCGAGATCACCAATCGCCTCGTCGCCACGCGACTGATCGTCGGCGAGGACGGTCGCATCGCCGGCACCTTCGCTTTTGACTGCCGCACTGGCGACTTCCATGTGGTGCGCGCCAAATCGGTGGTGCTCGCTTGCGGCGCGGCCGGGCGGCTGGGGTTGCCGGCATCGGGCTACCTCTTTGGCACCTACGAGAACCCGACCAATGCCGGCGACGGCTACAGCATGGCCTACCACGCCGGGGCCGAACTCTCGGGCATCGAGTGCTTCCAGATCAATCCGCTGATCAAGGATTACAACGGCCCGGCTTGCGCCTACGTCACCGGCCCGTTCGGCGGCTACACCACCAACAGCCGCGGCGAGCGCTTCATCGAGTGCGACTACTGGTCCGGCCAGATGATGCAGGAGTTCCACAACGAACTCTCCGGCGGCAACGGCCCGGTGTTCCTCAAGCTGGATCACCTGGCCGAGGAAACCATCAGCACCATCGAGACCATCCTGCACACCAACGAGCGCCCCAGCCGTGGGCGCTTTCATGCCGGGCGCGGCACGGACTACCGCGAGCGCATGGTGGAGATGCACATCTCCGAGATCGGCCTGTGCAGCGGCCATTCGGCCTCCGGCGTGTGGGTGGATGAACACGCCGCCACCACCGTACCGGGCCTCTATTCCGCCGGCGACATGGCGTGTGTGCCGCACAACTACATGCTGGGCGCCTTCGTCTATGGCCGCTTCGCCGGTGAATCGGCGGCACGGCATGCACAGGCACACAGCCATGCCGCTGTGGCCGCCAGCCAGATCGAGGCCGAGCGCCAGCGCGTGTGGGCGCCGCTGCTACGCGAATCCGGCCTGCCGCCGGCGCAGGTGGAATACAAGTTGCGCCGCATGGTGAACGACTACCTGCAGCCACCCAAGGTCACCCGCAAGATGCAGCTCGGCCTGGAGCGCTTCCAGGCGATCCGCGATGACCTCGACCTGCTGCACGCGCGCAATCCGCACGAGCTGATGCGGGCGATGGAAGTGCACGCGATCCGCGATTGCGCCGAAATGGCCGCGCGCGCCTCGCTCTATCGCACCGAAAGCCGCTGGGGCCTGTATCACGCCCGCGTCGATTACCCAGAGCGCAACGACGCCGATTGGCGCGTGCACGTGCAGCTCTCCAAGAACGCGGCCGGCGAGATGGCGTGCTTCAAGCGGCCGCTTGAGCCCTACGTGATCGCGATGGATCGGGACGAACACGCCGCTTACCAACAACTTCGCATCAAGAAGGAGGCTGTACCGGCATGAGCTTTCCCACCTTTTCCCTCGCCCAGCAGCGCACCAGCGTGCCGGTGCGCATCGATGATGAAAAGTGCATTGCCGACAAGGGCTGCACCGTGTGCGTCGACGTCTGCCCGCTCGATGTGCTGGCCATCGACCTCACCCGTGGCAAGGCCTACATGGCCTTCGACGAATGCTGGTACTGCATGCCGTGCGAGAAGGATTGCCCGACTGGGGCGGTGCAGGTCGACATCCCCTACCTGCTGCGCTAACGGCACCACGTGATCGCCCGATGACTTTGTCAGCACCGCTTGCCGTACCAGTTTGTACTGCCTGCGCGGCGCTTTCGCGGCCTCGGGCAACCACGCGGCGCCTTGGCTTCACCCAATAAACCTAAAACCACCTGGAGATACACCATGAAACTCACCTATCAACTCGGCGCACTGGCGCTTGCCCTGTTCACCGCCGGCCTCGTGCACGCCGAAACCATCCGCGTCGCCATCGGCACGCAGGACACCACCATCAATTGCGCCACCGGCGGCGTGCTGATCCGCGAGCTGAAGCTCCTGGAGAAATACCTGCCGCGCGACGGCAAGTACAAGGATGCTCAGTACGACATCCAGTGGAAGAACTTCACCTCGGGCGCGCCGCTCACCAACGAGATGGTCGCCGACAAGCTCGACATCGGCTCGATGGCCGATTTCCCCGGCTCGCTCAACGGCGCCGCTTTTGACAAGGCCGGCAAGAAGAGCCTGTTCATCACCGTGCTGTCGGGCAGCACCCAAGGCAGCGGCAACGGCATCGTCGTGCCCAAGGAATCGCCCATCCAGTCCATCACCGAGCTGCGCGGCAAGACCATCTCGGTGCCATTCGCCTCCACCTCGCACGGCATGCTGCTGCGCGCGCTCAAAGCCAACGGCATCGATCCGGAAAAGGACGTCACCATCATCACCCAAGCGCCGGAAGTGGCCGGGCCCGCGCTGCAGGCGAACAAGATCGACGCCCACGCCGATTTCGTGCCGTTCGCCGAGCTGTTCCCGTACCGCGGCTTTGCTCGCAAGATCTTCGACGGCTCGCAAGCCAAGACACCGACCTTCCACGGCTCGCTGGTCAATGCCGAGTTCGCCAGGAAATACCCGGAAGTCGTCACCGCCTTCCTGCGCGCCGCGATCGAGGCCGACCGGCTGTTCGCCGCCGAGCCGGAGAAATACAGCGACCTGATCGAGAAGACCACCGGCATCGAGGCCGAAGTGGCCTACCTGTTCCACGGCCCGCTCGGCCTGCAGACGCGCGATTTCAGCTGGAAGCCCGAATACCGCCAGGCACTGAAAACCTCGATCGAGACGCTGCGTTACCTCAAGCGCACCGATGCCGATCTGGATGTCGCGAGCTTTGTCGACGACCGCTATCTGCGCGCCGCCTTCAAGCAGGCCGGGCTCGACTACGAGGCGCAGCTCAAGGACTACGACAAGCTGCCGCTCAATGCCAAGGACGCACTCACCGGCAAGCCGATCACCGATTTCCGCCGCCTGGGCCAGGTGTGGATCGAGGGTGAGCCCAAGGTGCGCCACTACGCCACGCTGGAATCGGCCGTGGCCGACGCCAAGCGTATCGAGGCCGGCGGCAAGCGCATTCGCGTGATCTATGCGCAGGACTACGGCAGCGGCATCAAGCTCTTGGCACGCCAAGCCTGGTTCGCCCAGGACGGCAAGGGCCAGCTCGCCGCCTTCCTGCTGAAAGATGCGGCGGCAACGTGGGCCAAGGCCAACAACGCCAAGGTGGTCGACTACGCCAGCATCCAGCCGGCCGCCAAGCTGGCCACCAACTGAGGCCGGGGCGATGCATGCATTCCGCGTGAACCCTGCCTCTTGGGTGCTGCCCGCCGCATCGCTGCTCGCCAGCGTGCTGCTGTGGCACCTGTTGGCCACCTACAAGCCGCACCTGGGCCTCGTCACCTTTGCAAACGCGCCGTCGCCGCGCGAAGTCTGGGAGGCCGGGCAGGAGCTGGTGCAATCGCCCAAGCTGCTGTTCCACCTGGGGCACAGCCTCTACCGGGTGTTCGCGGGTTTCGCCGCAGCAGCGATTGCCGGCATCGCGCTCGGCCTTGCCATCGGCCGCTTCGGCTGGGCACGCGGCACGCTGCTGCCACCGCTGGAAGTATTGCGACCGATCCCGGCGGTGGCGTGGATTCCGCTGTCGGTGCTGCTGTTTCCGTCGTCCGAGGCCTCGATGATGTTCATCACCTTTGTCGGCGCGCTGTTTCCCATCCTGCTTGCCACCATCCACGGCGTGGAGGGGGTCGACGCGCGCCTCATCGCCTCGGCGCGCAGCCTGGGCGCACGGCGCTGGCGCGTGTTCACCGAAGTGGTCGTGCCGGGCGCCGCACCCGCCATCGTCACCGGCCTTGCCATCGGCATGGGTACCTGCTGGTTTTGCCTTGTCACCGCCGAGATGATCTCGGGGCAGTTCGGCATCGGCTACTACACCTGGGAGAGCTACACCTTGCAGAACTACGCCAACATCGTGGTCGGCATGCTGCTGATCGGCGTGCTGGGCATGGGCAGCAGCGCGCTGATCCGCGCGCTTGGCCGGCTGGCCATGCCCTGGCAGGGAGCAACGCGATGAACGCCCCGCTGCCACGCGCCACCACCGCAGGCCGTATCGCGCTCGACCAGGTGGTCATCCGCGTCGGCCACGGCAACGATGCCTTCACCACCGTCGAGGACATCACGCTCGACATCGCGCCGGGTGAGTTCGTCTGCCTGCTCGGGCCATCGGGCTGCGGCAAGTCGACGCTACTCGGCGCACTGGCCGGCCACCTGGCGCCCGCCTCCGGCGTGCTGCATGTCGATGGCGCCAGCATCATCGGGCCCTCGCCCGAACGGGGCTTGGTATTCCAGCACCACACGCTGTTCCCGTGGCGCCGCGTGATCGACAACGTGGCCTTTGGCCTCAAGATGCGCGGACTCAAGCGCGCCGAACGCCACGCCGCCGCACAGGAGCTGCTGGCGCTGGTGGGGCTCGCCGGTTTCGAGCAGCGTTATCCGTCGCAGCTTTCCGGCGGCATGCAGCAGCGGGTGGAAATCGCCCGGGTGCTGATTGGCCAACCGCGCGTACTGCTGATGGATGAACCGTTCGGCGCGCTCGATGCGCTCACCCGGCTGAAGATGCAGCAACTGCTGCTCGACGTCTGGGCGCGCTTTCGCACCACCGTGGTGTTCGTCACCCACGATATCGACGAGGCGCTGTTCCTCGCCGATCGCATCCTGGTAATGAGCCCGCGCCCGGGCCGCATCGTCGAGGATCTGCGGCTGCCGTTCGCCCGCCCGCGCGATGCGACGCTGTCGACCAGCGCCGACTTCATTGCGCTCAAGCGCCATTGCCTGGCGCTGCTGCACCACGAGGCACCCGTGCCGCCGCTGCCCCGGCTGACGCCGCTGGGCGGCCCGGACGTGCGCACGCTGCAATTTGCCATCTGACCGGACCCGCCATGACCGACACCTACACCGCCCTCTTGGGCGATTCCGACCTCGCCACGCTGGCACCGCGTCTCGCCGCGATCGACGCGGCCACCCGGCGCATCGCGCTGATCGAGCTCGCCGACGAGGGCGATCCAGCACACCTGCCGCTCTTGATCGCCGGCCTCAATGATGCCGATGCCCGCGTGCGCGCCGAAGCGGCGCAACTGCTGGCCGGCTGGGACGAGGTCTACGTAGCGCACGCGCTGGCCGAACGGCTGCTCGACGAAGACGCCGGCGTACGCGACGCCGCCGCGCAGAGCCTGTCCGAGCTCAAGTCGCCGGCAGCCGGCACACCACTGCTGGCCTGGGCGGAACACACCGATGCCTATGCCCGTGCCGCCGCGCTGCGAGCACTGCGCGAGCTGCGGCTGCCAGCCGCGCAAACGCCGGCGCAGGCGTCGCTGTTCCACGCCCATCCCGGCGTGCGCCGCGAGGCGGTCGGCGTGCTCGGCTGGTTGAAGGTGGCCGAGGCGCTGCCCGCGCTCGCCGAACTGGCGCAGAGCGATGCCGATGCCGAAGTACGCCGTGCCGCCACTGGTGCGCTCGGCTTCGCTGCTGATGCTCAGGTGGCGCCCGCGCTGCTCGCCGCGCTGGGCGATGCGGAGTGGCAGGTGCGCGAGGAAGCGGCCACCACGCTGGGCAAGCTGCGGCTGGCCGGTGCGGTAATACAGCTGATCGGCACGCTGGAACACGATATCTGGCAGGTACGGATCAAGGCGGCGCGCGCGCTCGGCCTGCTTGGCGACGCAGCCGCGCTGCCCGCACTGATCGCTAGCCTCGCCCACCCGGCCGGCAACCTGCGCAAGGAAGCAGCCATCGCGCTCGGCGAGATCGGCGATCCTACGGCCCAGGCCGCGCTCGACGTGGCCGCCGACGATCCCGATCCGGAAGTGCGCAAGGCGGCGCGCCTGGCCATCAGCCGGCTGGCCGCCGCATGACGCCAATCGAGGTTGGCCTCACGCCGCAGGCGCTGACTCTGGTCTGGCCCGGCGGCAGCACCACGCTCTCCGCCCAGGCGCTGCGCGCCGCCTGCCGCTGCGCCGATTGCCGTGCCGCCGCGCTGCGCGGCCAGGCCGTGCCGATTCCCGCCGCAACCATGCTGGCCGGGCTGGCGCCGCTGGGGCATTACGCGCTGCAATTGCGCTTTGCCGATGGCCACGAGCGTGGCATCTATCCCTGGGCCTATCTACAGCAGCTTGCAGCCGCCCAGCATCCCTCGTCTTAAATTCAAATTTGTTATTTTGAAATCATTTAATATTCCTTTTTAACAAATCATCGACCGGTTAGATTTGCTCATCGCCTTGCCACATATCGCGGCAAGTCCACATGGGAGAACAATACGATGAGCACCTTGCATACCTTCACGCGTTGGCTACCGGCGCTGGCACTGACCGGCGCCCTGACCGCGCAGGCCGATGACGTCACCGTCGCCTACCAGACCACGGTCGAGCCAGCCAAGGTGGCGCAGGCCGACGGCGCCTACGAGAAGGCCACCGCCAGCAAGATCAACTGGCGCAAGTTCGAAAGCGGCGCCGAGGTGATCACCGCCGTCGCATCGGGGGATGTGCAGATCGGCTACGTGGGCTCCAGCCCCTTGGCGGCGGCGGCCAGCCGCTCGCTGCCGGTACAGACCTTCTTGATCGCCGCGCAGATCGGTTCAGCCGAGGCGCTGGTGGTGCGCAACGGTACCGGCATCAACAAACCGGCCGATCTCGCCGGCAAGAAGATCGCCGTGCCCTTCGTCTCGACCACGCACTACAGCCTGCTGGCCGCGCTCAAACACTGGAAGATCGCACCGTCCAAGGTACAGATCATCAACCTGCGTCCGTCCGAGATCGCCGCAGCCTGGCAGCGTGGCGACATCGACGCCGCCTATGTGTGGGATCCGGCCCTCGGTCGCGCCAAGGAAAACGGCAAGGTGCTGACCAGCTCGACCGACGTCGCCAAGTGGGGCGCGCCGACCTTCGATGCCTGGATCGTGCGCAAGGATTTCGCCGAGAAGAACCCCGCGTTCGTCGAGCAGTTCGCCCGCGTCACCCTCAAGGCCTATGCCGACTACGCCGCCAATCCCAAGGCCTTTGCCAGCAACGCCGGCAACGTGGAGAAGATTGCCCGCATCACCGGCTCCAAGCCCGAGGAAGTGGCGAGCCTGCTGGAAGGCAACCGCTACCCGGTGGCCAGCGAACAGGCCCAGCTGCTCGCCAAGTCCACCGAGCAGGCGCTGGCCAATACCTCGGCCTTCCTCAAGGAGCAGGGCAAGGTCGACGCAGTACACCCGAGCTACGCCGAATACGTGAGCAATCGCTACGCCAAGGCGGCGCTGAAGTAAGGCATCACATTCACCGCTGCACCGCCTGCCGGTGCAGCGGGTTTTGTCGTTTGCAGGAGCAGACCATGTCCTCGCTGATCGTCGATCGCGTATCGGTGCACTACCCCGGCGCAGCCACTGCGGCGCTGTCCGATGTGTCGCTGACCGTCGGAGCGGAAAACCTGGTGGTCGCGCTGGGTCCATCCGGCTGCGGCAAGACCACACTGCTCAACCTGATCGCCGGCTTCGTCGCGCCCAGTCGCGGCCAGATCACGCTCGACGGCAAGCCCGTGACAGGCCCCGGCGCCGAGCGCGGTGTGGTATTCCAGGACGACGCGCTGCTGCCCTGGCTCAACGTGATCGACAACGTGGCCTTTGGCCTGCGCCTGCAAGGCGTGCCGCAACGCGAACGCGAAGCGCGTGCGCGCCAGGTGCTGCAGCAGGTCGACCTTGCCCAGCACACCGAGCGCCGCATCTGGCAACTTTCTGGCGGCATGCGCCAGCGGGTGGGTCTTGCCCGCGCGCTGGCAGCCGATCCGCAGCTCTTGTTGATGGACGAGCCATTCGGCGCGCTCGACGCCTTCATCCGCGAGCAGATGCAGGCGCTGCTGCTGCGTATCTGGCGCGAAACCGGCAAGCGCGTGTTCCTGATCACGCACGACATCGAGGAAGCGGTGTTCCTTGCCACCGAGCTGGTGCTGATGTCGCCCGGCCCGGGACGCATCGTCGAGCGGCTGTCACTCGATTTCGGCCGCCGCCACGCCGCGGGCGAGCCGGTGCGCAGCGTGAAATCCGATCCTGAATTCATCGCCGTTCGCGAACACGTGCTCGCCCGGGTCTTCGCCCATCGTCACAGCCTGGAGGGCGCCCCCGCATGAACGCCGCCGAACTCGCCTTGGGCGAACATGAATTCCCGGTCGCGGAACACCCGCAACCGGTCACGCCGCAGCGCAGCGGCACGTTGCGTATCAGCCTTGCCACGCTCGCCACGGTGCTGGCGCTGTGGTGGGCCACTGCCGCATCGGGCCTGGTCGCGCCGCTGTTTCTGCCACCGCCGCAGGCGGTACTGGCCAAGCTGTGGCAGACCGCCACGCAAGGCTATATGGACGCCACCTTGTGGCAGCACCTGGGCGCCAGCGCCTTTCGCATCGTCAGCGCGCTGATTGCGGCCGTGCTGTTTGCCGTGCCGATCGGCATCGCCATCGGGCTGTCGCGCACCGCGCGCGGCGTACTCGATCCGCTGATCGAGTTCTACCGCCCCATTCCGCCGCTCGCCTACCTGCCGCTGATCGTGATCTGGTTCGGCATCGGCGAGCTCTCCAAGGTGCTGCTGATCTATCTCGCCATCTTCGCGCCGATCGCCATCGCCACCGCCAGCGGCGTACGCGGCGTGGACAAGGCCCGCCTGCGCGCTGCGCAGTCGCTGGGCGCCAGCCGCTGGCAGCTGATCCGCCACGTGATCCTGCCATCCGCCCTGCCGGACATCCTGACCGGCGTGCGCATCGGCCTGGGTACCGGCTGGTCCACGCTGGTGGCCGCCGAGCTCGTCGCCGCCACCCGCGGCCTGGGCTTCATGGTGCAGTCGGCCGCGCAGTTCCTCGTCACCGACGTGGTGGTGCTCGGCATCATCGTGATCGCGGTGATCGCCTTTGCGCTGGAGCTCGGGCTGCGCGCGCTGCAGCGCAGGCTTACCCCCTGGCACGGCCAGGCCCACTGATTTTCAGGAACATCCATGTCCGTACTCGATATCACCCCGCTCAGCCCCGCCATCGGTGCCGTCGTCGACGGCGTGCAACTCTCCGAGCCACTATCCGATGCCAACCGCGACGCGCTGAACGATGCACTGTTGCGTCACCAGGTGCTGTTCTTTCGCAACCAGCCGGTAACGCCGACGCAGCAGCGCGATTTCGCCCGCCAGTTCGGCGACCTGCATATCCACCCGATCTACCCGAACGTGCCGGACACGCCGCAGATCCTGGTGCTGGATACCCATGCCGATAACCTGCCGGACAACGACAACTGGCATACCGACGTCACCTTCATCACCACGCCACCGCTGGGCGCAGTGCTCGCCGCCAAAACACTGCCCCCCACCGGCGGCGACACGCTCTGGTCCAGCGGCACCGCCGCCTTCGATGCGCTCTCGCCGCGCTTGCAGGCACTGCTCGACGGCCTGACGGCGACGCACGACTTCGCCAAGTCCTTTCCCGCCAGCCGCCATGCGATCTCGGAAGCGGGCCGCGCGCAGTGGGAAGCGACACGTGCCAGGCATCCGCCGCTGTCGCACCCGGTGATCCGCACCCACCCGGTGACCGGGCGCAAGGCACTGTTCGTCAACGAAGGCTTCACGCTGCGCATCAACGAGCTGCCGCCGCGCGAATCGGAAGCGCTACTCGCCTTCCTCTATGCCCACGTCGCCCGCCCCGAATTCACTGTCCGCTGGCGCTGGCAGGTGAACGACGTGGCATTCTGGGACAACCGCGTGACCCAGCACTACGCAGTCGCCGACTACCTGCCCGCCCGCCGCGTGATGCACCGCGCCACCATCCTGGGCGACGCGCCGTTCTGAACACGCCGGAAAACGACAAGGCCCGCATCAGCGGGCCTTGTGCCATGGATGCAAACGCTCAGCGCCAGGCGCTGCCTACCTGGAAGTAGAACGCGTTGTCGTCCTCGCTCTTGGCGACATCAATGCCGGCCGCGATGCCGAGCTTGCGCGCAATGAGGTAACGGAAGCCCAGCCCGGCACCCCAGGCGTCGTCGGCCTCGCCAAGATCCTTCCAGCGCCCCCAGGCCTTGCCCATACCGCCAAAGGCCAGCACCGACCAGCGCGGCGTAAAGGTCCAGCGCCCCTCCACCTCGCCCGTGAGCGCGTACTGATCCTGGTAACGCCCCTTGGACAGCCCGCGTAGCGAGACGAAGGGTTGGGCATAGAACGGCACGTCCCCCTCGGTGGCACGGCCGTCGATGCGTAGCCCCAGGTTCCATTCCTTGGCCAGCGGAATCCAGGTGTAGGCCCGCGCGGCATAGGTCTCGAACTCCTGCGAGCTGCCGAGCCAGTCGCGCGCAATCTGTGCCTCGAGCTCGGCATAGGCACCGCGACTGGGAAAGAACATGTTGTCGCGGCTGTCGTAATCGACCACGAGGCCAGCTTTACCGATCTGGCGGTCGGTATCGAGGAAGCCGAGCTCGGTGGCAAGCTCGCCGGTGAACTTGGTCTCGGCGTCGAGATAGGTATAACGCGGGCCGGCAAACCAGTGGCTGTCGCCGATCCGCACCAGGAGCTGCTGCACCAGCGCCACACCGTTGAGCTGGTAGGAGCGCGGCCGGCTGGACAGGCCGTAGTAGTCGGTCTCCAGGTTCACCTTGCCGAGCGCGCCGAGGTAGCGGTAGCGATCGCCGCCCCAGGTATGGAAGTGGAAGATGCCACCGCCCCAGGTGCCGTTGTCGGTGGCCGCGCCGCCCACGCCGGTGATGTTGGGTGGTTGCATCACGCCGGTTTCCTTGGCCTTTTCGCCAGCCTCGGCCATCGATTCGGAGAAGAACAGCAGCATGGCGCCACCGCCGTAACCGATGGCGGGCTCCGTGATCACCACCGGCACCGGCAGGAAGCCCTTGTGGTTGAGCAGGTAGTCGCTCATGTCAAAGCCGCCATCCTCGCTATCGCGGAACGAGATTTCCGCGTTCGCCAGCGGGCTGGCGAACAACAGCGCGGACAACAGCAACGTGGGGAAACGGATGCGCATTCGGGCCTCGGTGCGTGAACTCAACGGCGGAAGCGGCCGCCACCCATGCGCCCGCTGAAACGCGGCGAGAAGTTGCCGCGGTTGAATTGGTGGTTCTCGAAGTTGGGCCGGGTGATGGTCGGGTTGGGCTGGACACTGCGGTTGTTGATGCGATCCGCACCGCGCTCGCGCGCCAGCCGGTCGGTATCGAGCCCGCTGGACGCTGGTGCCACGTCACGGGTGGCGCCGCCCAGCGTCTTCTGCTCCCAACCCTGGCCGGGCGTGTACTGGTAGACGTTGCCATCCTTGCCGGCATACACGTGATCGTCGGTGCGGATCACACCGCCGTGGCTGATCTGGCCGGTGTCGGCATCGCGGTGGACATAGCCCGCGCCGGTGGCATCGCCCGCCTTGCCACTGGTGGAGAAGCGCCCGCCTGCGGTAGTGCCTTCATCGGTATGGACCATGCCACCGGATTCATGGCTGACGCGGCCAGTCTCGGTATTCACCTGGGCGCGTGAACCCGCGGCTGCCGCATTGCCGGTATCGGCATTGCCGGCCGCAGCACCATGGCCGCCAACCACGCGGCCCGTTTCCGGGTTGTAGCGCACGCCACCCGCAGCCGCCGTGGTGGTGCCGGTGTAGGCATTGCTGTTCCAGCCAGCGTAGCCCCAGCCACGACCGCCAGTGGCATCGTTGTGGAAGGAACCACGCACGCCGGTACCATAGTTGCCGCTCCACGGATCGGCCCAGGCCGCGCGCACGCCGCTGGCGGCCACATTGCCCCAGCGACCGTAGACATTGGTCACCGCCACGCCGCCGCCCCAGTAGCCCGGCCAGTAGCCGGGGCCGTACCACGGACCCCACCACGGACCATACCAGGCCGCACCCCACGCCATGCCCCAGGCAAAGCCGAAACTCCAGCCGGCCCAGGCATCCCAGCCGAAGGCCACACCGTAGCCATAGGTGGCCGGGCAGCTGTACCATACGTCGCCGATCCAGGCATTGCAGACATAGCCGGTGCCGTACACCACCACGCCGTTGCTGACCACGGTGCCGTAATAGCCGGGGGTGTAGCCGACGTAGACCTCGTCACCATTGCTGCCGTACACGTAGACATAAGTCACGTAATGCACCGGCGAGGTGGCGGGGATGGTGTAGATCACGGCCGGCACGTTGATCGCCACCGACCAAGGCCCCGTTGCCGTGCGCGCGGTGAACCATACGCCGTTCTGCACCGCGTAGTAGGCGGTATTGCTGAGCCGGATCACCGGCACGGCGGTATTGACCGCATAGGCGAGCGTGGTGCCGGAGATCGGCGAGAACTGCGGCGATCCATCGTAACTCACACTCAGGTGTGCCTGCGATTTGCGTACGGTGGCCGTCTGCGGGATTGCATTGGCAATCAGCGATTCACGTGCTTCCGGCGTGCCCGGAATCGAGGCAAGCACAGCGGCCTTGGGGCTGTCGCTGGCGATCTTGAGGAAATCGGCCGGCAGCTTGCCGCCCTCGACATGGCGCCACGGCCCCTTGGTCGACGCGGCGCTGAACCAGCGCCCGGACAGCAGCACGAACCAGTTGTCGTTGTCGGCATGGTCGACGAACACATCAGCCCCCGTGTTGGCCACATAGCTCAGCTGTGTGCCGGCGAGCGGCTCGAACTGCGGCTCACCGTTGATCTCGATCAGTTCGGCCGGGCCGTCGCTGACGAAGATGGCCGGCGCCTTGCCTGCTGCCAGCGCCTGTTTCAACGGCTCGGCTGGCTTGTCGAGCACGTCCACGAGATGCGCCGCCACCGCCTGCTGCATCGCCTCGTTGAGTGCGGCGGGCACATCGGCAGCCAGCGCCCACGGGCCGGACAGCGCGCCCGCCTCGGCCCAGCGGCCGGCAAAGCGCAGGTAATGTTTGCCGCCACTGCGCAGCAACAGCGAGCGGGTGTTGATTACCCGCTCGACACCGGCCACGCCGGCAGGCTTGTACACCGGCTTGCCATCCACCAGCACCAAGAGGCCCGGGCCGAACGAGAACAACACCTGCGGCGGCGTGTTGTTCACCGCTTGCGCCGCCTGCTGCTGCGTGTTCTGCGTGATGGCCAGCGCCGATTCCAGCTGGTCGAGGTCCACCGTCAGCGTGCTCACCGGCAGCATCTTGCGGATCAGGCCGAGGTAGCGCGCCTCGCTACCCTTGGCGGTGGGAAAGCTTACCCGGTCCGCCGTCACGCCCTTGAGATCCACCTCGCGGGCCGCCTTGTCGGTTTCGCTGCGGGCCGAAAACCACAGCACGCCGTAGACCAGCTGGTCATGCGCCTTGCCGGCGTCGTCCTTCACCGTGCCGGTCTTTACGGCCACGGCCAGCCGGCCCTTGAGCACATTGCCCTGCCAGCTCTCCAGCTGCGGCTGGTGCAGCGTGAGCTGCTGACCTTCGATGGTGAAAGTGCGCGGCCAGGGATGGGCGGACGCCGATGCTTCGGCAGCCTGCTCGGCTGCCAATACCAGCGACGACACCACCGCTGCCGGCAGGCCGCAGCACAGCGCGGCGCAAAGCAGGGTGACGCGAAGGTGGCTGGGGGTATTCATGCTGTGGTCCTTGCAAGGGCGTGGCACGCATCAGGTGGATTCGGCATCAGATCGCAGCCTGGGCAACAGGCAGCGCGCGCTTGACTGCTACGAAAACGGCATATCACTGGCTGGCCAGCACGCCATCCTGCTGCATCTGTTTGATCAGCTGCTGGGCAAGGCCGGTCGAGAACTTGGCGATGTCGGTCGGCGCAAAGCCTTCGCTTTGTCCGGACCAGATCGCCTTCTCGGCCTTTACATCCCAGAGCGTCGTTTCCAGCGTGACGACGTCGTACTGGGTAATCGTCGGCGGCATGGTCGCCCAGGCCGAGCCGTACCAGCCGTAGAAGCCGCCCATCACCGGCATCGGCGCCCCGGGGATGACGTCGACCTGGCGCTCGGTCTTCAGCAGTCGCGTCACCAGCACGGCCTGCGATTGGCTGGCCCGGATCGCTTCCACCAGTTGTGCCTTGGGAATCGCCCCTGTTTGCGGCAGCTGCGGATAGCTGGCCCGCGCCGGGGTGCCCGCCGCCAGCAGGGTATTGACGAAGCTGTCCTCGAACACGCGACGGCCACTTTCGCTCTCGCTGATGCCGACCACCAGCACGCGCTGCGGCGGTGGTCCGGCAAACTGCGGATCACGCCAATGGTTGGTCACCCGGGTACTGGCGCAGCCGGCAAGAAGCAGCATCGCGGCCAGCATTGAGAGCATGCGAAAGCGCATTGGGAGGCGGAACATGGAATGGACTCCTGAGAAGCCGGCCGGCGCATCCGGGACGCTGCCACGCGAAGCCCGTTGCACGCTTGCGATGCGCAGCGATGGTGCGAGCCAGGCTGAGCGGGATATTGGATGTGCGCTGGAAACGGGATCGTGCGGCATGCTGAAGATCGGTGTCGTCTTCGCGTAGCGCTACCGGCGCGGTTGCGCAGGCAAAGCGGCTGGTCGATACCGGCCAATATAGGCAGCTGCTTATTAAAAAACCAAGTATCGTCCCATCCTGGATGCATAGATTGCGCAAGCCGGAATGAGTTGATATTTGCAAAGATCTGACGCCAAACCCTGACAAGGAAGCTGCCATGCTGCGTGCCCTGCCCCGGTTGTCATTGCTGCTCTCCGCGCCTTTGCTTGCGCAGCCGCTTGATCTGCCCGGCAGCCTGCCCAACCTCGCGGGCATCGGCGTCGGCATGACTTCGGACTACTCGGGCAGCAACGACACGATGGTCGGTGTGGTACCTGGCCTGCGCTACGTGACGGCCGACGGCCACCTGCTGGAATTGTACGGCCCCTATGCCCAGTACAACCTGGGCCAGCTCCAAGGCTGGCAATGGGGGCCCGCGCTCTCGCTGCGCTTGGGGCGTGAGAACGTGGATGACGAGGTGGTGGCGCGCATCCACGAGATCGATACCACGCTGGAGGCCGGCGGCTTTGTCGGCTACGAATATCTCAACCGTGACGGCTATCCCTGGCGTGCGCGAGCCGGCGTGGCGGTACTCACCAACGCCGGCGTGGTCTACGGCGGTGCCCGCGCCACCGCCACCGGCACGCTGTGGCTGCCAGTCAGCCCACGGGTGATGGTCGGCGGCGGGCTCGGCGCAAGCTGGGTCAGCGCCGACTTCAACCGCACCTACTACGGCGTGACCGACGCCGATGCCGCCGCCAGCGGCCTGCCCGGCTACACACCCGGCGGCGGCTTGCAGCAATGGTATGGCTGGCTTGGGATGATCGTGCAGCTCACGCCGTCCTGGTACGGCGGCGCCATGGCCTTCCTGCAGCGGTTGTCCGGCGATGCCGGCGCCAGCCCCATCGTCACCGAGCGGGGTGATCGTGACCAGTGGACCTATGGCGTGGGCTTGGGTTACGCCTGGCGCTGAGCGCGCCCCGAGAACCAGGCTTGCGCAGCGATCAAAAGAAAAACCGGCGTGGTCTCCCACGCCGGTTTTCTGCCTGCTGGTGGATCAAGGCAAGGCGTTCAGCGCCGAACGGGCCGGTACCGAGAAGTTGTAGCCATCGTGCTTGTCCCAGTTGATCGACCAGGTCATCACGCCGCGATAGCTCGGATAGGCCTGCTTCGGCTTCACCGTGTCGCAACCCGCGAGTTGAGTCAGGCAGGTGAGCGCGTTCTTCACCGCGGCCGCGGTGACGAAGCCACGACCGGCCGACTGGCTGCCGCTCGGCACGCCGAACGCCACCTGGTCCGGGCGCAGGCCCTTGAACTCCCAGCCATTGCCATAGTTGACCTTGAAGCCCTCGATCAGCATCAGCGAGCCACCGACCAGCGCGTCCACCGTGCCCTCGTTCAGCACGCGGCCATCGGTATAGGTGAAGCCGCCGTTGTTGTAGTACTGGACATGGATCACCGACAGATCGTCGCGCAGGCCGTCGATGATAGGCAGATAGGCTCCCCAGATGCTGCCGTAGGAGACGTAGCCACCCTGCACATACGGGTGCTCCGGTGCCATCGATAGATAGAAGTTGCTGCCGACCTTGGCCTTGAGCTGCTTCACCGCCTTCACGAGGTTGGCCTGGATCGGCGCGCCCTGGCTCACGCCACTGCCGCTTTCCAGATCGAGATCGATGCCGTCGAGACCGTACTTGGTCATGATGCCGTAGAGGCTGTTGACGAAGTTGGTCACGTCCGAATCGTTGTTGAGCGTGACCGAGCCATCCTGGCCACCCAGCGACAGGATCACCTTCTTGCCCTTGGCCCGCTTGGCGGCGATGTCGGCGATGAACTGCGATTCGCTGCCGGCCGCCGGATCGAGGTGGAAGGCCACCGTGCCACCCCCGGCGTTCTCGCCAAAGGACAGCACGATCACGTCCCAGTCATCCGATACCTGGCTGATCGGGAAGGTGGGGCCGGACGGGTTCTGGAAGTTGTGCCAGTAGCCCACCAACAGGTGCTTGGGCAGGTTGCCGCTCGGTGGCGGGGTGACCGGCGTCGGCGATACCGGGGTCGGCGTGGGCGTCGGGCCGGTCGGGGTCGGGCTGATTGGGGTCGGTGTCGGCGGCTTGGGCGTCGGGCTCGGGGTGGGCGAACCGCCGCCGCAGTTGCCGATGTTCTTCCACACGCCCCAGTCACCGGATTGCGCCGGATTGTCGCCCTGCGTCCACCACTTGGCTTCGTAGTTCACGCCGTTGTAGGTCACGCGCTGGCCACCGGTGTAGACGGTGCTGCTGCCCCAGACGGCGTAGCAGGTGGTCGGGCCCGGCGTCGGGGTAGCCACGACCGGGGTCGGCGTGGCCGATACCGGCGTAGGTGTGGCTCCTGGCGGGGTCGGGGTGGCCGGCGACGGCGTTGGCGTGCCACCGCTGGTCACACCCAGATCCTTCCACAGCGTGGGAGTTGCAGCCGGGTTCCAGTTCGCGCCGGCATAGGCGGTATGGGTAACCAACGCTTGGTAATCGTGGCCGTTGTAGCTGACCACGCTGCCAGCAGTGTAGGTATTGCCTTCCTGCCAGGCCACGGCGGCCAGCGCCGCAGGTGCCCATACGGCGGCAAGCAGGCTCAGGATGGCCAGCGCAGCGTTGCCGCGGCGCAGGACCGATCGGGTGAATGCCATTTCATCTCCTCCTACTGCTCAATCGAGTGAATGTTGCGCGGCCTCTGTCGCACGGGCCGCGTCCTTGCGCCTGCCGCAAAACATCTCGGCGGCAAGGCGTGGGCCACTATTGCACCGCCTGAAAGCAGGCGAAAGTACCGTTCGTGCCCCGGCGCACGAACGGAAGCAAACCCGATAACAAATACTTTTTTTTCAACGACTTGCACAGAAACAAACGAGCCAACCAGCCTATGAGTGGCAGCTGCGGCCAGTGTCAGGCGAGTTGCATCCACCGCAGCAGCAGGCCAACCAGCGCGCAGGCGGCGATCACGTGGATCACATTGCGCTTGTAGCGGAACAGGGCCACCGCAGCCGCCAGCGCGATCAGCGCCGCAGCCCAGTCGAACCTGCCGGCAAAGCCCTGCGGCCACAGCACGTGGTAGCCGAAGAACAACGCCAGGTTGACGATCACCCCGACCACTGCCGCAGTGATGGCCGTCAGCGGCGCCGTGAGCTTCACCTCGTCGTGCGTCGATTCGATCAGCGGCCCACCCGCCAGGATGAAGACGAAGGATGGCAGGAAGGTGAACCAGGTAACGAGCACGGCCGCCAGCGCTCCGCCGACAAACGCAAGGTCAGGACCGAAATGGGCGCCGACATAGCCACCGACGAAGCCGACGAAGGCCACCACCATGATCAGCGGCCCCGGCGTGGTCTCGCCCAGCGCCAGGCCATCGATCATCTGCGTCGGGGTCAGCCAGCCATAATGCGTGACGGCCCCTTGATACACATAAGGCAGCACGGCATAGGCGCCACCAAAGGTCAGCAGCGCCGCCTTGGTGAAGAACCAGCCCATCTGCGTGTAGCTGTGCTGCCAGCCGAATGTGGCACTGAGCAGTGCCATCGGCAGTGCCCAGAGCAGCGCGCCCACCGCCAGCACGCGTGCCAGCGCTGCCCAGCGAAAACGCGCATGCGCCGGGGCAGGCGTGTCGTCGTCGATCAAGGCCGGGCCACAGGCCTGGCCTGCCTTGCCGTGAGCGCCACCAGCCTGGAAATGCACCGGTGCGATCCGCCCGCCCACGTACCCGATGGCGGCCGCACCCAGCACGATCAGCGGGAACGGCACATTGAGCACGAAGATCGCGATGAAGGATGCCGCCGCAACGGCCCAGAGCGCCTTGTTCTTCAGCGTGCGGCCGCCGATACGATGCGCAGCCTGCAGCACGATGGCGGTCACGGCCGGCTTGATACCGTAGAACAGCCCCGCCACCAGCGGCACATTGCCGAAGGCGATATACACCCACGACAGCGCGATCAGGATGAACAGCGAGGGCAGCACAAACAAGGCACCTGCCACGATGCCGCCCCAGCCGCGATGCATCAGCCAGCCGATATAGGTGGCCAGCTGCTGCGCCTCTGGCCCGGGCAGCACCATGCAGTAGTTGAGCGCGTGCAGGAAACGGCGCTCCGAGATCCAGCGCCGACGCTCCACCAGCTCCTGGTGCATGATGGCGATCTGCCCCGCCGGCCCGCCAAAGCTGATGAAACCGAGCTTCAGCCAGAACAGGAAGGCCTGCCAGAAGCCAACTGCGGCAGGCCGGGTATCGAGGGGTGGGTGCGATTCGGGAGCGTTCATTGTCATGGAGGGCCAGGTTGCGGGCGTACTGGCCAGCGAGGGTGTTGCCGCGCACGATAGCGTCAAACGCGGACCTCCGCATGACAGAACCATGAAACGTGCCCAGCTTCTCCGTTTCGACAGTGTCGCTCAGCCGCCCCGCAGCAGCCGGAAGCTCTGGTCCGGCGCAGCGCGGGCGCCGGGGCTCCAGCCGATGGCACGGCGGTAACTGCCCAGCAATGCATCGCGCTCCAGTTCGTGTTCGCTCACGTTGATCACACGCTCGGCAAACGGCGCCACATAGAGCGCGTCGACCGGGCAATAGGCCTCGCACATGAAGCAGGTCTGGCAATCGTGCTGGCGCGCGATCACTGGGTTGTCGCCGGGCACGACGTCGAACACATTGGTCGGGCAGATTTGCACGCACAGATCGCAATTGATGCAGCGCTCGGCGCTGACGAGCTCGATCATGCCGCTACCTCCGCTGCTTGCGGCGCCACGTGCCATGGTTCGCGATGGCTGCGCGTCCATACATGGTCGAGGCCGCCACTGTGGATGTAGTGCTGCTGCGCCGGATCCTGCGCCGTGTGGTCCAGCCGCTTGTGCATGCCGCGCGTCTCGGGGCGGGCCAGTGCACTGCGGTACATCCAGCGCGCAGTGGCCAGCATGGCGGCCGCTTCGCGCTCCTGCTGTCGCGCAATGGGATCGATGGAAGGCGCACTCTGGCGCAGGCTGCGCCAGTAGCCATCCAGCTGCGTCAGCGAGCGCTCCAGCCCCGCGCCGCTGCGGAACAGGTTCTTGGAATACGGCTGCACCTCGTGCTGCACGGCGCGCACCAGCTCCCGTGCATCCAGCACGCGGCCGCCGGACTGAGTGGCGCCGCCCGCAGCGATGGCGGAGCGCGCATACGCCCCGGCGCCCTCGCCCAATGCGAACCGGGCCGCTGCTTCTCCCGCCCAATAGCCGGACGAGGTGGCCCAGGCCGCGTTGTGGCTGCCACCGCCAGTGAAGCCGCCGCAGATCAGCTCGCGCGTGGCCGCGTCGCCGGCGGCATAGAGCCCACGCACCGTGGTAGCGCAACCGGCATCGATGAGGCGCAGCCCGCCGGTGCCGCGTACCGTGCCTTCCAGCCGCAGCGTGACCGGGAACTGCTGGGTGAAGGGATCAATGCCGACCCGGTCGAACGACAGGAAGAAATTAGGCTGGGCGCTGCGCGCATAGCGGCGGTCGTCTTCGTTCGCCAGATCAAGCAACGCGTAGACCTGGGTACCCGCCTCCAGATGGTGGGCGATGATGCTGCGCCCCTGCTTGGAGCCGGCGCCTTCGATCACGCTGCCATCCCCATAGCGGAAGGTAGCCCAGCGATAGAACGCGGACTTGGTCACCGACGAGAACGCGAGCGAGAGCCCATAGGCATTGGAGAACTCCATGCCCGACAGCTCTGCGCCGCCCTCTGCCGCCATCAAGTAACCATCACCGGTGAGCACATTGCAGCCGAGTGCATTGGAGAGAAAAGCGCAGCCGCCGGTGGCCAACACAACCGCGCCGGCACGCACCTGCCAGGCCGCGTCGCCCTGCCGGCTCGCGCCTTCGGCACCGACCACCGCGCCTTCGTCGTCGAGCAGCAGCTGCAGCGCCGGGCTTTGGTCGAGGATCTTCACGCTTGCCTGCTTCACTACCTTGCGCATCAGCTTCATGTATTCCGGCCCCTGCAGCGAGGTACGCCGCTGGCGGCCCGCATCGTCGACCGGAAACGGATAACCCCATTGCGCCACCTGCTCGAGGTTGGCATAGGTCTGGTCGAGCACGCGCTCACCCCATTCGCGATCAGCAAGATGGCCCCCCAGGGTCTCGCGGCTGGCGAGCGCGGCCTCGCGCGCCTCGGCTTCCGGCGGCACGTACCAGACGCCGGTGCCCGACGGTGCCGTTGCGCCCGAAGTGCCGACATAGCCCTTGTCCGCCAGCACCACGCGGGCACCGGATGCGGCGGCGCGCCAAGCAGCCCAACAACCGGCCGGACCACCGCCGATCACCAGCACATCGGTCTGCAAGGTGCGCACATCAGGGCGCGCGGCGCTTGTCGTCATGGGGTTCTCCTTGGTTTGGATGGAAGGCCAGTCAGGCCCGCAGGGCAATCGCAAACAAACGGGCGCCTTCCTGGGCAATCACGCCCCCCTGCCGCTGCCGATCCAGCGCCACGCGGATCTGGTCGCGAGCACGGGCGCGCAGCGGTTCGGGCAGATGGCCGAGAAAGTTGCCGAACGAGCTGGCCTGGGCAAAGGCGATGGCCGCCTCGGCGTCGTCATGGATCTGGTCGTTGGGCTGGATGTCGATGCGCGCCGCGGCGTAGCCGGCCTGGGCCAGCAAGGCGCTCAATTCGGCCGCGCAGATGCGCTGGGCCGCCCCCCGCAGCGGGTAGGCGGCATATTCGGGCCGTGTCAGCACTTCCTCACGCACGCGTTGCAGCACGCCGGGATGCTCGCGCGAGCCAGTGGCGATGCCGATGCGGCCGCCGGGGCGCAACACGCGATGGATCTGCGCCAGCGCCGCTGGCTTGTCGTCCAGCCAGTGGAACACCGCATTGAGGTAGACCACATCGAACGACGCCGGCTCGAACGCCTGTAGCGCATAGGCATTGCCTACCGCGAAGGTGAGGTTGGGCCGGCTGCGGCGCTGGGCGAGCTCGATGCGGGTGGCGAGCGGGTCGATGGCAATCACCGCGCCACCGGGCCCGACGGTATCCGCGGCACGCGCGGCCAGAAGGCCGGTGCCGCAACCGATATCGAGCAGGTGCTCGCCGGGCCGCAGCCGCAGGGCCGCCAGCAACTCCAGCCCGGCCTTGAACTGGCGCTCCTGGCTGATGGCTTCGTAATGCCGCGCAAGTTCGGGGGTATCGAGCGCAAGACTGGGGCCGGACATGTTGCCTCCGCAATGGCGGGTGGAATGCCGATGGTCGAGCACAAGCCGTGCCATGGGGTCCAAACCCGCGCCGCGCTTGGATGCGCAGCCAAGCCAGGAAAAAGCCTGGTGACACGCTTGCTGCCGGCGCAGCAGTGCCACGTGCACGCTGCTGCGTTTGGCGCAGCTGCCGGACCACGGCATCAACTGCACCGAATCCAGCAGTCCTGATCAAAATCAACCACTTGCAATACGCTCAGCATGCCTTGCGAGCGCCACAGCCCGGCGCTACAGCGCCTGCATGCGCTGGTCCGCTTCTTGCTAAATCATTCCCCCACCCAAGTGGTGGAAGCCGCACTGTCAGATTCGCATCACCAGGCCTCAATAGCGGGCCGTGGTTATAAGCGGTGAATCATAAAGTATTAAAAGTAATATCAAACCAGATTTATATTTCCTCCCATGCTTTGACGAGGACCCTTCCCCTCATGACCCGTGTTGTTTTGCTGGCCGGCAGCCCCGGCCAGCGTTCCCGTTCCACCACCCTGCTGCAGCGCGCCGGTGCCCTGCTGGCCAGCTACGGCGTCGAGCTGCAGTGGTTTGCACTGGGCGACTTTCCCAGCGACGACCTGATCTATGCCCGCTGGGACAGCCCGGCCATCAAGCGCTTCACCGAAACGGTGGCCGAAGCTGACGGTTTCGTCGTCGCGACCCCGGTCTACAAGGCCGCCTACGCCGGCTCGCTCAAGGCGGTGCTCGATCTCCTGCCCGAGCGCGCACTGGAGCAGAAGGCCGCGTTGGCCCTGGCTACGGGCGGCAGCCCCAGCCACCTGCTGGCCGTCGATTACGCGCTGCAGCCGGTGCTGTCCGCACTGAAGGCGCGCCATATCGTCGGTGGCGTGTATGCCACCGATCGCGACTTCACCGCGCAGGACGATGGCAGCTACCAGCTCGCAGAAGACATCGATACCCGGCTGCATCAGGCGATCGGTCGCCTGGTCGCCCACCTGCCCAACCCAGGCAGCGTACAACTGCATCCCGAAGAATTGCCGCGCCGCGTGGCCGCGGCACGCATCAGCATCTAACCACCAGGAGCACGACCATGAGCATCAAGTCCATCAATGTACGCAACCAGTTCCGCGGCACAATCAAGGAAATCATCGAAGGCCCGGTATTGTCGGAAGTCGATGTCTCGACCCCGGCCGGCATCGTCACCTCGGTGATCACCACCCGCTCGGTGAAGGAGCTGAATCTCAAGCCCGGCAGCGAGGTCATCGCCTTCGTCAAATCGACCGAGGTGTCGATTGCCACGTTGTAAACCGTCAGGCCATTGACCGGACGGCCACGCCGTCCGGGTTTTCCCATTCCGGACGGAGCTTCCCCCATGCCCGAGACGAGTTCCCCCCCCTTGCTGACCTTTCCCGATTCGGAGAAGAACAGCCCGCTTTCCATCCGCGCCAAGGCGCTGGTGTTCGCCGATCCGCAGTCGCGCCGCGTGCTGGCCGACGTGGAGCGCGTGGCACCCTCCGAAGCGCCAGTGCTGATCCATGGCGAAACCGGCACCGGCAAGGAGCTAGTGGCGCGCCATGTGCATCACATCAGCGGTCGGCGCGGTCCCTTCGTGGCAGTGAACTGCGGCGCGATCAGCGAGAACCTGGCCGAGGCCGAACTGTTCGGCCACGAAGCCGGCGCCTACACCGGCGCCGTCGGCAGCCGTACCGGCTGGTTCGAGGCGGCCAACGGCGGCACGCTGTTCCTCGACGAGATCGGCGATCTGCCACTGGCGCTGCAGGTGAAGCTGCTGCGCGTTCTGCAGGAGCGCGAGGTGGTGCGTGTCGGCGCACGCAAGCCTACGCCCATCGATGTGCGCCTTGTTGCCGCGACCAACGTCGACCTGGCGCAGGCGGTGCAGGCCGGCCATTTCCGCCAGGATCTCTATTACCGGCTGAACGTGGTCGCCATCACCATTCCGCCGCTGCGGCAGCGCCAGGGCGACATCCTGCCGCTCGCCGAGTACTTCCTCGGCATCTATGCGCAGAAACTCGGCCTCGCCATTCCCGACATCAGCGATTCCAGCGCCGAGGCGCTGAAACGCTACGGCTGGCCGGGCAATATCCGCGAGCTGGAGAACGTGATCCATTTCGCGCTGCTGGTGTCCTCGGGCAAGGAGATCCGCCCCGAACACCTGCGCTTCACCGGCGAGACGGTGGCCTTCCACCGCGACGGCAGCGATGCCGGCAAATCGCCGCTTGCCATCATCGAACAACAATTGCGCCAGCTGTTCGCGCAGCCGGGCGAGCAGCTCTTCAACGATCTTGAGGAGCTGATCGTGCGCTCGGCTTACCAGCACACCCGCTACAACCAAGTGCGCAGTGCCGAACTCCTGGGGGTGACGCGCAATGTGATGCGCACCCTGCTCAAGCGCTACGAGCTGCTGCCGGACCAGGAGCTGGCCCAGGCAGCCAAGTGACACGTCGGCCCCGGCGCACCCTCCACGCCCTTCGCACCGAAAGGCCGTGGTCGAGCGCCGGGCCGGCTTTATCCATACCACGAGGACGAACATGGAATACCGCAAGCTAGGCCGGACCGATCTGGAAGTGAGCCTGATCGGCCTTGGCACCATGACCTGGGGCGAGCAGAACAGCGAAGCCGAAGCGCACGCGCAGCTCGACTACGCCGTCTCGCGCGGCATCAACCTGATCGACACCGCCGAGATGTACCCGGTGCCGCCGACAGCCGAAACACAGGGCCGCACCGAGCAATACATCGGCACCTGGCTCGCCAAGCGCGGCCGCCGCGACGACGTGGTGATCGCCACCAAGGCGGCCGGCCCGCAGCGCCAGCCGCACCAGCCGCGCTATCTGCGGGGTGGCGAAGCCAAGCATGACCGCAAGAACCTGACCCAGGCGCTGCACGACAGCCTTACCCGCCTGCAGACCGATTACGTCGACCTCTATCAATTGCACTGGCCGGACCGCAGCACCAACACCTTCGGCCGCCTGGGCTACCCGTGGATCGAGCACGAGGAGACGGTGGCGATCGAGGAAACGCTGTCGGTGCTGGCCGACTTCGTCAAGGCCGGCAAGGTGCGCCACATCGGCGTCTCCAACGAAACGCCGTGGGGTCTGTCGCAGTTCGTGAAGGCCGCAGAAACGCAGGGCCTGCCGCGCATCGTGTCGATCCAGAACCCGTACAGCCTGCTGAACCGCACCTACGAGATCGGGCTATCCGAATTCAGCCACCGAGAAGAGATCGGGCTACTGGCCTATTCGCCGCTGGCCTTCGGTGTGCTCACCGGCAAATACCTGGACGGCGCCCGTCCGGCCGGCTCGCGCCTGGCGCTGTTCGACCGCTTCGTGCGCTATTCCAAGCCGCAGGCGGAGGCCGCCGTGCGCGCCTATGTCGATCTCGCAAGAAAGCACGGCCTGTCGCCGGCACAACTGGCACTGGCCTTCGTCAACAGCCGTCCGTTCACCGCCAGCAACCTGATCGGCGCAACCAACCTCGACCAGCTCAAGGAAAACATCGACAGCGTCGGCGTGAAGCTGGGCGAAGAGATCCTGACCGAGCTCGACGCGATCCACCTCAACCACCCGAACCCGGCACCCTGAGCCGATTCATGGCAAAGCAAAGCCCTGCTGCCGCAGGGCTTTTTGCTGCAAACTTAAAATTCCAAAAAGAAATAACAAAACAAATTTATATTATTTTTAACGATATTATTTGCTTGTTATCGTGAGCTTGTCCCGGCCTCAAGCCGGCAGGAGCACACGATGCAAGCCTATATCGTCGGCGCCGATACCCTCGGCAACATACCGCAGGTCCTGGCCGAATACGGCATCCGGATCGGCCACCACGTGACCGGACGCAACCCGTCGCACCAACGCACGCCCCATGGCATCAAGGGCATGGATATCGTCATCCTGTTCACCGATTTCCTCGGCCACAACGTGATGCGCAACTACCGTGATGCGGCCGAGAAACAGAATGTGCGCTTCATCGCCTGCCGCCGCTCGGTGTGCGCGCTGACGCAGACGCTGGAGCGCATCGGTGCGCCACGCTGCGCCGACTGCCCGCAACGGCTGCACTGACTGTCGATGCCACGGCCCGATCGGCGGGCCGTATGCTTGCCACTTTTCATCCTTCCTCAAACAGCCTCATGCCCCTGCGCTCCAAGCTGCCCGATGTCGGCACCACCATCTTTACCGTAATGAGCCAGCTTGCGCAGGCGCATGGCGCGATCAACCTGTCGCAGGGTTTCCCGGATTTCGCTGTCGATCCCGCCCTGCTCGCCGGTGCGAACGAGGCCATGGCAGCCGGCCACAACCAGTACGCCGCGATGCCCGGTCTGCCGGCGCTGCGCCAGGCCATCGCCGCCAAGCTGCTGGCATGCCAGGGCCTGGTCGTCGATCCCAACCGCGAGATCACCATCACCGCCGGGGCAACACAGGCACTCTACACCGCCATCGCCACCGTGCTGCATGCCAGCGACGAAGCCATCGTGTTCGATCCCTGTTACGACAGCTATGTGCCCGCCATCACCGCCCAGGGCGCGCGCGCCGTGCGGGTGCCGTTGCGCCAGCCCGATTTCGCCGTCGATTGGGAGGCGGTTGCCGCCGCCATCACGCCACGCACCCGGCTCATCATCGTCAACAACCCGAACAATCCCGCGACCAGCGTGCTCACCGTTGACGACCTAAACGCACTCTCCCGGCTCGCCGAGCGGCACGATCTCATGATCCTGGCCGACGAGGTGTACGAACACCTGGTGTTCGATGACCGGCCACATCATTCCGTCCTGGCACACCCGGCGCTGCGCGCCCGCAGCTTTGCCGTGTATTCATTCGGCAAGACCTTCCACGCCACCGGCTGGAAAGTAGGCTACTGCGTGGCGCCGCCAGCGCTGACCGAGGAGCTGCGCAAGCTGCACCAGTTCCTGGTGTTCTCGGTGAACACGCCCATGCAGCACGCACTCGCCGCCCATCTTGCCAATGCCCAACACTGGCAGGCGTTGCCGGGTTTCTATCAGGCCAAGCGCGACCGGCTGGCCAGCCACCTCATCGCCGCCGGTTTCGCCTTGCTGCCCTGCCATGGCAGCTACTTCCAGCTGGCCGACTACAGCGCCATCCGGCCGGATCTGAACGATCTCGCTTTTGCCCACTGGCTGACGGTAACCCACGGCGTCGCCACCATTCCACTCTCGCCCTTCTACGCCGAGCCGCCACAACGCCGCCTGGTGCGCTTCTGCTTCGCCAAAACGGACGAGACGCTGGCGCAGGCCGGCGCCCGCCTCGCGGCCTTGGCTCAGCGGTGAAATGTCTGCCTTCCTCCACCTCATTTCCGACAGCCGACCATGCCCAATGAACTGTTGCTGATCCTGGTCGGTGCCGCCGCGGCGGGCTTCGTGCAGGGCCTGTCGGGCTTTGCCTTTGGCATGGTGTCGATGTCACTGTGGGTGTGGTGGCTGGAGCCGCGGCTGATCGCGGTGCTGGTGGTGTTCGGCTCGCTCACCGGCCAGGGCATCGCCGCCTTGGCCGAGCGTAGTCGCGCGCCCTGGTCCGCGCTCGCACCGTATCTGCTCGGCGGCGTGATCGGCATCCCGCTGGGCGTGCTGCTGCTGCCAGCGCTGGACCCGAACCTGTTCAAGCTGTTGCTCGGGCTGATCCTCACCGTGTGGTGCCCGGTGATGCTGCTGGCCGGGCGCATGCCGCGGCTGCAGCGTGGCGGCCGGGTGGCCGATGGGCTGGCCGGCGCCGCTGGTGGCTTCATGGGCGGGCTGGGCGGCCTCACCGCGGTGATCCCCACGCTATGGTGCACGCTGCGCGGCCTCGACAAGGATGAGCAGCGCAGCATCATCCAGCGTTTCAACCTGGTGACGCTTGGCATCACCATGGCGGCCTACCTCGCCAGCGGCGTGATCGATAACCACACCGCCTCGCTGCTGCCTGCCGTCGCGCTGGCCTTGCTGCTGCCGCATCTGTTGGGCGCGCGGCTGTACCGCCACCTGAGCCAGCAGCGCTTCCGCCAGATCGTGTTGGCGCTGCTCAGCCTTTCCGGCCTTGCCATGCTGCTGGCGGCCATCGCGGCGCGGGTAGCCTAGCCGCCAACTGGCGTGGCTGGCATGCTCATGCCATCCCCCTGCACCTGGATTCACCCTCGATGTACACCCCCTCGCACTTCGCCGCCCCCAGCACCGAGGATATGCATGCGCTGATCACCGCGCAGCCGCTCGGCACCCTGGTGGTCTGTACCGCCAATGGCCTCGACGCCAATCCCATCCCGCTGGAGCTCGACCGGGCGGCCGGACCGTGGGGCACGCTGCACGGCCATGTGGCGCGGGCGAACCCGCTGTGGCACAGCTTCGATCCGCAGGTGGAGGCACTGGTGATCTTCCAGGGGCCGGATGCCTACATCAGTCCCTCCTGGTATCCGAGCAAGGCTGAGAGCGGCAAGGTGGTGCCAACCTGGAACTACGTGACTGTGCACGCCTACGGCACACTGCGCGTGATCGACGATGCGGCGTGGCTGCGGGCACAGCTGGAAGCGCTGACGGCGCGGCACGAAGCAGGGTTTGCCACGCCGTGGCAGGTGGCCGATGCACCGGCGGGCTTCATCGACAAGCTATTGCCCGCCATCGTCGGCATCGAGATCTCGATCTCGCGGCTGCAGGGCAAGTGGAAGGCCAGCCAGAATCAGCCGCGCGACAACCAGCTTGGCGTGATCGAAGGCCTGCGTGGCCAGGATGAGCCGCAGGCGACGGCCATGGCGGCGCTGGTAGCGCAGCACCGCAAGCCCTAGCGCCGGAACGCCCCCAAGCAGCGCTACTGGTCAGGGCTAAGCCGGATCCCGCGCGCGCTCCCAACGGCCGTGGACTTGCCGCTGCAGCGCCTTGAACGTGTCCGTGTCGAATGCCGGCGCCACGAAAGACAGCCAGAAATCGAGCTCGGTCCGGCATTGATTCTGGGGCAGTGCCAGGGTACGGCGCATCTGCTCGGTATCACGCTCGAATTCCGCGAGAATGGCCTTGGCAAAATCCGCGCTCCCTTCGCCCGTGGCCAGATACTCACCAAGATGGGATTCAAGCCAACCCTGGAATTGCTCTTCGCCAAATTGGCCATGGCAGCTCACCAGACGAGCAGCGGCCAAGGCGCAGGTATCGGTATGCCAGCCATAGGTTTCAATGGCCAGATCAAGGTCTCCCGCCTGATCCACCTCATGATCGAGGTCGCAACTGGTGAGGAAATCGATATAAGCGGGTATCCACTTGCGATCCAGCATCAACAACGCATTCATCGCGTGCGTACCGGCCGGCGTTTCGCAATCCGCCCAGATCCGCTCACCCCGGGCGCCATCGGCACACGCCGCCACATAAGCCAGCAACTGCGGCACCAGCGCATTGTTGCGGGCGGCCTCATTGAAGAAGGCGTGCTCCGACCATTGCTGCTGGATGGCGCCATCATCGGCGTGCAGCGCAACCTCAAAACTGAATTCAATCAAGCGCGCGTCGGCATCATCCGGGGTGCGCGCCCTCAGTTCATCGATCAATCGGACCAGCACCTGCTGGCCGAGCGCTTCGCGCAGCGGTTCACGATCAGGCCCCTGCTCGATAGGTAGCTCAACGACGCCCGACGACACCACCGCTTCGGCAACCGCGTGGATATGCAGCACAACATGCATGGTTCTATTCCTGTCGATTCAACAATCCCGAGTCGCGATGCTGCCTGATGAGCAGTGCCGTTGTCATATCTACTGGCTGCATTGTCACGGCCTACACCATCTGCGCAATTTTTTGGCAGAACCTCGCGGGAACTCAGTGGCAGAGACAGCCGGCGGCGTGGAACCATTCCGTTGCGGCACTGCCATGGCTATGTCCTGTACGCCTCGCGGCATCCATGCTGACCCTGATCAAGATCCTGCTGAGCATTCCCGTTGCCATCGGCCTGGTCTATCCGTGGCTGAACCCCGCGGCGGGTGGCGGCATGCTGGCCGAATTACAACTGCTCGGCCCCATTGGCGGCGGCGTGGCGGTCGCGGCTTTCCTGTGGCTGGTGTACCGCTACGCCCGCGATCTGCGGCGCGCCTTGCTGCGGATCTCCCCTGCTGCCCGCACAGCCTCGCCCAACAGCGTATGGCTGATGTTCCTGCTGCCGTACAACTTCATCGAGGATTTCTTCATCGTTGCGAACGTGGCGAAATCCCTGCGCGCAGAAGCGCGCCATAATCCGGCGCTGGCGGGCTTCAAATCGTTCGGCATGGTGTCGGGCATTGGCTGGTGTGCTGCACAAATCGTGTCGCTGCTGCCCAATGCGCTAGGCACCGTGGCCGGCCTGCTCGCCATCGTGCTGTGGCTTTGCCACTGGCATCTGATCCGGAGCACCAACCGGGCGCTCGCTGCTGGCGCTGCATTGCACGCTGGGCACTGAGCTTCGGCAACGTGCTGGACAAATGCGGCTAGCGTGCCCGAACCAATCGTGCAGAACTGGGTGGGTGGCCGAGGATGCGCTTGAAGGCGCGGCTGAACGACGCTTCCGAGTCATAGCCCAGCCGGTTTGCCGCCACCGCAATGCGCATGCCTTCGCGCGCGATCCACTGCCGGGCCTGGAACATCTTCACCTTGGCCACGTATTTGGCGGGGCTCTCGCCCATGGTACGTGTGAAGGCCTCGGCAAAACTGGAACGCGATGCCCCCATCAGCTGGGCCAGCGCCGGCACCGTCCAGTCCCGCTCCGGCTCGGCGTGGATGGCCGCAATCACCTTGCCGATACGCGGGCAGCGCACTGCGGCGATCCAGCCGGTGGCATCGCTGCAGCCGCATTCCACCCAGGCGCGGATGATGCTGGCAGCGAGTACATCCGCCAAACGGGCCAGCACGCCGCAAGCACCGATGCGATCGAGCGCCACTTCGCGCTCCATCGCCTCCAGCAAGGCCGGCACTGTGGGATCGCGCTGAGCCAATTCACCTGCGCGCATTACATCCGGCATCATCGCCATCAAGGGGTGCAACGGATCGAGATTGAAGCGCAATACCCCGCAGAACATCACATCGGCCGGGGTGGCGGGTTCGATGGCTCCGGCATGGGCTGCATCCGCCTCGTTGCTGCGCATCAAATAAATGTTGTCCGCCACCGGTACTCGCTGCAGTGTATCGATGGCGACCGCGGGTACGTCGGGCGAGCTGGCCATCACATGGGCACTGCCGCGCGGCAGCAGCACTGCATCGCCGGGGTTGAGCCGGACCCAGTCCATGCCCGGCGCGCACAGCCAGCCTCCACCGCGCGCCACGAAGTGAAAACGCGCCTCGCGTTGTGCCGGAAACGCCACCGCCCAGGGGGCGCGCAATACGCAACGGCCGTATTCGACCCCATCCAGGCGCAGCCCGAGCAGGACTTTGGTGAGGGTATCGACCCCGCTGGATAGCTCGGAAGACACCTTGGGCAAACCCTCGGACAAATGATCAAGCATTTCGGATTTTCCGGCATGGAAACACCAACATCTTAGCCCTAATCTGCAGGCTGTCACCACCACTACGGCAGCTCGCAAAATGACTTACGCCACTTGCAACGAACAGGCTCCTGACCCCATCACGCACGCGGCTGCGCCGCCTTCTGTCGCGAGCGCGCACTGGCCCGCCGTGGTTTCGCTGGCGCTGGGCGTGTTCGGCCTTGTAACCGCCGAATTCCTGCCTGCCAGTCTGCTCACCGCCATGGCAAGCGATCTGAACATCAGCGATGGCGCGGCCGGCCAAGCCGTGACCGCCACCGCGCTGGTCGGCGCCGTCGCCGCGCCATCGATCCCGCTGCTCACGCGCAATTTCGACCGCAAGCGGGTGATGGTGGCGCTCACCGTGCTGTTGCTGTTCTCCAACGTGTTGGCCGTATTTGCCGCCAGCTTGCCCGTGCTGTTGGCCGCCCGCGTGATGCTGGGCGTGGCGCTGGGCGGCTTCTGGTCGATGGCGGCCGCGCTGGCGATGCGGCTGGTGCCGGAACACCAGTTTGCCCGCGCCATGTCGCTGATCCTCACCGGGGTGTCGGTGGCCACCGTGTGCGCGGCGCCGGTGGGCGCCTGGATGGGCGAGCTGTGGGGCTGGCGCAGCGCCTTTGTCGCCGCCGGCGCAGTCAGCGTGATTACCTTGCTAGCGCAGCTCTTCACGATGCCGGCGCTGCCACCACGCGACAACCCCAACCTGCGCGTGCTGGGCGAGCTGCTCACCCGCCCCGGCGTGCGCGTCGCGCTGTTGGCGGTGCTGCTGGTGATCTCCGGGCACTTCGCCGGTTTCACCTATATCCGCCCGCTGATGGAGAACGTCACCCACCTGTCGGTCGGCACCATTTCGGCCATTTTGCTGGGCTACGGTATCGGAGGCTTCTTCGGCAATTTCGCCGGCGGCTGGATCGCCGAGCGTAGCGAGCGCCAGGCCATTGTGGTCGGCGGCGGCCTGATCGCCGTGCTGGCTGCCAGCCTGCTGTTGGCGGGCAGCTCGATGGTCGTCACCGCCGTGGCCGTGGTGCTGTGGGGCTTTGCCTTCGGCGCCTTCCCGGTGGGTTTCCAGACCTGGATCGTGCGCGCTGCGCCAGACCAGGCCGAGGGCGCCGGCGGCCTGCTGGTGGCGGCGTTCCAGATTGCCATCGCCAGCGGTGCCATCGGTGGCGGCCTGCTGGTGGATCACATCGGCGCGCTGGGCGGCCCGGCCTTCGCCGTCGCCACACTGACCCTGGGCACGCTGCTGACGCTGCGCTACGGCCCGCGCCCGGCCCGCACCTGAATCTCGTTGTCACCACAACAATTCTTCGACTGGAGCACTGCATGAGCACGACCAACCGCCGCATCCTGCTGGCCGCCCACCCGCACGGCCTGCCCAAGCCGACCGATTTCCGCCTCGATACCGAGCCTGTGCCGACCCCAGCCGACGGCCAGGTGCTGCTGCGCACGCTGTACCTTTCGCTGGACCCGTACATGCGCAACCTGATGGAGGAAATCGGCCCCGGCTACGCGCTACCGGTGCCGCTGGGCACGCCCATGGTCGGCGGTACGATCAGCCGGGTGGTCGCATCGCGCCATCCGCGCCTCAAGGAAGGGCAGCTGGTGCTGGCGCAGGCCGGCTGGCAGGACTACGCGCTGTCCGATGGTGGGGGCCTGTTTCTGCTGGGCGAACTGGAACAGCCCTCGCTGGCGCTGGGTGGCCTCGGCATGCCGGGCTTCACTGCCTATGTGGGCCTGTTGGATATCGGTCAACCCAAGCCGGGTGAGACGGTGGTGGTGGCCGCGGCCACCGGCGCGGTCGGCGCCGTGGTCGGACAGTTGGCGAAATTGAAGGGCGCGCGCGCGGTCGGCATCGCCGGCGGTGCGGACAAGTGCCGCTATGCGGTGGAGGTGTTGGGCTTCGATGCCTGCCTGGATAGGCACGACCCGAATTGGGCCGAGGGCCTGGCTGCCGCCTGCCCGGATGGCATCGACGTGTATTTTGAAAGCGTGGGTGGCGAGGTTCTCGATGCCGTGCTGCCGCTGTTGAACCTGGGCGCGCGCATTCCGCTGTGCGGCTTCATTTCGCACTACAACGAGCGCACCGCCAGCGGGCCGGATCGCCTGCCGCGACTGCTCGCCACGCTGCTACCCAAGCGCATCCGCATGCAGGGCTTCATCATCTTCGATCACTACGCCGAGCGCTTCGAAGCTTTCCAGCGTGACATGGGCACCTGGGTGAAGACGGGAGAAGTGAAACTGCGCGAGGACGTGGTCGACGGACTGGAAGCTGCGCCTGCCGCCTTCATCGGCCTGCTGCAGGGCCGCAACTTCGGCAAGCTGGTGGTGCGGGTGGCCGAAGATTGACACTTGGCAACGCGCCGGGAGCGGTCCGGCTCCCGGCGCAGTTGGCCTTACTTCAACGCCGCCAGATCGGCGCCAAAGTTGATATGGAAGGCCTGCCCGCCCAGCACCAAGGCCGGCACCGAGCGCACGCCGGCCGCTTCGGCCTCGGCCACGCGGGCTTTGTCCTCGCCAAGGTGCACCACCTCCAGAGTGTATTGCTGCGGATCAAGCGCATGGGCCAAACCCTGTTCAGCAGTAATGCAGACCGGGCAGCCGGCGTGGTAGAAAATAGCCTGGGTTTTCATGATGGAATCTCCTGTGTGTAGGGGGCGGTTCGCCTCGGTTTCGGGGCGGTGCAGGCCCGCAATGCCAATGGCGGCACAGGGATAATCTAGGGCTGGCCCCAGCACTCGAACAGCAGGCACTTTTCAGTGCCCGGGGCACTTTCCGGGGTAAATCACGGAACATGAACGACAAAAAAAATTCGCGCACCGGCGCATCAATCTATGGCCAGCTGGAAGACGTGGTCGGCTGCAAATGGTCAGTTTCCGTGCTGCTGGCGGTGGCAGACGGCATCACCCGCCCTGGCGCGCTGGAACGCGCGATTGAGGGCATCTCCACCAAGGTATTGTCCGAACGGCTGCGCAAGCTCGGGCAATATGGCCTCATCAGCAAGACCAGCTACGCCGAACTGCCACCACGCACCGAATACGCACTCACCGATTACGGCCGACAACTGATCGATATTCTCAGCCAGATTCGCCAGCTGGATAGCCGTATCGGCACCGGGAAAGCGCAATCGCACGACGCGGGTTAGACCTTTCCTCTGACGCGCTGTGTTATCGGCGGTACGCTGCCGGCTACTACGCCACCTGCTCCGGCAACCATTGCGCAATCTCCACACATCGCATCGACATGACCTTCCTGCGAGCACGCAAGCAAAAGCGCTCTAATAATTTCAGCCAACAGAACGGCCTAATTTGCGCTTGGGTTTTCGCCGTAGCTATGCGGTTCTAGCCATCAATTTTCATCCTACGTTTAGCAGCCTCAATGAACGATCAACTCCATACCCAAATCCTCCATCGCGCCGGTGGCTTCCTGCTGGCCGTAGGCCTCATCGACCTTGCGGTAATGGTCTATTGCATTGTCAATCGAGTCTCTTACGCTTCTAGCTTCAATCTCTTCGCGGTACTCGCGGGCTTCTTTCTCATGCGCGGTAGTCTGAGAGCGGCATCGATCGTTCGGTGGTTCGCCATTTTCATGCTGGCTGCGCTGCTCGCTCTGATTGCCGCTTGGCCGTTCATGCAGCCAGTTGGCCTCTTGCTCGCGATGGTGCGCCTAAACCCCGTCGCTTCCGCTGTCACTGTGGCGCTCGCTGCGTTCGTGCTTGCCCTGCTGTTTTGGTTAATCCATGAACTCGGGCGCAAGCCCGTGCTGGCAGCCCACACATTGGCTGGCCGCAAACTGCAAAACGCGTGTATTCCCGCATCCGCAGGGCTTGGGTTGGTTGTGGTTGTGGCCATCTTCATGTCAGTACTGCTCGGCAGTGAGGCTGCACACCGCGCAAGAGCCTTGGCGGAACAGCAATCAGGGCCAGGCTTTCAGTACCACGTTTCCTCGCTCAGTATCGCCAAGAACAGTCGAGGCACCTTCGTCTCTGGCGTTGTCGCCGCGTGGAATGAAAAGGAAATCAGGTATGTTCCCGTCCAGTGGGAAGAACACTAGAGGCTCTCTCTCATTGAGTGGATATGCTCCTGCAGGCCCCGCTTCTCTATGCATGCAGCTTATGTCAGATGGTTTTTCACCCAAGGAAACCTCACGATGACCATCATCATCACTGCTTTCGAGCGTTCGCCAGACGGTGGCAAAGGCTTGGCCCGCGATACGCGGGTGCGCTGGGCACTGGAGGAAGTGGGGCTAGCCTACGCAGTTCGTCCTGTGTCTTTCCAAGCGATGAAGGAGGCAGCGCATCTGGCGCTGCATCCTTTTTGCCAGATTCCAACGTACGAGGAAGGCGATTTCGCGCTGTTCGAGACCGGCGCGATCGTGTTTCACATTGCCGAGCGCCATGCGGGATTGTGGCCCTTTGAATCGGAAGCGCGCGCGCGGGCAATCATGTGGATGTTCGCCGCGCTCAGCACCGTGGAGCCGCCGATCCTTGAACTCGCCAATGCCACATTGCTGGAGAGGGACAAACCCTGGAGCCAGGAGCGCCTGCCGCTGGTGCAGGATCGCGTACGCGATCGGCTGCGACAGCTTGCTGCCCGGCTCGGCGAGGCCAGCTGGCTGGATGGCGCATTCAGCGCCGGAGACCTGCTGATGGTGTCGGTGCTGCTGAGGCTGAGATCATCCGGCCTGCTGGACGAGTTCGCCAACCTCGCCGCCTATGTTGCCCGTGGTGAAGCAAGGCCTGCCTACCAGCGTGCTTTCACCGCGCAATTGGCGATCAATGCGCCCAAGCCATCCGCCGGCTGAAGGCATTCATTCCAATCTGCTTGCAACGTTGCCCCTACACCGCTACGCCTTCACGAAGCCTATGCATGCTCTCAAAGCCTTCCATTGCGCCAGCGTGATGCTACTGGTGTCCTTGCCAGCCGCTGCAACTCCAAATCCATGGGTGGAATTGCAAGTAGTCTCCACCAAAACGTCCTCACCCCTCCGGGTCAAGCTGCTGGAAAACCAGGCGCAGGCGCTGAACACCGAAGAGACCGTAGGCAACAGCAACACGCAGCCAAATCCGCGCCCCAGGAAAATAGTGATAGAAGCCGCAAGCAGCGGCAAACCTTCGAAGCAACGGGTTTGGGAACTGGCCATTCCCAGCAAGACTATCGAAGGCGATCCTTGCTCGGTGGTAGGGGTATCCGATTTATCGGTAGACGGGCAGATCGTTACCGTGGAGCTGGACTACCAGTTTGCCTGTGGCGCGGGCTCCAGTATCGTCGTTACGCACAAGCTACGCGCCGCCGGGGACGCATTGACCATCGATTCAATAACACTCATCGACATATCGCGGGATGGTGAGCGATCCACGCAGGTCGATTTCCGTAAGGGTGAAATCGTGTACGCGTTTGATGCGCCTGAATTGGTGGCACCCAAGGCACCTGTACGCCGCCACTTCAAACCGCATGCCGCCCCATTTGACACCCGTATGCTGCTGCGTTGCCCGTCCCCGCTACAGGGCCACGAAATGCCAGCTTGCAGGAGTGGCCCGCTCAAGCGTTAACGGCCGCACTGCGTCGGCCTCACCTCCACGCTGCCCGCCCTATCCTTTGATGAATCGAGCGTGTCCACATCATGCACATCCTCACCGCCACCTCCGCCCACGCCGAACAGATCGCCACGCTGCATGCAGTCAGTTGGGCGAGCACCTATGGCAGCGTGTTGTCTGCGGACTATCTGCGCGAGGTTGCACCGGCAGAGCGACAAACGCTGTGGCAGCAGCGTTTTGCCAACCCGAAGGCCAATCAGCGGGTGCTGGTGGCAGAAAATGACGGCCACGTGGCGGGGTTCGCCTGCTGTTACGTGGCTGAACATCCGGCCTGGGGCCACTATCTGGATAACTTGCACGTAGCGGCTACGCACCAGGGCCAAGGGCTGGGGCAGGGCCTGCTGTGCAGCGCGGCGCGGCTTTGCGAGCAGGCCAGCCCTGGCCTGGGGATGTATCTGCTGGTCAACCAAGCCAATAGCCGGGCGCAGCGCTTTTACCTGAGCCTCGGCGCACAGAACGAACAGGCTTCGGTGTGGCACGCGCCCGATGGCTCCGTGGTGCCCACCTTCGTATTCCGCTGGCCGTCGGCCGCAGCATTGGCGGCGCTGGCCCTGCCCTGATCGCCGTGTGGGTGCGGGTGTGCAGCGCCAAAGCTAGCGCCACCTCCCCCGTTCAAACGCCGTGCTGCTTGAACCACGCCTGCAGCCGCTGCCAGCCATCGGCGGCCGCTTCGGCGCGGTAGCTCGGTCGGTAGTCGGCATAAAAGGCGTGGGGGGTATCGGGGTAGACGTGGACCGTAGAGACGCTGCCCACCTTGGCCAGTGCCTGCTGCAGCTGCGCCACCGTATCGAGCGGAATACCGGTATCGGCGCCGCCATAAAGGCCCAGCACCGGCGCCAGCAGTTTGCCGGCTACATCAAGGGGGAAGCGCGGCTGGTTAGCCGTCGATTCGCCAACCAGCCGGCCATACCACGCTACGGCAGCCTTAAGCCGGGGCTGGTGCGCCGCATACAGCCAGGTGATGCGGCCACCCCAGCAAAAGCCGGTGACCGCCACGCGGTCGATATCACCGCCGTGCTGCGTAGCCCAGGCCAGCGCGGCATCGAGGTCGGCCAGCACCTGCTCGTCCGGCACGCTGGCCACCACGGGGCGGATCTCTTCGATATTGGCCAGCTGCTTCACATCGCCCTGGCGCTCGAACAGCTCGGGCGCGATGGCGAGGTAACCCAGCTTGGCAAACCGCCGCGCCACGTCGCGGATATGTTCGTGTACACCAAAGATTTCGTGGATCACCAGCACCACCGGATACGGTCCCAGGCCTTGCGGGGCGGCGCGGTAGGCGTTGTAGGGGCCGGCCGGTGCGTCGATGCGGATGTCGCCCTCGACGAGACCGGTGGCGTCGGTGTGGATCTGGGTGGGGCTGGCCGGTTGTACGGCCTGGGCGAGCGGGGTCTGGCTCATGATTGCATTCCTTGTGGCAGAAGCGCGCCCTGTGGCGGCGCGCGGTATGGGGTAAGCAGGCTGAAAATGGCGGCGCAGCACGCGGTAGCGGCGCCGAGCACGAAATAGGTGGTATGAAAGGCCGGCAGCAAATCGCCCTGGCTGCCGACGAAGGCGCCCAGCAGCAGGCCGGCCACTGCCACCCCCAGGCTGCGCGAGAGCTGCATCACCACCGAGAGGGCACTGTTGCCGGCGCTGGCGTGCTCGTCTGGCAGCTCTTGCAGCGTGATGGTGTTCATCAGCGTGAACTGCAGCGAATTGGCCGCGCCGAACACGGTGAGCAGCACCAGCAGCGCGGGCAGCGGCGTGGCGGCATCGATGAAACCAAAGCTGGCGATCAATGCACCGACCAGCACCGTGTTGCCGGCCAGCAGCCGGCGAAAACCAAAGCGCTCGACCAGCGGGTGCACCAGCGGCTTCACGGTGAGCGCCGCGGCGGCCAGTGGAATCATGGTGAGCCCTGCTTGCGAGGCCGGGTAGCCCAGGCCCACTTGCAGCAGCAGCGGCGTGAGAAAAGGCATGGCGCCGCCCCCGAAGCGTGCCAACAGGCCCCCGGTCACGCCGATGGTGAACCAGCGCGAGCGAAACAGGCGTGGGCTGAATAGCGGAGCCTCACTGCGCCGCGCGTGCAGCGCGTAGGCGATCAGGCTGGTGACGCCGCAGCCGAATAGCAGGCCGCACAGCAGGCGGTTGAAATGCAGCTCGCCCAGCCCTTCCAACGCCAGCGATACCAGCACCATGGCATTGGCAAACAGGATGAAGCCCACCCAGTCGAAGCGCTCCGCCGGGCCACGCAAATCCGGCATCAGCCGATGCGCCACCACGATGCCGATCACGCCGATGGGCAGGTTGATCAGGAAGATCCAATGCCAGGTGGCTACCTCCACCAGCCAGCCGCCCAGTGCCGGGCCGATCAACGGGCCGACGAGGCCGGGCATGGTGACGAAGCTCATCGCCTGTACCAGCTGCGCGCGTGGATAGGTGCGCAGCACCGCCAGCCGGCCCACCGGCATCATCAGTGCACCACCCAACCCTTGCAGCACGCGCGCGGCCACCAGCACCGGCAGGCTTTGCGCCTGCGCGCAGGCGAGCGAGCCCAGCGTGAACAACGCGATGGCCCAGGCAAATACCCGGCGCGTGCCCCAGCGATCGGCGATCCAGCCCGAGGCCGGGATCAATATGGCCACGGTCAGCATGTAGGCGATCAGCACAGAATGCATGCGCAGCGGGCTTTCGCCCAGGCTCTGCGCCATGGCCGGCAAGGCGGTGTTGAGGATGGTCATGTCCAGCGCCTGCATGAAGAAGGCGATGGCGACCACCCACAGCAGCACGCGTGCGGACGGGCTGGGTGCGGCCGGCGTGGCGGGCATCAGGCCGCCAGCTTGCGCGTCAGCGTGATCAGCGCAGCCACCTGCACATGCAGGGCGGTGCGCTGCTTGTCGTCGATCAACTCGCCCTCGGGCGAGAACGCCTGCTGCGCCACCGGCACTGCCACGTGTTGCGGCAGCACGATGGCGTTGAGCGACGTGAGGATTTCGCGGGTATGGCGCAAGGCGCGCTGCCCGGCGAGGCTGCCGGGCGAAGTGGAGAGCAGCAGCGCCGTCTTATTGGCGTAGGGCTCGATCGCCTTGACGCTGTCGTCCTTGCGTGACACCCAATCGAGCACGTTCTTGAGCAGCGGCGTGATCGAGCCGTTGTACTCGGGGTTGGCGATGACGAAGCCGCTGTGCGCGGCAAACAGCTTGCGCAAGGCGCGGGCATTTTCCGGCAGGCCCTGTGCCTCCAGATCGCCGTCGTAAATCGGCAGCGGGTAGTCGGCCAGGTTGAGCCAGGTGTAGGCCGCGCCTTGGCGTTGCAGTTCGTCGGCGGCGGCACGGGCCAGCTTGATGTGAAAGGAATCACGACGGATGGAGCCGGAAAAAACGAGCAAGGTCATGGTCGGTTCTATGCGGGTGCGGCTTCTGCCGCGATGGAAGGAACAAGGCCCAGCGTGATCTGCGGGCCCTGGGTCAAGGTGCGGTGCAGCTTGCAGGCGCGGGCGGCGGCCAGCAGCCGTTGCCGCTGACCGTCGTCGAGCTCGCCTTCGAGCACGATATCGAGGCGGATTTCGGCGACGCGCGATGGCGCGGCCACTTCGATGCCGGTGGCTTCGATGCGCACGTCGGCGAGCGCAATGCCATGGTTGTGCGCGTAGCCGCGCACGGTGCCAGCGGTACATGCCGCCAGCGCGCCCAGCAGCAATTCACCGGCGCGAAAGGCGTCGTTGGCATCGCTGCCATCGGCTGCGCGGCCCATGTGGGTAACGGCGTCACGCGCCTCTATGCGCAGGTAGCCGTTGTCCGCCGCGCGCACGGTCACGCCGATCTGGTGGGTATCTGCCATCGCCGCCTCAGAACGGCCGGCTGCCAGCAAGGCTGACGCGCTTGAGCACGCGGCGCTCGGTTTCGGCAAACGCGGCGCGCGAATGCAGCGTGGCCTGGTTGTCCCAGTACACGATGTCGCCAACCTGCCACTTGTGCTCGTAGCGGAAGCGCTCCTGCGTCACGTGCTCGCGCAGCCTGGCGATCAATGCGGCGCCCTCTTCCGCGGCCACGCCGACGACCTCGACCTCGGAGCGGGCAGACAGGAACAGCAGCGGCTTGCCCGAGCTGGGATGCGTGCGCACCAAGGGGTGCGGGAAGCCGGGGCCCAGCGGCTCGATGTCGGGGGTGCGGTATTGCGGCCGGACCTGACCCTTCTGCCGCAGGAAGGGGTTGTAGGTGATCAGCTGCAGACCGTCGATCTTCGCCTTGGTATCGGCATCGAGCGCCTCGTAGGCGGCATTGAGGTTGTACCAGCTGGTATCCCCGCCCACGCTCGGCACTTCCAGCGCATACAGCAGCGAGCCGGCGGACGGCAGCGGCGTCCATTGGTGGTCGATATGCGGGTGCAGCTCGCCGTTGCCGGTGTAGCCGCCTTCCACATTGGCGACAGGCACCACATCCGGCGGAACACCGTCGTTGGCGGCGGAGGCCAGCACCGGCACATCTTCCGGTGGGCGGAACACCGAGCCGAAATAGGTGGTGAAGGCGAGGAAGGCCTCGTCCGACAGCTGCTGCTGCTTGAACACCAGGATGTGGTGATCGTCCAGCGCCTTTTTCAGCGCACGCACCAGCGCGGGCGATAGCGGCCGGTTGGCATCGAGCCCGGTGATCTCGGCACCGAGCGCGGCATCGAGCGGACGGATCGTCACCTCGGACAGGGTTTGCGGCAGCTGGGTCTGGCGGTGTGCTCGTTGCAAGGCCAGCGAGAGTTGGGTGGTCAGCGGATGACTCATGGCAATTCCTCGTTAGTAGCCGGTGCGCTTGTCAACGACGTTGACCAGCGGCCGGCCGGATTGAAAGCGGGAGAGGTTTTCCAGCGCGATGGCGAGCGCGCGTTCCTGGTAGTGCGGGCTGGCACCGGCGGTATGCGCCGTCAGCAGCACATTGGGCAGCCGCCGTAGCGGGTGATCGGCGGGCAGCGGCTCGGGCTCGGTCACATCGAGCCCGGCTCCGGCCAATTTGCCACTGGCAAGCGCGCCGGCGAGCGCAGCGTGATCGACCGATGCGCCCCGCCCCACGTTGTAGAAATGCGCGCCGTGCTTGATTTGCGCGAAGCGCGTGGCATCGAAGAAACCCTGGGTCTGCGGCGTCAGCGGGAGGATGGACACCACGTGATCGGCCGCGGCCAGCGCATCCGGCAACGCGTCGAGCACCACCAGTCGATCCAGGCCCTCAGGCAGCGGTCCACCGATGCGGCGGCGTGCACCGATCACCTTCAACCCCAATGCGGCGGCGCGCGGCGCTAGCGCCTCGGCGATCCGGCCAAAACCGACGATCAGCAGGGTCTGCCCCGCCAGCTCGAACTGCCGTAGCGGCGGGTGGTGCAGCACCTCATTCTGGCCGCGGATCAGCGTGGGCAGGCCGCGGGCGAATGCCAGCAACAGTGATAGTGTGTGCTCGGCAATCTGGATGCCGTGGATGCCACTGGCGTTGGTGAGCACGATGTCGCTATCGATGAAGGACGGCGTCAGCCAGCGATCGACGCCGGCGCCGAAGGCCTGCAGCCAGCGCAAGCGCGGTGCCAATGCCAGCAGGCGATCGCCATCAGGGGTTTCCAGGCCGGGCCAGAGCACGTCGGCATCGGCGAGGATCGAATAGTCGTCGCGCAGCTCGGCAATCTCGATACCGGGCGCCTGCGCCGCGATCCACGCCTGGGCGTGTTCGGGCAGGGGCCGGCCGACCACCAGCTTGCGCAACGGAGAGGCCAGGGTCATGGCACACCTTCGTCAGCTGCAATGGCAGCCGATTCAGCAGAAAGCGTGCCATCGCCTGGAAGCCACGCGCCACCGCGCCCCTGGTGCTGGAGGTCGATGCCGGTCGTGACGACTTTGCAGCATGCCGCGCAATGCACTGCTGCAAAGCCAGCAGCGCCGGCGCGCCCGCAGCGCGCCGGGTAACCCACGGCCCTCGCCCCACCCGCTGTTGATTTCCCAGCAACACCATGCCCGGCTTGCTGGCAAACCCGCAGCACCCACCCACTTATTCCGTAAATTTCTAACAAAACCGTGTTGGCACGGGTTCTGCTTATAACGGACCCAGTGTGATTGTGATCACGCCATCCAGACGCCCCGGCGCCATGCACGGGGACGTCCAATAACCAGGGAGACCCATATGACCCTCAGCAAGCACTGGCTCGGCGCCGGGCTGGTGGCGCTGGCCAGCACTGCCCAAGCCGCCCCAACCACCGAAGAGCTGCAGGCGCAGATCGAAGCGCTGCAGCGCGCGGTCGATGCGCTGCAGCAGCAACTGAGCGCCACCCGCAGCGCGGAGACCACCGTCAAACCACCCAAGGGCGGCGACATCCTCGCCACGCAGACCAGCGCCGAACCGGCCGGCAGCGTGGCCACCAAGGAAGACATCGACGGCCTGCGCTCCGACCTTGAGAACTACAAGTACGAGCAGCAACGCAACCGCGAGACCAAGACCGCGCTGTCCACCCGGGCGCTGACCATCGGCGGCACCGTGCAGGCCCGGATCAGTTACCAGGATGTGCCGACCACCGCCGGCAGCACCGCCGTCACCGACGATCGCTATTCGAACTTCGATGTACCGAGCGCCACGCTGAATTTCAGCGGCAGCCTGTACCGCGACTATGCCGAGGGTCGCAACCTCGACTACCGCCTCGCCTTCGCCTACGCCAAGAACAGCCCCGCCAACAATGGCAGCCAGTTCAACGTCACCGACGCCTACCTGCGCTACAGCCCGTTCCCGACGGTGACCGGCCTCGAAGAGCCCAAGCTCACCTTCACGCTGGGCCAGCAGCAGATCCCGTTCGGCCTCGAAGCCCAGGTGGGCGAAGAACTGCGCCCGGTGGTGAACTCGGCCCAGTTCCTGAACAACCTCGGCGTCGGCAACCGCCAGATCGGCCTGATCCTGCGCGGCGACTACGACCCCTATGTCGACTACGGCTTCAACTACCGCGCGCCGCTGCTGGAATACGCGCTGGGCGTGGTCAACGGCAACGGCCCCAACAAGTCGGACGACAACAACGACAAGGACTGGCTCGCCCGCGCCGCCGTCACCCTGCCGGTCGACTACAACAGCTGGCTGCGCGAGCTCAAGCTCGGTGCCTCCTACTACAAGGGCACCAAGAACATCACGCAGACCCAGGGTGCCACCACCACCGTGGCCCGCCAGGGCAAGAGCGACCGGTTCGGCTTCGACATCTACTACAACCACGATCCGTATGGCTTCACCTACGAGCTGGCCCAGGGTTCAGACGCCCAGCTCAATGGCCCGGAGGTGAAGAGTCGCGGCCAGTACCTGACGCTGTTCTACACCTTCGGCGAACAGTGGGTGAAGAGCTTCCGCGGCCAGGCCAAGTACGACGACTGGTGGCCCAAGTCCTACCAGCTGTTCTCCCGCTGGGATGACTGGGACCCGAACCTCGACAAGGCCGACGACGGCACCACGATCTGGACCGGCGGCCTCAACGTGTTCTTCGCCGAGACCACCAAGTTCCAGTTCAACGTGGCGCACACCCGCTACGAAGACGCGGCCAAGGAGAGCGAGAACCTCTACCTCGCCCAGTTCCAGTTCGGCTTCTAACCCCAGACCGGGCGGCATCGCCGATGCCGCCCACAGCGAAGCGCTTCCCCCAGGGCCTTCACGCGATTTCAACCACCACTTAGTGAGAACGACATGCAACGCATCAAGCTTTTTGCCGCCCTCCTCGGGGTGACCGCATCGCTGTTCGCCCTGCCGGGCAGCGCCTTGGCCGAGGACAAGCCCGCGGTCATCCGCTTTGCCATTCCCGGTGCCGGCACCGGCGGGCGGCCCATCACCGGCGGCAGCTTCCTCTCCACCGCCCACCTGAAAGGCGCACTGGAGCAGGAGTTCAGGAACGACGGCATCAAGGTGCAATGGACGCTCTACCCCGGCGCCGGCCCCGGCGTGAATGAAGCATTCGCCAGCAGCCTCGTCGATTTTTCCGGCCATGGCGATCTGCCGCTGATCGTGGGCCGCTCCACTGGCCTCAAGCACAAGATCGTCCTCAGCTACGGCCGCTTCGGCAACGTGTACTTCGTGGTGCCGGCCGATTCGTCCGCCAAGACCTTGGCCGATCTCAAGGGCAAGCGCATCGCGGTGTTCAAGGGCACGGCAGGCCAGTTGCAGCTGAACCGGGTGTTCGAGAAATACGGCTTCACCGAGAAGGATTTCAAGGTGGTGAGCATGAACACCGACACCACCAAGTCCGCGCTCGCCACCAAGGACATCGACGGCGCCATCGTCACCCCGTTCGATCTGCAGGCACGCGGGGTGGCCCGTGTGCTGTTCGAGATCAAGGACGACCCCAAGCTGTCGGCACCGAGCACGTTCTGGGTGTCCGAAGACTTCGAGAAGAAGTATCCGCAGATCACCCAGCGCGTGGTGACCACGCTCTTGAAGGTGGCACGCTGGAACGCCGATGAGAAGAACCGTACCGAGGTCTTCAAGCTGTGGGCGCAATCCGGCACTGCCTACGACGACTACCTCAGGAGCTGGGACGGCTACACGCTCAAGGAGCGCACCACGCCGCTGCTCGATGACTACTACGTCGCCAGCATCCAGAAATCGATCGATGAGGCCAAGCGGTACAAGTTGATCCGGCGTGACGTCAGCCTCGATGGCTGGATCGAGCCCAAGTACCTGAACCAGGCGCTAAAGGAGCTGAAGCTCGAAGGCTACTGGGATCGCTACGACGTGGCCGGCAACAAGCTGCCGAACAAGCTCGCCCAGCAGTAAACATCCGGCCCGCGGCGCTCTCCCCCGGCCGCCGCGGGCCTTTCCATCCCCATCCCACCAGGACGCAATACCCGATGAAACTCTCGCAATTCATTAAAAAAACCACATTGCTGCTGGGTGCCCTCAGCGGCGCCCTCGCACTAACGCTTTCCAGCCCGGCCCAGGCCGAAGACAAGCCCACCGTGGTGCGCATCGCCTTCTCCGGCGCCGGCACCGGCGGGCGCCCGGTCGGCACCGGCACCACGCTCGCCATCGCCCATCAGCTCGGCAGCATCGAGCAGGCGCTGAAGGCCGACAACATCAAGGTGGTATGGAACTTCTTCCCCGGTGCCGGCCCCGCCACCAACGAGGCGCTCGCCAGCAACCTCGTCGATTTCGCCTATCACGGCGATTTGCCGCTGATCGTCGGCCGCTCTACCGGTCTCAAGCACAAGATCGTTGCGGGCCTGGGCCGCTTCGGCAACACCTACTTCGTGGTGCCGGCCGACTCGTCGGCCAAGAGCCTGGCCGATCTCAAGGGCAAGCGCATCGGTGTGTTCAAGGGCACGGCCGGCCAGCTCACGCTGAACCGTGTGCTGGAGAAATACGGCTTCACCGAGAAGGACTTCAAGGTGGTCAGCATGAACACCGATACCGCCAAGGCCGCACTTGCCACCAAGGATATCGACGGCTACATCACCACGCCGTTCGACCTGGAGGCGCGCGGCATTGCCAAGGTGCTGTTCGAGATCAAGCGTGATCCCAAGATCACCAGCGTCGGCACCTTCTGGGTGACCGATGATTTCGAGAAGAAGTATCCCGCCACCACGCAGAAGGTCGTCACTGCGCTGATCCGCGCCACCCAGTTCGCGTCCGAAGAGAAGAACCGCGACCAGGTGTTCAAGTACTGGGCCGCGGGCGGCTCCACCCCGTATGGCGACTTCCTCAAGACCTGGGATGGCTACACGCTGAAGGAGCGCAACAACCCGCTGCTGGATGAGTACTACGTCGCCTCGCTGAAGAAGGCCATCGATGAGGCCAAGCGCTTCAAGCTGATCCGCCGCGACGTGTCCGTCGAGGGCTGGCTGGAACCGAAATACCTGAACCAGGCGCTGAAGGAGCTCAAGCTCGAACGCTACTGGGACGAGTACGACGCCAACGGCAACATCAAGAAGTAAGAACCTGTTCACGGTCTTTTCACGCCAGCGCCAGCCCGTAAAACGGTCAGGCGCAAGGCGTGGGACGCAGGCAATAACCCAAGTTATTGGTAAGGAGCACAACGCAGTGAATGACCATTTTACGGGCCGGCCCCAGGGGTTCGCGGCATTGCCGACAGCGCGCGGCGTTACGGGCCGCTTGTGGTACCAGTACCACGGCGCGTCTCGTGCCTTGCCCGCTACCGGCACTGCCGCGAACGCTGGCGCGAAAAGATCGTGAACAGGTTCAAAGGTAGAACCCGCGTGCGCAACTTCATCGACCGCCACCGCTTCCTGCTCGCCTTCGTGCTGCTGTCGTCGCTGGCGGGGCTGTCGGTGGGCGTGGCCAAGGTAGCCACCTCGCTGTATGCGCTGCACCTGGCGGCCAGCGACATCGAACTGTCGCTGATCGCCGGGGCGCAGAGCGCCGGCATCCTGTTGATGAGCATGCCCATCGGCGTGCTGGTCGACCAGTTGGGCCCGCTCAAGCTGTTCACCTTCGGCTCGGTGTCGGCAGGTCTGCTCTACCTGCTGACGCCGCTGCTGCCGGTGCCGCTGCTGCTGGCGCTCACCGCAGTGCTGATCAGCTTTTGCATGCCGTGCCGCTTCGTATCGCTGAACGCGGTGTTCATGCAGCAGCTCGACCAGGTGGGCGTGGCCAAGGCCGGCTGGTTCCGTGGCACGCACATGATCGGTTTCTTCCTGCTGGGCCCGGCGCTCGCCGTCGCGCTGATCGCCGCAGTGGACTACTTCGGCACCTACGCCCTCGTCGGCCTGTCGTTCTTCGCCACTGCGGCGCTCGCGCCCCTGGTGATGCGGCACTACACGCCTGCCGCCGGGCGCACGCTGAGCGTGGCCGCTGTGCGCGAGCAGTTCGCGCTGCTCAAGGAGGACCGTGAGCTCGCCCGCATCAGCCTGATCGAGTTCGTGAGCCAGGCCGCCAACCAGTACTACGGCTTCTTCATCGTGGTGATCGCGCTGCGCCAGTTCGATTTCTCGGCCAGCGCCGCCGCCAGCCTCGTCACCGTGCAGGGGGCACTGTTCGTGTTCGCGCTGTTCGCGCTCGGCACGCTGCTGCAGCGGGTCGGCGAGCATCGTTTCTACCAGGCGAGCTTCCTCACCATCGTTGCCGCGCTGCTGTTGCTGGGCCTCTCGCACGGCGCCGCCTGGCTGTGGCTGGGGGGCGCCGCACTGGGCCTGGGGCTGGGGATGATGCAGACGGTGAACATCTCGCGCTTTGCCCGTGCCAGCGCGCGGCTGGGGCGTGGCCGCGTGGCCGGGGTGAACGCCTTCGTCGGCCCGGCCGGCGGCCTCGTTGGCAGCGTGGCGGGCGGCTGGCTCGGCCAGTCCTTCGGCCTGCAATCGACTTTCGTGCTGCTGGCGCCAGTGTTCCTGCTACTGAGCTGTCGCATGTGGCTGCTGGCCCGCCAGGCCCCGGCACTGGCGCTCTCGCTGCCCGATTTCCAAGGAGTCCAAGATGAGTAGCCTCACCACGGCGGTCGACAGCATCGCGCTGCCGTCGCCCGCTTCCAACCTGCTGCCCTGGCTGGCCCGGCTGGGCCGCTATGCGGGGATCGCCGTCGCTGGCGCCATCCTGCCGTTGTCGCTGTTCGCGCTGTGGCAATACGCGGTGGACCAGCAATGGCTGGCCGAGCAGATCCTGCCACCGCCCGCGCTTGTCTGGCAGTCGCTCGTCGAGCTGTGGGACAGCGGCGAGCTGCTTGAGCACCTGACCATCAGCCTCTCGCGCGTGGCGTGGAGCTTCGCCATCGGTGGTGGCAGCGGCCTCGTGCTCGGCATCGCGCTCGGCCTGTCGCGCCAGGTGCGCGCCTATGTGCATCCCACCTTCTCGGTGGTGTCGCAATTCCCGGTGGTGGGCTGGATTCCGCTCTTGATCATCTTCCTTGGCATCGACGAGGCGCTGAAGATCGCCGCGATCTCGCTCGCCGTGGTGGTGCCGGTGGCGGTGAACACCTACAAGGGCATCGCCAACATTCCGCGCGCCTGGCTGGAAGTGGGTCGCGTCTACGGCTTCTCGCTGCCGCAGACCCTCGCCCGCGTGGTGGCACCCGCCGCGGCGCCCAGCGTGTTCAACGGCCTGCGCCAGGGCGTGATGCAGGCATGGTTGACGCTGGTGTTCGTCGAGCTGCTCGCCTCCAGCGAAGGCATCGGCTACCTGATGGTGTGGGGTCGCCAGCTGTTGCAGCTCGATCTGGTCGTCGTCGCCATGATCGCCATCGGCGCAGTGGGCCTCGTGCTCGATCTGTCGCTGCGTTTCATCGAATCCCGCGTGCTCGGCTGGCGCCGCAGCGCATTCTGAGGAACACGCCATGAGCCTCAACCCTGCTTCCCGCGACTGGCGTGGCCTGGTGCTGCCGGTCGTGTTCATCGCCGTATGGGCACTGGTCACCCACGTCGGTTGGGTCAACACCCGGCTGATCGTGCCTCCGGAAAAGGTGCTGGTCGTCGCCTGGGACTACATCGTGCACGGCCCCTTCATCAGGGCGCTGCTGGCCAGCCTGTGGCGCGATGGCGCCGGCTTCGTGACCGGCAGCCTTGCCGGCATCGCGCTCGGCAGCCTGCTCGGCGTATCGGGCTGGGCCGAGCGGCTGATCGGGCCGACCTTTCACACGATCAAGCAGATCTCGCTGTTTGCGTGGATTCCGCTGTTGTCGATCTGGCTCGGCTACAACGACACCTCGCGCATCGTGTTCGTCGCCGTCTCGGTGTTCTACCCGGTGACGCTCGCCACCTTCGAGGGCGTGAAGAGCGTGACGCGCGCCCAGGTGGAAGTGGCGCAGGTCTATGCCTTCAGCCGCAGCCAGCTGTTCACCCGGCTGATCCTGCCGGCCGCCTCGCCGCAGATCATCACCGGCCTCAACCTTGGCCTTGTCTACGCCTGGCTCGCCACCATCGGCGCCGAGTTCCTGCTGCCCGCCTACGGCGAAGTGGGCCTCGGCGACACGGTGATCCGCGGCCGCGCCGCCTTCAATGTCGAGCTTGTCATCTTCGGCATGGTGCTGATCGGCCTGGTCGGCGCCCTGCTCAATCAGCTTGCCACCCGCCTCGAAGCCCATGCGCTGCGCTGGCGCGGCGACCGGTGAGGAAAATCGATCATGAACCATCTATTCCAACGTTTGACCACCACGGCGCTGTTCGCCGTCGCCACCCTGACCGCGCACGCCAGCGCATTGCCGCCCGTGGTGCGCATTGGCGTCGCTTCGCCATCGGTGGGCAACCCGCCGGTCTACACCACGGGCTCGATCGGCCTCGCCCGGCACAAGGGCTGGATCGATGCCGAGTTCAAGGGCACCAGCACCCGCATCGAGTGGTTCTTCTTCAAGGGCGCTGGCCCCGCCGTGACCGAGGCACTCACCAACAACCAGCTCGACGTGGTGTTCCAGGGCGACTTGCCGTCCATCATGGCCAAGGCCGCCGGGCTCAATACCCGGCTGGTGCTGCCGGTGGCGATCCGCTCCAACGTCTACCTGCTGGTGCCACCCGATTCCAAGATCCGCGGCGTAGCCGACCTGAAGGGCAAGCGGGTATCGCTGTTCCGTGGCACCAATGCCCATCTGCCGATCAACCGCATCCTGGCCGCGCATGGTCTCAAGGAGCGTGACATCCGGCTGATCAACTTCGACAACGCTTCCGCCCAGGCGGCACTGACCACCCGGGATATCGATGCCGCCTTCGTCGGCGTGGAATCGCTGAAGCTGGTCGACAAGGGTGTTGCACGCGTTGCCTACAGTACCCAGAACCAGCCGCCGGTCTACACCCGGCAGAGCGGCCTCTTGGCCACCGACGAGTTCGCGCGGCGCTATCCGGATGCGGTGCAGCGCGTGGTGCGCGGCGTGGTGCGCTCGGCGCACTGGGCCTCGCAGGAGGAACACCGTACCGAGGTGTTCAAGACCTGGGCGCTGATGGGCTACCCGGTCTCGGTGTTCGAGACCGACTACGCCAAGCAGCCGTTGAAGGAGCGCCTGTCACCCCTGTTCGATCCCTTCCTCGTCGGCCGCTACAAGGATGCCGTTGCCGGCGCCAGGGAATTCAAGCTGGCACGGGGCGATGTCGACGTCGATCGCTGGATCGATCGCCGTTTCGTCGATGCCGCCCTCAAGGACCTGAAGCTCACCGGCTACTGGCAGCCGCTGAATGCCCAGGGCAAGCCACTGACCACGCAGACCGCCGCGCGCTGAAGGAGCCCACCATGTTGCAACACTTGCGCATTGCCCTTGCCGCCGCCGCGGCCACCGTGGCGGGGCTGGCGCTCGCCGCCCAGCCCACGGTGATCCGCATCGGCGTGGCCTCGCCCACTGTCGGCACCGAGTTCACCTCCGGCAGCGCCGGCATCGCCTACACCCGCAACTGGATCAACGACGAATTCAAGCAGGATGGCATCAAGGTCGAGTGGCACTTCTTCAAGGGTGCCGGCCCGGCGGTGAACGAGGCGCTGACCAACAAGCAGCTCGATTTCGCGCTGCAGGGCGATTTCCCCTCGGTGGTGGCCCGCTCGGTCGGGCTCAAGACCCGCATCATCGCCATGGCCGGCGTGCGCACCAACATCTACCTCGCCGCGCCGACGGGCTCGCCGGTGCAGAAGGTGGCCGATCTCAAGGGCCGCAAGGTGGGGCTCTTCGTCGGCACCAACCTGCAGCTGCCGGCCGACCGGGTACTGGCCGACCATGATCTGACCGAGCGCGATCTCAAGATCGTGAACCTCGACCTGCCCGGTATCGACGCCGCGCTGATCGGCAACAACCTCGACGCTGGCTTCTCGGATCAGCGCGTGCTGAAGCTGCGCGACCAGGGCAAGGTGCGCATCGTCTACACCACGCGCGGCCACGCCCCGCGCTATACCCGGCAGAACGCGCTGCTCGTCACCGACGAATTCGCCAGCCGTTATCCGGACGCGACCACCCGCGTGGTCCGCGGCCTGGTAAAGGCTTCGCGCTGGGTGGCGGATGACAAAAACGCCAATGAAGCCTACGCGCTGTGGGCACGGATGGGCGTGCCCGAATCGGTGATCCGCGAGGATTACTCGGGCGAATCGCTGCAGAGCCAGTTCAGCCCGCTGCTCGACGATTTCGCGGTGGCGCGTTACCGCGAGGTGGCCGAGGGCCTGTTGAAGCTCAAGCTGATCCGCAAGCCGGTGGATGTCCAGACCTGGTTCGACCGCCGCTTCCTCGATGCAGCGCTCAAACAGACCCAGCTCGCCGGCTACTGGCAACCCATCGATGCCGACGGCAAGCGCCTTGCCGGCACGGCCACCCCGAAACGTACACGCTCGTAAACCGCGCCGGAGACCCCCATGTCCACCACCGCATCCACCCTGCTTCTGGGCGACGGCGTAGCCAGTCCGGCCCATACGGCCAAACCGGCCAAGCCGCCGTTCAACTGGCACGCACTGCGACAGAAGGCCAGCCGCTGGCTGCTGGCCTGGCCGGTACCGCTCGCCGTGCTGCTGGCCTGGCAGCTCGCCGCGCAGTACGAGCTGATCCCGTCACAGATCCTGCCCTCGCCGCTGACCGTGGCCGCCACCTTCGCCGACCTCTTCAATACCGGCGAATTGCAGACCCACACGCTGATCAGCCTGCAGCGCGTGCTGTGGGGCTTTCTCACCGGCGCCGGCCTTGGCATCGCGCTCGGCGTGGCCATGGGGCTGTCGCCGCTGGCCAAGGATTACCTCTACCCCACGTTCAAGACCTTCGCCCAGGTGCCGTCGCTCGGCTGGCTGCCGCTCTTGATGATGCTGGTCGGCATCGACGAGGCGCTGAAGATCATCCTGATCGCCAAATCAGCCTTCGTACCGATCACGCTCAACACCTACAAGGGCCTGCAGGGCGTGCCGAACAGCTACATCGAGGTGGCCAAGGTCTACGGCTTCAACCGCTGGCAACTGCTGCGCCGCGTGGTGCTGCCGGCCGCCTTCCCGCCGATCTGGAACGGCGTGCGCTACGGCCTCACCCATTCGTGGCTGGCCCTCGTGGGCGTGGAACTGCTGGCCTCGAGCGAGGGCGTGGGCTTTCTCATCGTCTATGGCCGTCAGCTCTACCAGCTCGACGTGGTGCTGGCCGCCGTGATCGTGGTCGGCGGGGTCGGCTTCGCGCTCGACAAGATCCTCGCCCTGATCGAACACCGCCTGCTGCGCTGGCGCCGCGAAGCATTCTGAGCGTCGGCACAATGTATCCAAGGAGTTTGCAATGACCCAATTCGTCAACCCGCTGACCCTGATACCCAAGCCGCTGCGCGGCTGGGTGATTCCGGTGTTGCTGTTCACCTGGTGGTGGGCCGCCTACCGCTTCAGCTGGACCGATTCCGAGCTGTTCGTGCCGATCTCCAAGGTGATCGACACCGGCTGGCGCATGAGCGCGAGCGGCGAGCTGTGGCAATCACTGGGCGCAAGCCTCTACCGCATGATCACGGGCTTTGTGCTCGGCAGCGCGGCGGGGCTGATCGTGGGCACGCTGCTCGGCGTATCGCGGCTGTTTGAGAGCCTGGTCGGGCCGAGCTTCCACACCATCAAGCAGGTGTCGCTGCTAGCGTGGATCCCGCTGATTTCGGTGTGGTTCGGCCTGGGGGACCCCGCCAAGATCGCCTTTCTGTCGCTCGCCGCCTTCTTCCCGGTGGTGCTCAATACCTTCGAGGGCATCCGCAGCGTATCGCGCGATCACATCGAGGTGGCGCGGATCTTCGCCTACAGCCCGCTACAGGTGTTCCTGAAGGTGGTGCTGCCTTCGGCCACGCCGTCGATCTTCACCGGCATCTACCTCGCGCTGATCTACGCCTGGCTCGCCACGCTGGGCGCCGAATACCTGCTCACCTCGGGCCTGGGCATCGGCAACCTGCTGGTCGATGGCCGCGAGCACTTCTGGATGGACCAGGTGCTGCTCGGCGTGATCGTCGTCGGCCTCGTCGGCTTCGTCCTCAACTGGTCGGCCAGCAAGGTGGAGGCCCGGCTGTTGCGCTGGCGCGGCCGCTCGGTGGCGCAGTTCTGATGCCGGCCCGCTTCAACCATCCCCTGCCCCGCGCTGCGGGGCGCTGTATCCGGCGCCGCTGACGCGGCACTGCAAGATTCGACTACAAGACAACAGGAGCAACACCATGGCCCACGCAGGCACGCTGGAAATCAAATCGCTGTCCAAGCAGTACGACGTCAAGGGCGAGCCCCTGTCGGTGCTGGAGGACATCTCCCTCACCATCAAGCCGGGCGAATTCGTCTCCATCGTCGGCTCGTCCGGTTGCGGCAAATCCACGCTCTTACGCCTGGTGATCGGCCTGGAGGACGAGTACCAGGGCGAGATCCTGCTCGACGGCAAGCGCATCGTCGGCACCAGCCTTGATCGCGGCATCGTGTTCCAGGAGCACCGGCTGTTCCCGTGGCTGACGGTCGAGCAGAACGTGGGCCTCGGCCTCCTGAACAACAAGGAGTTCAGCGAGAGCCAGAAGCAGAAGACCATCCAGGAGCATATCGAGCTGGTCGGCCTCAAGGGCTTCGAGAAGGCCTACCCCTACCAGCTCTCCGGCGGCATGAGCCAGCGCGTCGCCATCGCCCGCGCGCTGGTGAACCGCCCCGAGGTGCTGCTGCTCGACGAGCCGTTCGGCGCGCTCGATGCGCTGACCCGCTCGCACCTGCAGCAGGAGCTGGAGCGCATCTGGGCCGCCGAGGGCATCACCGCCATCCTGGTGACGCACGACGTGGAAGAAGCGGTGTACCTCGGCGATCGCGTAGTGGTGATGCAACCGCGCCCGGGCCGCATCAAGCGCGTGGTCGACGTGCCGCTGCCCCGCTCGCGCGATCGCGGCAGCTACGCCTTCACCGCGATCAAGGATGACGTGCTCTCGGAGTTCGGCGGCCACGACAACCCGCGCCAGGACGTGGCGCTGGTGGTCGACGACGCACCGCGCAACTGGCAGTTCGCCTGGTAGGCGTGGCCGCGGCCCCAATCCGCTGGCTGCACCCGTACGGCACACGTCTTGCATCGCGACCGCAGGAGGTTCGACGAATCGCCTTTCGGGATGCGGCGTGCGCCGTGCCAGCGCCGTCCCTTTTCCTCTACCGGTGCCGCCCTGCGGCGGCACCCGCCTGGAGCCATGATGCCCGGTACTGTTGACGCGGATTGCGCATGAGCGCGCCCGCCCCCAATGCACTGGCGGTGTTGCGCCACCGCGACTTTGCCTGCTACCTCGCCGCGCGGCTGATCGTCACGCTCGCCATGCAGATGGTGAACGTGGCCATCGGCTGGCAGGTGTACGACCTCACCGGCAACATGCTGGACCTGGGCCTCGTCGGCCTCGCCCAGTTCGCGCCCTTCCTGGTGCTGATCCTGCCCGCGGGCCAGATCGCCGACCGCTACGATCGCACCCGCGTGCTGCAGGTGAGCTTCGTACTGCAAGCAGCCACCGCGCTCGCGCTGTGGCTTTTCAGCGCACACGGCCTGACGGTGGTATGGCCGGTATTCGCGGTGCTGGTGCTGGCCGGTTGCGCCCGTGCGCTGGCCATGCCGGCTGGCCAGGCCATCGTGATGAACCTGGTACCGGCAGCGGACTTCAGCCGCGCCACCGCGATCAGCTCATCGAGCTTTCATGCGGCGGTGATCGCCGGCCCGGTGCTGGGCGGTCTGCTCTACTTGGCCGGCGCCGCGGTGGTCTACGCCACCGCCACCGCCTTGCTGATCGCCTCGGTGCTGCTGATGCTGCGGGTGCGCGCCAGCCAGAACACGCAGCGCACGCCGCTGTCGCTGTCCGGCGTGCTGGAAGGCTTTCGCTTCGTGCGCTCGCGGCCGGTGGTGCTCGGCGCGATCTCGCTCGATCTGTTTGCCGTGCTGTTCGGCGGCGTGACCGCGCTGCTGCCGGTGTTCGCGCGCGACGTGCTGGCGGTAGGCCCCACCGGGCTCGGGCTGCTGCGTACCGCGCCGGCGGTCGGTGCCGCCGTCACCTCGCTGCTGCTGGCGGCCTGGCCGATCACCCGTCATGCCGGGCGCTGGATGTTCGGCGGCGTGGCGCTCTACGGCATCGCCACCATCACCTTCGGCCTGTCGACGAGCCTGGCGTTGTCGGTGTGCGCGCTGGCGCTGACCGGTGCCGGCGACATGGTCAGCGTGTTCGTGCGCCACCTCCTGGTGCAGCTGGAAACACCCGATGCAATCCGCGGCCGCGTCAGCGCGGTCAACGCGGTATTCATCGGCGCCTCCAACGAGCTGGGTGAATTCGAATCGGGCTTGGCGGCCGCCTGGCTGGGTGCCGTGCGCGCCACCGTCATCGGCGGCGCGGCCACACTGCTGGTTACCGGGCTGTGGACCCGCCTGTTCCCGCCGCTGGCGCGCATGGACCGCTTCCCCGAACCGGTGCGCACGCTCGATCCCGCCCCGGCCACCCCATCCGACCTTGCCGCGGAGCCTGCCCGATGAAGCCGCTGATCGCCCTTCTCACTGCACTGCTCACCGCCTGCAGCGCCGCCCCGCCTGTTGCCCCGGCCGGTGATTACCGCGGTGACGGCTTTGTCGTTGCAGCGCCTTCGAGTTCCGGCTGGCGCGTCGGCAGCGCCACCGCTGATGCAGTGGTATTCCACAAGCGCTTTGCCGGCAGCAGCGGCAACGATGCGGTGCTGGTGTCGGCCGGGGTGCTGGCCGACCTGTCCGCACCGGCCCCGGCGGCAAGCGCCCTTGCGGACAGCACGCGCCGGCTGCTGCAGACGCGGCTATCGGACCTGCGCTTCGAGCTGATCGACCTCAAGGTCAGCGAAGGCACGCTGGCCGACGCCCCTTGCGCACGCTACGACGCGGTGCAGGTCGAGCGCTACGACCCCGACAGCACCGAGCCGCGCCGCGAGTACGCGCACACCGGCTGGTTCTGCCTGCTGCCGGGTGGTCAGCACTGGCGCCAGGCCTACGCCACATCGGTCTATCCCCGCATCCAGGGCCCGCCGGTCTCGTCGGCACCGCGCGACGAGATCGCCGCCTTCTTTGCCGGCATCCGCTGGAATCCACCCTCCCGATAATCAGGCGCCCACGCCGCAGGAACACCATGTCGTCACCCTCCCCCCACGCCACGCCGGCGGTGCAGCAGCGCGCCCCCGGCACACCGGCGCTGCCGCATACGCCATTTCGCTTCATCTGGTTTTTCGTCAAGCAGTTCCGCTGGTGGTACGCCTCCATGCTCACCGCCGAAACACTGAACGCCAGTTGCGGCATCCTCATTCCCTATGCGCTGTCGCGCATCATCAAGGCGGTGACCACCGCGCAGGAGCAATCGCTGGCGCTGATCGATGCGCTGCATGTGCCGCTCGCCATCTTCTTCGCCTTCTCGATCGGCGAAGTGCTGTTCGGCCGGCTGGCCGGCGGCATCCAGATCCGGCTGGGGCCGCGCCAGCGCCAGAACGTGACCCGCCACGTCTACCACTACCTGCAGCATCACTCACACCGCTACCTGACCAACAACTTTGCCGGTGCGCTGGCGCATCGCATCAGCGAAACTTCGATGGGCGTGACGCAGACGCTGTGGTCACTGATCACCGAGTTCTGGCCGATCTTCATCGTGTTCAGCGTCTCCATCGTGTTGCTGTACGGCGCGCACCCGTCGCTCGCTGCCTTCGTGCTGATCTGGGCGGTGCTGTTCATCGGCATCTCCTACGCGCTGGCCCGCCGTGCGCAGCCGTATGCCTTCCGCGCCTCGAACGCGCGTAGCGACACCACCGGCCAGATCGTCGATTCGGTGACCAACCTCGCCAGCGCCCGGCTGTTCGCCAGGCTCGGTTACGAGCGCACGCTGCTCGACGAAACGCTGAAACGCGAGCTGAAGGCGGTACGCACCTCCAACGGCTATTCGGAGCGAGTGCGCTGGTTCCAGTTCTCCGCCGCCGCCGTGCTCAAGATCGGCACGCTCTACTACGCGTTGCAGCTGTGGGGGCGCGGTGAGATCGGCGTGGCCGAATTCGTGATGGCGGTGAGCCTGGCACTCCTGATCATCAACGAAGCGCGCAACCTGTCGCGCCGTTTCCTGGAATTCTTCGAATTCATCGGCAACGTGGCGAACGGCGTGCACACCATCGTGCGCGACCACGAACTGGTGGACCAGCCGGGCGCCAGCGCCCCCCCCATCCGCCAGGGCGGCATCGCGTTCGAGCAGGTGCATTTCGGCTACGGCCGGGAAAAGCCGGTATTCCAGGGCCTCGATCTCACCATCCCGGCCGGGCAGCGCGTTGGCCTGGTCGGCTTCTCCGGTTCAGGCAAATCCACTTTTGTCAGCACGTTACTGCGGCTCTATGACCTCAACAGCGGCCGCATCCTGATCGATGGCATCGATATCCGCACGCTGACGCAGGACGCGCTGCATGCGCAGATCGGGCTGATCCCGCAGGACCCGACGCTGTTCCACCGCTCGCTGCGCGAAAACATCCGCTATGGCCGGCTGGAGGCGAGCGATGCCGACGTGGAGGATGCGGCAAGGAAGGCGCATGCCCACGATTTCATCGGCCAGCTCGGCGAAGGTTACGACGCCATGGTGGGCGAGCGCGGCGTGAAGCTCTCCGGCGGCCAGCGCCAGCGTATCGCCATCGCTCGCGTCATCCTCAAGGATGCCCCCATCCTGATCCTCGACGAGGCCACGTCCAGCCTCGATTCGATCACCGAGCGTGCGATCCAGGAAACGCTGGACGAGGTGATGAAGGGTAAGACCGTGCTGGTGGTCGCCCACCGGTTGTCCACCATTGCCCACCTCGACCGCATCCTGGTGTTCGACAACGGCCGCATCATCGAGGACGGCAGCCACGCCGAGCTGCTGGCCAGGCGCGGCGCCTACTGGCGACTGTGGAGCAAGCAGTCGGACGGCTTCCTGCCCGAGAGCCTTGATGGCGAACCCAAGGCCCGGCTTGAGGCGGTGCCCGCCGGTTCGGCCACGCCGGTTGCGAACACCCCGGAGCCGGAGGCCGACGAGGAAACCGAGCGCAAGCCCAGGATCGATCCCGATGTGTCGTTCGCCTGAACCAGCCCATCCATTCCAAACCCATGAGCGGCGTGCCACCGGCGACCCCGATCGCTGGCCGCGCCCACGCAGTACCCAACCAAGGAGTACACCATGAGCATCGAGCAACACGTTTACGCCACCGCCCGTGCCGGCCTGCCCTATCTGTTCGCGCCCGCTCAGGGCCACAGCGGCGCCGCGCCGCTGGTGGTGTTCCTGCACGGCGCCCGCGACCGCGGCAACGATCTGACCAAGCTGCTGGCTTGGGGCTTTCCCAAGTACGTGAACGAACACGCACCGCGCCCCTACTACTGGCTGGCACTGCAGATTCCCGAGGACAGCACCTGGCCGGAATGGCAGGACGAGCTGTTCGCGCTGATCGACAAGACCCGCGCCGTGCATGACGACATCGACCGGGTGCTGCTATCGGGCTTCAGCCTGGGCTCAGCCGGCGTGTGGCAGATCGCCAGCAGCCACCCCGAGCGCTTCGCTGGACTGGTGGTGGTATCCGGCCGGGTGCCGGATGCCGTCGGTCGCGAGGGCCTGGCCCGACTGCAGCACACGCCCGTGTGGGTATTCCACGGCGATGCCGACGACAAGGCGCCGGTCGCTGGTGCCGCCGAGGCAGTGAGCACGCTGCAATCGCTCGGCGCCCCGGCACGGCTGACGCTGATTCCCGGTGGCGACCATTTCATTGCCGACGAGGTCTACGGTAGCGATGAGTTGCAGCACTGGCTGGCGGTGACCCGCGCACCGAGCACGGCCACTGCTTGATCCACACCGTGCCACGGGCCAGCCCGTGGCACGCCACAGGTTCGCGTGTGCCGCACGCATCGGCTACGCCGCCCGTTCGTACCAACCCTTGCTGGCATTGACGACCTTTACCACCAGCAACATCACCGGCACTTCGATCAGCACCCCCACCACCGTGGCCAAGGCGGCCCCGGACTCGAAACCGAACAGCGCGATGGCGGCGGCAACGGCAAGCTCGAAGAAGTTCGACGCGCCAATCAATGCGGAGGGGCAGGCAACGCTGTGCTTTTCGCCCACCCGCCGGTTCAGCCAATACGCCAAGGCTGAGTTGAAGAACACCTGGATCAGGATCGGTACCGCCAACAGCAGGATCACCAGTGGCTGCTTGAGGATGGCTTCACCCTGAAAGGCGAACAGCAACACCAAAGTGAGCAGCAGCGCGGCGATGGACCAGGGCCCAATCGCAGAAAGCGCCGTGTCGAATGCGGCTTGCCCACGCGCCAGCAACATTTTGCGGAGCAGCTGCGCCAGAATTACCGGGACCACGATGTACAGCACCACTGAGGTCAGCAGCGTATCCCACGGCACCATGATGCTGGAAACACCCAGCAGGAACGCCACCAACGGTGCGAATGCAAACACCATGATCAGGTCGTTGAGCGCCACCTGCGACAACGTAAAGTACGGATCACCACCAGTGAGCCGGCTCCAGACAAAAACCATCGCCGTGCAGGGGGCTGCGGCCAGCAGGATCAGGCCGGCGATATAGCTGTCAATTTGCGCCGCAGGCAGCCATGGCGCGAACAGCTCACGGATGAACAGCCAGGCCAGGAAAGCCATCGAGAATGGCTTGACCAACCAGTTCACCGCCAAAGTCACCACGATGCCACGCGAATGTGCCTTTACCTGATGCAGCGCGCCGAAGTCGATGCGCAGCAGCATGGGGATGATCATCACCCAGATCAGCAGGCCGACCGGCAGGTTGACCTTGGCCACCTCCATGGCACCCAATGCGTGAAACGCCTGGGGAAACAGCTGCCCCAGCAGTACTCCGACCACGATACAGATCGCCACCCAGGCGCTGAGGTAGCGCTCGAACACACTCATCCCTGCCGACGCGGCAGCAGGCTTACATCCGGTGGACATGTCCACGACTCCATTTCCACGTTGGCGCGGCTGTGCATCGGGCTTCAGGAGGATTGCGATCATTCCACCGCCGTCTCGCCGATCTCGCGGACCAGCTGCTTGAGGGCCTCGCCGTGCAGCCGCTCCGCAGGCGCCTGCACCAGCAGTTCGGTGCGCTTGCGGATCTGCTGGAAGATTTTCTCGAATGACGCACGCAATGCGTCATCCGTATCGCCGTGCGGATCCTCGTACCCCCAGTGCGCGGTAGTCGGGTGACCCGGCCACATCGGGCACACCTCGTTCTTCGCATTGCCGCACACGGTCACCACGATGTCTATGTGCGGGGCATCTGCCCCTTCGAACACGTCCCACGACTTGGAATACAGCGAGCCGGTGTCGTAGCCGATGCCATCCAGCAGCGCGATCGCATGGGGGTTGACGCGGCCACTGGGGTGGCTGCCGGCGCTATAGGCCTTGAAGCGGCCTTCGCCCAGCACGTTGAGCCAGCCTTCGCTCATCACACTGCGGGCGGAATTGGCGGTACACAGGAACAATACGTTGAGAACAGGCGTGCTCATGGGGTCTCTCGGGGTTAGCAGCAGCCGCTACCGAGGGCGCAGCTGTTTTTCGGGGTGATGTTGAGGGTTTGCAGCGCAGACTTTGGCGGCGCACAGCAGGCGCTTTCGCTTTCTTTAACGGCGCGATTGAAGGTGGGGATGGCGCCCAGGGTGCGATAGCTTTCCCAGGCAATCCCCGACGGATCGGTCACCCAGTGCTTGTCCGATTCGGCATAGCAACAGGCCGTGCCCGGCTCGCTGAGTACGCTGAGGTCGGCGGCTTCCAGCTGTGCCTGCAGCGCGGCGAGCTCGTCGTCGCTATCCACCTGGAAACCCAGGTGATCGACCCCGGCGGGGGTACCGCGTTGCGAGATGGCGAAGTTGATGCGTGGATCATCGAGCATCCACTTGGCGTAGTCCGGCTTCTGCACCGTGGGCTGCGCGTTGAACATCGCGGAATAGAACCGGATGCTGTCGTCGAGCTGGTCAACAGAGACGTGAACGTGGAATCGCTTCATGGCCAAGCTCCTGCGTCAGTTGCATTTGCCAGCACAGCTGGCGAGTTCCTCCCCCACGCCGCAGGCGGAACCTGCGCAGCAGTTTTCGGTGAGGAAACCCAGCAGCTCGTTCATCGCGGCATAGTTGGCCGAATAGAAGATGAAGCGGCTTTCCTGCCGGGCCGACACCAGCTGGGCGTGGGCCAGTTCCTTCAGATGGAAGGACAGCGTGGCGGGCGCAACGCCGAGCGCTTCGCCGATGCGGCCAACAGCCATACCCTCCGGCCCGGCCGTGATCAGCAGGCGAAAGATCGAGAGGCGAGTGTCCTGCGCCAACGCGGCGAGACGGGTGACAGCGGCTTTATTTTCCATATTTCCATTTTTATGGAAATAAAGAATCCGAGTCAAGCCTATGTCCTCAAGCAGCCTTTCTGGCAACGCACTGGCACAGTCATCGATCCGTTTCAGACCAGCTTGCAGAAACCATCGTGAGGCATGGCCCGGCTACAGCACACGCCGCTCACGGTGTTCCAGACGAAACCGACCCAAAGGCACCGGCGGCCGCCGCTGCCGACACAGTCAAGCAACCACGCCGCCAGTATCCACGACGGCCTGCGGCTTTTTGCGCAGTGCCGTCAGCAGCTTGCAGCCTGCGCAACAGTGGCATTCGGGCACAGTGAAACCACAGGCTTTTGCGCACGCCAAAAATCGCAACAATGCAATTCAAATTCAATAACTTGCGTCTGTACAGCTACAAGCAAAACGAACTGGTACACCCCTTGCTAAACCGGCCCTGCCCGCAGCCTTTGCGGCTGCCCAAGACCCACCAGGAGCCTTTCATGAGCAAGCAACGCCAGATCAAGCTCGGCGCCTTTTTGTCGCCGACTGGCCACCACGCCGCCGCCTGGCGCCACCCGGATACCCATCCGGCCGGCGCCACCGAGTTCGAACACTTCAAGAAGCTGGCGCAGATCGCCGAGGCCGCCAAGTTCGACGCCATTTTCACCGCCGACAGCGACGGCCTGTGGCGCGGCACCGGTGATCGCAACCTGCGTGCCAAGAGCGGCCACAGCGCCGGCAGCAGCTTCGAGCCGATCACGTTGTATTCGGCGCTGTCCGCCGTCACCAAGAACATCGGCTTCGTCGCCACCGCCTCCACCACCTACAACGAGCCATGGCACATCGCGCGCAAGTTCGCCTCGCTCGATCTGCTCTCGGGCGGGCGCGCCGCATGGAACGTGGTCACCTCCGGCAATGCCAACGCTGCCTACAACTTTGGCCTCGGCGGCCATCCGGAGCACGCCGATCGCTATCGCCGTGCCGAGGAATTCGTCGAGGTGGTGAAGGGTCTGTGGGACAGCTGGGAAGATGACGCCCACATCTACGATAAAGCCAGCGGCGTCTACACCGATCCGGACAAGCTGCACGAGCTCAACCACGTGGGCGAGTACTTCAAGGTGAAGGGACCGCTGTCGGTGCCGCGCTCGCCGCAAGGGCACCCGGTGATCGTGCAGGCCGGCGCCTCCGAGCCCGGTCGCGAGCTGGCCGCCAAGACTGCCGAAGCCATCTTCGCCGCCTGGCAGACACTGGAGGATGCGCAAGCGTTCTACCGCGACGTGAAGAGCCGCGCCGCCAACAAGTACGGCCGCAATCCGGACCACATCAAGATCCTGCCGGGCGTGTACCCGGTGATCGGTCGCACCGAGCAGGAAGCGCTCGACAAGAAGGAACAGCTGCGCCAGCTGATCGATCCGGAAATCGGGCTGTCGCTGCTGGCGAGCCTCGGCGGCTCGGACGCGCTGCGCGACTACGACCTGGATGGCCCCGTGCCGCAGGATCTGCCGGAAACCAACAACAACAAGAGCCGCCAACGCCTGCTGCTGGATCTGGCCGCGCGCGAGAAGCTCACCATCCGCCAGCTCTACGAATGGGTGGCCGGCGCCCGCGGCCACCGCGTGATCCACGGCACGCCGGAAAGCATTGCCGACCAGCTGGAGGAATGGTTCGTCAGCGAGGCAGCCGACGGCTTCAACCTGCTGGCCCCCACCTACCCCGGCGGCCTCGTCGACTTCATCGACCTGGTGGTGCCCATCCTGCGGCATCGCGGCCTGTTCCGCACCGAGTACGAAGCCTCGACACTGCGCGGCAACCTCGGCCTGGCGATCCCGGAAAACCGCTACTCGCTCGAACGCAATGAGCTGAAGTCCGCTTGATCGGCCATGCCCCGCCCGCACTGCGGGCGGGGTTGCACACCATGACCACACCGCTTCCCGCCGCCGCCCTCGCCCAGCTGTTCTACGACGCGCGCACCGTACAGCGTTTTGCCGATACGCCGGTCAGCCGCGAAACACTCACCCAGCTCTACGACCTGGTGCGCCATGGCCCGACCGGCTTCAATGCGCAGCCGGCGCGCTTTGTGTTCGTGCAGCGCATTGAGGCCAAGGCGCTGCTGGCGCCGGCGCTATCCGCACGCAATCGCGAACGCGTACTGGCCGCACCGGCCACCGTGCTGATCGCCTGGGACAGCTGTTTTCACGAGGCCCTGCCCCGATTGTTTCCTGGCTTTGATGCACGCGGTTTCTTCGACAGCCATCCTGCGCTGATCGAACTGTCGGCCACCAGCAACACGGCGCTGCAGACCGGCTACCTGATCCTGGCCGCACGGGCGCTGGGGCTGGCGGTGGCGCCAATGTCCGGGCTCGATACCGCAGCGGTCGATGCCGCCTTCTTCCCGGACGGCCGCTGGCGCACATTGTGGATCGCCAGCCTGGGCTACGGCCTTGCCGACGACCTGCCACCCCGCCTGCCGCGACTGGCGCTGGATGAAGCGGTCACCTTCCGCTGAATCCATTGCTGCGTGGAACACAACATGGGCATGCGCACCTTGCTGCAAACCGCGCAGCCGACGGCGCCCGAACCCAGCAGCAGCGCGGCCTGCTGCCTGGAACGGCGTTTGCTGAACGGCGGCATCCTCACGCACAAGGCCTTGCAATGAGCATCCCCACCACCCGTTTTGGCCGTACCGGCCTCGTCGTTTCCCGCCTTGCCCTCGGCACCATGACCTTCGGCCTGCAGACCGACGAAGCCGTCGCACAGCGCATTCTGGATAAAGCGGTGGACGCCGGCATCAACCTGATCGACACCGCCGATGTCTATCCACTGGGCGGGGATCTTTCCACCACCGGCCGCACCGAGGAAATCCTCGGCCGCTGGCTCAAGGGCCGGCGCAACCGCGTGGTGCTGGCGACCAAGGCCGTCGGCAAGGTGGGCCCGCACAGCTGGAATCAGGGCGCCTCGCGCAAGCATCTGGTCGAGGCCGTTGAGGCATCGCTCACGCGCCTCTCCACCGACCATATCGACCTCTACCAGCTGCACTCGGACGACGCCAACACCCCGCTCGATGAAACGCTGGCTGCGCTCGACGACCTGGTGCGCAGCGGCAAGGTGCGCTACATCGGCGTGTCCAACTTCCTCGCCTATCGGCTGGCCCGCGCGCTAGGCAAGCAGGAAGCAAACCGGCTTACCCGTTTCATCTCGGTGCAACCGCGCTACAGCCTGCTGTTCCGCGAGATCGAGCGTGAACTGCTGCCGCTGGCGCAGGAAGAAGGCCTCGCCGTGATCCCCTACAACCCGCTGGCCGGCGGCCTGCTCACCGGCAAGCACGCCCTTGGCGCGCCAACCGAGGGCACGCGCTTCACGCTGGGCAAGGCGGCCGAGCGCTATCAGGACCGCTACTGGCACGAGCGCGAGTTCGCCACCGTGGCCGCGCTGAAAGCGGCGGCCGACGAGGCCGGCGTGCCGCTGACCACCGCCGCGCTCGCCTGGGTGCTGGCCAATCCTACCATCACCGCGCCGCTGCTTGGCGCCAGCAGCCCGGAACAGCTCGATGCCACGCTGGCGGCGGCCGAATTCAAGCTCGATCCGGCGTTGAAGGCGCGCTTTGACGAGATCACCGCCGACTACCGGCGTGGCGACGCCACGCGCTGAACGCGGCAAGCCCGACTGGCGCATCACTCCCAGCGCCTGCAAGCTCCCGTGCAGCTCGGCTCCGACCTTGACTCGGGCAGCGGGCAGACGATAGCCCAAGGTGTGATTGGCAAAGCCCAGTCTGCGCGCGTCGATCAGCTCGCGCCCTGTTTGGCCGCTCAGGCCCCGCCGCTCTGCCGCCAACGGCTACTCGGTAGCAGCCGATGACGTGGTTCAGTCGTTCTTGTTCGTAGGTATCCATCTACACGGCGCGGACAACCGCTCAGCGGGCGAACGCCCAACAGGCTTAACCGGCTCGCCACCAGCTGCCATGGCAGCTAAAGAAAAATCAGCCCACCGCGGATTGCCGCAACCGCAGTAATGCCCCAGGGGTCTTGGCGGGCGTCACCACCGGACTGGCCTTCTAGTCCTCGTAAAAGTCAGTTGCCACGTCACGATAGTGCGCCGCTACGATGCGGACGAGACCTAGCCCAACCCTGGAAAGTAATCCGCAATCTGGCGCAGATGCGCTTGTCGTTGAAGAGTCCTCGCGCGATCAATCTGATGACCTACGCCTGCAATTCAAGATGTCAATCAAGTGCTTGCCGAAGAGCAAGGCACTGTCAAAGAAGCGCTGAAGAGTCTGATCATTCAACCAAGCCAAGTGCTGGGATTCGGCTGCTGCACTAGAAGACAACAGCCAGCAACGGGCTGAGCTCCTCACCAAATAAAAGGGTCGTGTCCGCGACCCTTGTTACTTTCAGATATATTACTGAATCTAAACATTACGGAACTAGGGTGTGGCCAACCACCTCCCCATCTATCAAAACATACAACACCTCACCTGGCTCTAATCTATCAGATATTTTCAATGCAATAGATTTTGTGCATTCACACCCATCCTTTGCCTCAGAGCCAATAACAAGAGTTGACTTCCGCTCCTTAGAAGTCGTCAGATATGCCTTATCTAAATCTCCACCACACGACGCATGGGAGGCAAATCCCACAATATACTCGCGGGAGGCTACTTTTTTTATATCCACACCATCTTGGGCGGGCTTCTGATCGCATTCAGTCACACTCAACAGTTGAACGCCCGTCGTCAACGTAAAAGATGATTTCTGGGATTCAACCACATTCTGCTCGGAGCATCCTCCAAGGAGGGTGCTCGCCGCCAAGACCATGCCCGATATTTTCATTGAAGCCTCACGGATTGAACTCACGCCATGTACCTGGCTTACTAATATCAGGCACATTATTCCAATTTGACTTTGGATCAGACGACATGGGTGGGTAAGGGTTGTCAAAATTAGTATTCCATGGAGTTGTCCACGTGCGTTCATCCGGAGCAGTCACAGGAGTTTTGCGCAAATTCGCCAATTGTTCGGCAATTGAATTTTCGCCTTGCCCCGTTCTGCAAGCATCTAACTTTACTGGCTGCTTCGGCTTACATTTTCCTTTAAGAAATTTGTGAAGTGCCTTGGCATTCATGCGATTAACCGAACGTGGACTCCCGTGCGAAATAACCAAGCAAACCTCAGGATCATCAGGAGTATCTTCCGCAGCCTGATAATTAGGATCGCCCGGAGGAAGGAGAATAATCTTCTCTAATCCCGATGGGTCCACGTACTTTAATGGGTTACCGCCCACATACCCATACGTATTAATCCCTCCCTGGAGCCCAATCGGATCGCTCTGGATATACCGCCCAATGCGCGGATCATAGTCCCGGAAGTAGTTGTAGTGCCGGCCGATCTCCTTGTCGAAGTACTGCCCCGGGAAGCGCAGGTTGTACGTCACCTTGATGGTGTCGGCATCCGGGTCTTCGTTCACGTTCCAGTTGCCGAACGCTTCACCGAAAGTCCATTCCCACACCAGCTTGTTGTTGGCACTCGGGTCAGTCAGCTGGCGCGGGGTGTTCAGGTGATCCGCCCACACGTAGTACAGCTTGGGGCTGGCGCCGGCGCCCTGGATAACGGCGACCGGGATGTTGTCCAGCCACACAGTTTCGGTACGGCGTTGGCCGGTGGCGTCGTATTCACCGACGGTCTGGCCGGCTTCGTCATAGGTGAACAGCGTGGTGTCGTTGACCCCATCGCTCTTCTTCACCCGCTGGCCGAGGGCGTTGTAGCTGTATTGCCACCAGATGGTGCCGACCTTGGTCTTGGTGAGGCGGCCGGCGTTGTTGTAGACGTTGGCCCCGCTGTTCACCATGTTGCCGGCGGCATCGTAGCTGTAGTTGGCGGTGGTGGCGCCACTCTGCGACAGCACCCGGTTGCTGTTGGGGTCGTGGTTGAGCTGGGTGACGGCGGTGCCCAGCCGGCGTTCGGTGCGATTGCCGTTCAGGTCGTACTGGTAGCCATAGCTGGTGCTGGTGCCGATGTTGTTCAGCGTCAGCCGGTCCATGCTGTCGTAGCCATACTCGCGTACGCCGGCCGGGGTCGTGCCGGGGTCTTGCTTGGTCAGATTGCCAACGGCGTCATAGCTGTAGGTGTAGGTCTGGGTGGCGGTGGTGATGCCGGCAATCTGACCCTGGTTGTCACCGGGGTGTTTCCGCTGTTTGCCATTGGCCCAGGTCCAGCCCAGCAGGCGGCCATTGGCGCCGTATTGCGCGTTGTTCAGCAGCACCTGGCCGTTGACCTTGACCTCGCTGATCCGGCCATTGCTCCAGCTGTAGTTGACGAGGGTGCCGGAGGGATAGGTGATCTGGCTCAGCTGGCCAGCACTGTTGTAGCCGAGCTGGCTGTTGAGGGCGATGCCGCCGATGCTGCGGTTGACCAGTGCCAGCCGGCCTTGGGCGTTGTAGCCGTAGCTGGTGCTGCCGCTGGCATCGCTGAAGCTGGCGAGCAAGCCGTTGCCATTGGCGGCGGTGTCGTAGGTGAAGCTGTGGGTTTCGTCGACGAAGGCGATCTGCTTCACCCGCCCCAGGTCATCCCGGGTGTAGGTGGCGGTCTTGTTGCGGGCGTCGGTCTTGCTCTTGAGATGACCATCGGCTTCGTGAACATACGTCGTGGTACCGCTATCCGGGCTGACCTGGCGGATCAGGTCGTCGAAGCCGTTGTAGGTGTAGCTGGTGGTGAAGCCTTCGGCATCCTGGACCGAGACCAGGTTGTCGCGGCCGTCATAGCTGAAGGTGATCACCCCGGTATCCGGGTTGGTGATGGTCTTGAGCCGGTTGAGCGCGTCGTAGCTGTAGCTGGTGATGCGGCCCAGCGCATCCTTGCGGGTCTTGCGGTTGCCGTTGGCGTCGTAGGTGAAGGTGGTCTGGTAGCCCTTGGCGTCATACACCCGTTCCAGACGGCCGAGGGCGTCGTAGTCGTAGTAGGTGCTGACGGTGGACTGGTGGGCCGGCAGGGCGGCGTAGACCGCGCTGCTGCCCAGGGCCAGGCCGGCCAGCAACAGGCGGCGGAAGGTGGAAAGCGTCATCGGGAATCCTGATGAAGAGGCGTGTGATGAATGGGGTGCTTGAACAGGCATGGGGGTAGCGTGAGTCGACAGTTGCATAAAGCCCTCACTGCGCCTTCGGCGCGGTGGTGAGGCTCTGCGCCTGGGTCGCCGCCTGCTGCGCCGCGGCCAACACGCCGGCCGGGTCATAGCGGTCTTCGCGCTTGGTATTGCCGGCGTTATCCAGGGTGTAGTCGATCCGGCTGCCATTGCTGTGATCGATGCCGATCAAGCGATGGGCCGGGTCGTAGCGGTACTGCAGCCAGCTCTGATCCGGGAAGGTCACCTTCTCCAGCAAGCCCGTCGGCTTGTAGGCGAACTGAGTCAGTTCACCGCCGGTGGTACGGGTCTTGAGCCGTTGCCGCAGGTCGTAGGTGAAGGTAGTGGTCACGCCATTGGGCGCGATCTGCGTCAGCACATTGCCGTGCGGGTCGTAGCTGGTGAAGCGGGTCACCAGGCCGACCGGATCGGTCACCGTCGCCAGATTGCCCTGGGCGTCATAGGTGTAGCTGGTCACCTTGCCGCGGGCATCGGTGGCGGTCTGCACCAGGCCGTTGGGGAAGTAGCTCCACGCTTCGATCCGGCTGACGCCGTCGGCGGTGACCTGCTTCTGGGTGAGCAGGCCCTTGCTGGGGTCGTAGGTGAAGATGGTGACCCGGCCGGGTTCGGTGACGGTGGCCGGCAAGCGGAAGGTGGGGTGCCAGGTGGTGGTGATGGTGCGGGCCTGCGGCGTGCCCACGGCCTCGGTGCGACTGGTTTCGAGGTTGCGGCTCAGGTCGTAGACGTAGCTGGTGGTCACCCCGTTGAAGTCGGTGCGGGTCTTGATGTTGCCATTAGTGTCGTAACCCAGCGCTGAGCTGGCCGGATCGCAACCGGCGCCACCGGGTTGGTCCTTGCCCGATAACAGCCAAGACCCACCATAGCGGCTGAAGCGGTATGTGCGCACCGATGATAGCGCGTCAGTTTCGGTAGTTATGCGTTCGCCGTCGCTCTCGCTGAAAGCCAGTGTGACCTTTTGTGCTCCACCCGCATGTTCAGACGAGATGGCTTGGCCTGCGCTGTTGTAGCGCCAAGTCGCGTAGCGAATACCGGCTTCGTCAGTAATCCCGCTTAATAAATAAGGGTTGGTCCCATCTTCATAGTGATACTGCCGACTGTATTGATCGGGATAAACTACTGCCTCTAAACGATTTTGGGCATCATAGGCATAGCGAATGGCAGCGCCGGCATTCGGAATGACTTGCGCCAAGCGGAACGGATAGGCGTAGACAAAAACCAAACTATGCCCTTGATCGTCACTTACTTTGTGTAGCAAATGATAGGCATCGTTTTCATACATCAGTTCGATGGCCTGCTTAGGCGTCACGACTTTAATTAACTTGCCATCAGTGTCGTAATATTCTGTATTGACATTATCACTCACGGCGAAGCCATCGTTAGATATTATCATCCGATAAGCCAAACCGAACTGCTGATCGCGCGGAGTGCCATCTTTATCGAAGGCAATGCTTTGACCATCTGCGCGTTCCAGCAGGTAGTAATCCACGCGTGGCGGAAAAAGCAGTGGCTGAGCCGCTCCATCAGGATCAGTATCTGCAAGCTGTGTATTTTCATTGCCCGGCGGCGCGTAAAAACCCAAGGTTTCGGGAGGACTTGGGCTCAACCTCATGACGGGAACCACACGAGAATGATACTGGTGGCGCCAACCTAACCCCAAGCCTAGGTCTTCACCAGCGCTACTATTGAAATAGCGCAGAAGTGCAAGCCCCCCGCCGACATAATCAAGCTCAACCTGAAATTTATTGCCCGTAGCGGTAGCAATAGGATTTCCGGAGCACTGAGATGGCGCACCATTTTGCGGCTGGGCTCGATCCTCACCGTGTATATATGACTGCCGACAAGAGTTGGTTGATCTGCTGATATAACTACCGTAGGGGCATTGGGGCGCACAACTTTGGCTCAATCGACCAAATACGTAGGAAGTTAGACAGGTTCTACGCCAGTTGGAGAGGTGAAATACATGCCCATCCTGCAAACTATACGCCCAGCACTTGCCTGACAAATTAGTTGGATTTTCGGCATAGGCATTTACTGCTGTACCGATCGCCGGTGAAAAACGCCTATTCCATCCATTGCTTGCACCACGGCATGCACCACCTGCGTCGTGCCACTGTCCTCCATCCCCCCAATCTGCTTCATATCGGACATAGTTGAGATCCCACGGCTCAGCCGCAGCGGTAGCTAGGCCCCATATCGCCATTGCAGCGCAGGCCAGAATTCGGCTAATACGCACAGTTTTTCCTTTATTTGCCACTATCATTTGCTCACCGATTTGTTTTGATCGCTAGGCGCGCTCTGCGCTTGGGTGGCTGCTTGCTGCGCGGCCGCCAACACCCCGGCCGGATCGTAGCGATCTTCCTGCTTGATGTTGCCGGCGTTATCCAGGGTGTAGTCGATCCGGCTGCCATTGCTGTGATCGATGCCGATCAAGCGATGGGCCGGGTCGTAGCGGTACTGCAGCCAGCTCTGATCCGGGAAGGCCACCTTCTCCAGCAAGCCCGTCGGCTTGTAGGCGAACTGGGTCAGTTCACCGCCGGTGGTACGGGTCTTGAGCCGTTGCCGCAGGTCGTAGGTAAAGGTGGTGGTCACGCCATTGGGGGCGATCTGGGTGAGCACATTGCCGTGCGGGTCGTAGCTGGTGAACTGGGTGACCAGACCGACGGGATCGGTCACCGTGGCCAGGTTGCCCTGGGCGTCGTAGGTATAATTGGTCACCTTGCCGCGGGCATCGGTGGCGGTCTGCAGCAGGCCGTTGGGGAAGTAGCTCCACGATTCGCTGCGGCTGACGCCGTCGGCGGTAACCTGCTTCTGGGTGAGCAGACCCTTGGTGTTGTCGTAGGTGAAGGTGGTGACCCGGCCCGGTTCGGTGATGGTGACGGGCAGGCGGAAGGTGGGGTGCCAAGTGGTGGTGACGGTGCGGACTTGCGGCGTGCCCAATGCGACTGTGACGCCAGTTGGCAGATTACGGGTCAGGTCGTAGCTGTACTGCGAGGCAATACCGTCCCAATCCTTGACGTCGACCAGATTGCCGTTGGCATCGAAGGTCTGGCTGCGGCTCTTGCTGTCGAACTGCCGGTTCACCACTGTGGGGCGATTGACGCCGAGCACACTACTCAGCGTATAGCTCGATACGGCGCCCAAGGGGTTGGTCACCACGGCAGTAGTCAGTCGCTGTGTGGCCGCATCGCGGGTATAGGCCACGGTATAGCGATCTAGCCCGCCAGCATGCTCGCTCGAAGACGCAAGGCCATCCGTGGTGTACTCCCACTTGGCGAACGTGGTATTCACTTCGTCGACCAGCTCGGACAGCAACGTAGTCAGGGTGGTGCCGCCGACCGTGCGCGACACATAGCGATACTGCCGTTTGCTGGCATCCGGATAGGTCACGGCACTCAGTGCGCCGGCGTTGTATTCGTAGCCGATGGTGCCGCCACCCGGCAGCGACAGCGTCGCTAACTGGCCAGACGGATTGTAAGCAAAGGTCAGGGTGCGATTGGTGTCATCCGCGACGGTCTGCAACCGACCATTGCCGTCGTAGGTATAGGTCAGCGCCCGCCCGCCCAGGAAGGTCCGCTTAATGAGGCGGCCGTTATTGTCGTAGGTCTCGACCACATCATTCGCAGTGGTGTATTGCCAGCCATTGGCCAGTTTTTCCAGTTTGTCCTGGATATCGGCATCGGCGATCCACTCGGTACTGCTGCCCGCCTTGGGTGCAAAGTGGATCAGCACCCCGCCAGGGCGGCGCACATAGAGTTTCTGCGCAGAGACGGAAACCAGACGGAAGTCATGATTGTGCTGCCAGCGCTCGCCCAGCGCGCCGGCATTGGCGCCGACCAACGATGACTGGCTGTCGTAGCTGCGGCTGAAATCGAGCAGGCTATTGCCCGCTGCGCTGTAATCCGATTCGCGCTGCACCTTGCGGCCGGCATTGAAGAAGATGGGGTTGCCACATTGGGCGCTGATTTCGGGAGGAGCACCTGCAGCGGCAAAGAGGTTTCCGCCAGAGCCACCAGATGCGGTATTGCAAGACTTAGATTGCGAGGGCACTTGCAAACCCGAGCCTCGAGCAAGAAATCTGACAATCGCCACATTACCATTCGTGTTACTGGAATACCTAGTTTCCCAAGTTCTAGAGTTGTCAGGAGACGAAACCTCTTTATGTGCAGTCCTAAACCACCCAGCAAGATCTACATCAAAATACTGCAGGCACACGTCAAGCCGAGAGAGTTTAAATACTTTTCCCTTCGGAAAACCTGCAGGCCTTGATGCTCCAACATCAAGACACTCAACGGTGTCGTATACATGCGGCGCTCCATCCAGTTGAATTGAGGAACAATTTCCATTGATGTTTTCGTTGAGAGGATAGGTACCAGAAGCAGAACAAAACCGACCTGATAGCTGTACGGAAACGCGCCCTTCTGCCCGACCATTAAAGAGAACCTCTCTGAAATAGGTATCAGAGCCCGCACTTGCCTCTAACCATCCGCTTGCAAAAGAATAGGCGGAACTTGTTCGCTGCGCAGCTTCACACAGGTCAAAAGCCGATTGTTGAGACACGTTATATTTACGTATTTCGACAGCATTGGTAGGAGAGCATGACGCCCGCTCGTATTTTGTCTCTGCGGCCACCATCTCAGTAGAAACAAAAAGCAAGAGTGGAAATATCCAAGCCCAATTTCCCAACCGAAAAATTCCATACTCAAACATATGTCTCACACTCTTGATTTACACATAGCAGGAAAACAATTACGCTACAAAAACTCTTAATCTCGCCCAGAGTGGCCCACGTTCAATTCGAAAGGCTCACTAGTAAGTAAGGCCCGTAGAAGAACTGGGCAGGCTCTGCGCCTGGGTGGCCGCCTGCTGCGCTGCTGCCAATACCCCGGCCGGGTCGTAACGGTCTTCGCGCTTGGTATTGCCGGCGTTGTCCAGGGTGTAGTCGATCCGGCTGCCGTTGCTGTGATCGATGCCGATCAAGCGGTGCGCCGGGTCGTAGCGATAGAACAACCAGCTCTGATCCGGGAAGGTCACCTTCTCCAAGAGGCCGGTCGGCTTGTAGTCAAACCGGGTCTGTTCACCCCCAGTGGTGCGGGTCTTGAGCCGTTGCCGCAGGTCGTAGGTAAAGGTGGTGGTGACGCCATTGGGGGCGATCTGGGTCAGCACATTGCCGTGTGGGTCATAGCTGGTGAACTGAGTCACCAGACCGACCGGATCGGTCACCGTCGCCAGGTTGCCCTGGGCGTCGTAGGTGTAGTGGGTCACCTTGCCGCGGGCATCGGTGGCGGTCTGCAGCAGGCCGTTGGGGAAGTAAGTCCACGACTCAATACGGCTGACGCCGTCGGCGGTGACCTGCTTCTGCGTGAGCAGGCCCTTGGTGTTGTCGTAGGTGAAGGTGGTGACCCGGCCCGGTTCGGTGATGGTGGCCGGCACGCGGAAGGTGGGGTGCCAGGTGGTGGTGATGGTGCGGGCCTGCTGCGTGCCCACAGCCTCGGTGCGGCTGGTTTCGAGGTTGCGGCTCAGGTCGTAGACGTAGCTGGTGGTCACGCCATTGAAGTCGGTGCGGGTCTTGATGTTGCCGTTGGCGTCGTAACCCAGCGCTGAACTCGCCGGATCGCAACCAGCGCCCCCGGGTTGATCCTTGCCGGTCAGCAACCAGCGTTTGCCGCTTTGGGTAAAGCGATAGCGGCGCACCGAGCCCAGCGGGTCGGTCTCTTCGGTGGTCCGGGTGGTGCCGCTTTGGCTGAACGCCAACGTGACCTTGTCGACCCCACCGGCGTGCTCAGAGGAGATGGCTTCGCCATTGGCGTTGTAACGCCAAGTGGCATAGCGGACGCCGGCTTCGTCGGTGATGCCAGTCAGCAGGAACGGGTTGGGGTCTTCGTAGTGATGGATACGCTTACTGCCATCCGGGTACAACACGGAGACGAGTCGACCTAGAGCGTCGTAATTGTATTGTAGGTAAGTTGAGTTGCTTCCCTGAATAACCTCCAGCCGATCATTGATCCCATAGGAGAAATTCAGCTGAGCGCCTCTGTCGCTCACTACTGAACCCAATAGGCCATCCGCACGGTACTGCAAAGTAATTAATCCAAGGCGAGGGTTGAAAATGAATTTCAACCTACCAAGTGCATCGTACTCTTCAGTGACAATGCCGTCGAAAACAGTAAAACCATCGTTTTTGACTGCCAATGTATAATTCGAATTTGTCGCACCTTGTGCTGGCTCGCCATCCAAGCCAAATGCAAAGCTCTTTCCGTCTGGGCGCTCAACAAGGTAGTAATTTGCGGTAAGCGTTGGTTTTTCTATGGCAATCAATGGCGAAGTATCTGCCGTTTGAGCTGAGGAGCTGATTGGCGCAGCAGGGAGCATCAAGGTATTTGTGGGGCGCGGAAGGAGCGTTACTTTAGCAACCACACGTGCTTGAAATTGATGGCGCCAGCCTTTCCCCATGCCCACATCTTGCCCATCATCGCTATTGTAGTAACGTACAAGCTCTAGAATACCATCCTGATAGTCACTTTCTGAGTGAAACTTGTTGCCATTGGCTGTAGCAATGGGGTTTCCTGAACGAGGGCACGTGTTGCCATTTTGAGGCTTCTCATCCAGATCGTCCTCGGCAAACACCTGCCGGCACGTATTGAGTGACGCACTTCCATATGCACCAAATGGGCAGATTGTGGTGCGCTGGCATTGTTGTGCCACCTCACTCCAAGAGCTTGCAAACCACTGCGTATATTCAGTAATGTGGGGCTTAAACTGATACCCAGCTGGGCAACGATGCGGCCATACGCCATTTGGGTCGTTCTGCTTCAAATAGCAATATACCTTGCCTTCCACCTTGAACCGCACAAAGTCATCGTCTTGATATGCAACATTATCAGGACCTCCCATGCAGAGCCCTGCATAAGGGCCTGTGGCGGGTGGGGTCCATACTACTGTCAGCCCACGATGGATTGGATCAACAAACATCGGCCGATCATCCGCCATACTGTGCTGAGCGCTCCCGAAAAATATCAGTGCACTCAATCCAATTTGATAGAGCCCAGCAAACCAGCTTGACGAGTATTTTTTCATATTCTGTTTTGAACGTGTATTTAAATAGAGTTTGCAGGTCAATTTGCTGTGGCAGTCAAGCGCAGAAAACGCCTGATAGCAGGCCGCGGCCTGGACAGGCCAGCTCAGAAGGAGACGTTATTATGCGAGCGCGGATTCTGCCCTAAACCAATTTCAGGATTGTGTAAGCAAGACGAGCGGTATGTTTTTTCCAACTAACGGCGGAGGTCGCAAAACTCACGCAGCGTGGTTCCGCATCTTGACGCTCGACGTAGCATCACAAGTTCGGTTTTTCGCAACCTAAACTGCAGTGATGCAACGCATTGGTTTAGAAAATCTTCGCGCTCACGTTGCCAACGACGGCGAACAATCAGGTTTCCGAACACCCAAAGGTCTGTGATGGAAGCGACGAGTAAAGGCGGAGCGTGGAATAAGGGCAAGCTGGTCGGTCAGCGTTTGCTACCTCAGCATTTAGACGATGCCTTGGAAATTCCAGAGCAGACCGAAATCTAGGGTGCACTTAGTGGTCGCACGGCGAGTGGTGCGACCGCTTTCTGCGCCCTACGACATAGCCGTGAGCCAGGAGCTGAATTTCCATCTTGACCAGATAACGGACGTACGTGGCACTGTGTGCCAGAGCCTGCTTTGGCCGCCTAGCTGCCTCGATTCCCGCTGATCAAAGTGAACAGCAAGGCGGCGGCGTGCAAATCGGCGGAACAAACCAGCACTAGAACAGGGAGCCTCCATTCAGCCCGCGTCTTCGGCTGCGATAGCGTCAAGCCAGAATCCTTGAACCGATCTGCCACGTGCTGTACCCGCAATTGCAGCAGCATCCCGTTCGACAACAGCGCATCCAGCGCCATTAGGCTGCCCCACACCGACACCTCCTGCTGAAATATCAGCACTCCGCTGCTGAATTCGAACCAAATCCCCACCCAAGCTGTTGAAGTTCGCCGCGTTGCCGCGTGGCATGGCTCTTGCTCGATGTACAGCCTTCGCGGCTGTGCCGCACTTTGCCCACGAGCACACTCATGAGCCAACGCAAGCTGCGCCTCGGCGCCTTTCTGCCCGGTGCCGGCCACCATGTGGCCGCCTGGCGCCATCCGGCCGCGCAGGCCGATGGTGGCATCAACCTGCAGCACTACATCCGCATCGCCCAGACCGCCGAGCGCGGCCTGTTTGATGCGGTGTTCCTGGCCGATGGCCTCGCCGCCGGCATCGGCAACGGCGACCCCGATGGCAAGAATGCCTGGGGCGGCAGCTTCGAGCCGGTCACGCTGTTCTCGGCGCTGTCGGTGGTCACCCAGCACATCGGCTTCATCGCCACCGCCAGCACCACCTACGAAGACCCATACATCCTGGCGCGCAAGTTCGCTTCGCTCGATCACATCTCGGGCGGGCGCGCCGGCTGGAATGTGGTCACCACCGGCTCCTCGGCGGCTGCCGGCAACTTCGGTCTCGACAAACACCCGGATCATGCCGATCGCTACGAGCGCGCGCACGAATTCGTCGATGTGGTGAAGGGCCTGTGGGATAGCTGGGACGACAACGCCTTCGTGCGCGACAAGGCACGTGGCCAGTTCTACGAGCCGGCGGCGCGCCACGAGCTCAACCACACTGGCAAGCACTTCGCGGTGCGCGGGCCGCTCAATGTGCCACGCCCGCCGCAGGGCTATCCGGTGATCGTGCAGGCCGGCTCGTCCGAAGCCGGCAAGGAACTGGCGGCCGAGACCGCCGAGGTGATCTTCACCGCGCAGCAAGCGCTGGAGGAAGCCCAGGCCTTCTACGCCGACGTGAAGGGCCGGTTGGCGAAGTACGGTCGCACGTCGGACCAGCTGCACATCATGCCGGGCGTGTTCCCGGTGGTTGCCGCCACCGAAGAAGAAGCGCAGGAGAAATACCAGGCGCTGCAGGACCTGATCCTGCCCGAGGTGGGCCTCGCGCTGCTGTCCGGCCTTGTCGGTGGCATCGATCTTTCCGGCTATTCGCTCGACGGCCCGGTGCCGGAGCTGCCGGGCACCGAAAACATGAAGAGCCGCCAGGCGCTGATGCTGGATATCGCGCGCCGCCACCACTTCACGCTGCGCCAGCTCTACCTGTGGGTGGCCGGCGCCCGTGGCCACTGGACTTTGGTCGGCACACCGGCACAGATTGCCGACCAGCTGCAGAGCTGGTTCGAGAATGGCGCCGCCGACGGCTTCAACGTGATGCCGCCCATCCTGCCCTCCGGGCTCGACGATTTCGTCGGGCTGGTGGTGCCCGAACTGCAGCGCCGCGGCCTGTTCCGCACGGCATACGAAGGCCGCACGCTGCGCGACAACCTGGGCCTTGCCCGGCCCGCCAGCCGCTACACCGTCACACCAGCCGAAGCCGTTCCTGCCTGATCCCAAACCGGGGCGGTCGGGCCGCCCCACGGAGTACCTCATGCTGTTTCGCACCCTCGCCACCGGCCTTGCCGCGCTGCTGATGTCCGCACCGCTGCTGGCCGATACCCTCCCCAAGGTGATCCGCATCGGCGTTTCCACCGCTGGCGTCGGCAACCCGCCGCGCGTCTCCACCGGCTGGACCTCGGTTGCGCAGGTGAACCGCTACGTGGAAAACGAGTTCGCTAAGGATGGCGTGAAGGTCAAATGGATCTTCTTCAAGGGCCAAGGCCCGGCAGTGAACGAGGCGATCTCCAACAACCAGCTCGACTTCACCACGCTGGGCGATCTGCCCGCCATCATCGGCCGCGCGGTCGGCCTCGATACCCGAGTGGTATTGGCCGGCTCCACCCGCACCGAGGTCTACGTAGCCGCCACGCCGCAATCGGGCATCACCGATATCAAGGGTTTACGCGGCAAGCGCATCGCCTTCCACAAGGGCACCGCCACCCAGCTGGCGGTGAACCGCATCCTCACCGAGCACGGCCTCACCGAGCGCGATGTGAAGGTGGTGAACATGGAGCCCGCCACCTACAAGGCGGCCTTCCTCGCTGGCGATGTGGACGCCATCTTCAGCACGCTGGATCTGGTGAAGCTCGCCGACGCCGGCAAGGCACGCATCATTTACACCACCAAGCAGAACCCGGCGGCCACCTCACAAGGCTTCGTGCTGGTGAACCAGAAGTTCGCCCAGGCCTATCCGCAGGCAACGCAACGGGTGGTGAATGCGCTGGTGCGCGCCGCCTACTGGGCCGGTGAGCCGGCGCATCGCGATACCGTATTTCAGTTGTGGGGCTCGGCCGGCAGCATCAGCGAAGCCACCTATCGCCGCGAATACGCCAGCATCCCGCTGTCGCACCGGCTGAGCCCGCGTATCGACGATTTCGTGATCGCCCGCGCGAGCCAGGGCGTGGCCGATGCCTACAAATACAAGTTGATCCGCAAGCCGTTCGACGTACGCGCCTGGTTCGATACCCGTTATCTCGATGCCGCACTCAAGGAACTGCAATACACCGAGGTCTGGCCACGCTTCGATGCCGGTGGCCGCCAGGTGGCGGCGGGCAAGCTGCAACCGGCGAGCTGAGATGTCGTTCATCAACCGGCTCGAAGCCGCCTGGCACCACCAGGACAGCCTGCTGTGCGTGGGGCTCGACCCCGATCCCGAGCGCTTTCCCGAGGGTATGGCGCCGGATTTGACCGGCATCCTCGATTTCAACCGCGCCATCATCGATGCCACACATGATCTGGTCTGCGCCTACAAACCACAGATCGCCTACTACGCGGCCCTCGGCGCCGAGCCACAGCTCGAAGCCACCATTGCTTATATCCAGGACAACTACCCGCATATCCCGGTGGTGCTCGATGCCAAGCGCGGCGATATCGGCAGCACGGCGCGCCAGTACGCGGTGGAGGCCTTCGAGCGCTACGGTGCCGATGCGGTCACGGTGAATCCCTACCTGGGCTTCGATGCGATCAAGCCATTCCTGGAATACCAGGATCGCGGCGTGATCCTGCTGGCGCGCACCTCCAACCCCGGCGCGGCCGAGCTGCAGGATCTCGATGTCGGCGGCCTGCCGCTGTATGCGCGCATCGCGCAGCTGGCCGCGCAGCAGTGGAACGGCCATGGCAACATCGGGCTGGTGGTCGGCGCCACGTGGCCGCAGCAGCTGGAAAAGGTGCGCGTTGAAGCACCCGAACTGCCGCTCTTGTTGCCAGGCATCGGCGCGCAGGGCGGATCGATTGCTGCCGCCGTGGCCGCTGGCCGCCGCGCCGATGGCAAGGGGCTGCTGGTCAGCGCCTCGCGCTCCGTGCTCTATGCGTCGTCCGGCACCGATTTTGCCGAAGCGGCTCGGCGCGAGGCGACACAGCTGGTGACGCAGATCAATGCCGCCCGGCAACCGACGCTGGCGATCTGATCACTCCGCCCTCTCCAACCGCTTATCCGGGCCACACGCCCTGCTCCGCCATGCCCCTGCGCCTGTTCCAACGCTTCGAGAACCTGATCGACCCTTTTCGCCCGGTGCCGGACCGCATGCCGCCCGGCGAGGTGCTGCGCTTCTATTTGCACCACATCGCCCAGGCGCGTTGGGTATTCATCGCGCTGCTGCTGGTCGGCCTCGTCGTCGCCCTGGTGGAAGTGGCGCTGTTCGGCTTCGTCGGCCGTATTGTCGATATGGCACAGCACACGGCGCCGCAGCGCTTCTTCGCCGAGCACGGCCGCGAGCTCGCCGGCATGGCCGCGGTGACGCTGCTGCTGCGCCCGGTGCTGACGCTGGCGCACGATCTGCTGGTACACCAGGCGATCAACCCGGGCCTCACCTCGCTGGTGCGCTGGCAGAACCATCGCTACGTGCTGCGGCAGAGCCTCGCCTTCTTCACTGGTGACTTCGCCGGTCGCATTGCCAACCGCATCATGCAGACCGGCCATGCGCTGCGCGATTCTGCCGTGCAGAGCGTCGATGCGCTGTGGTTCGTCATCGTCTACGCCGGCAGCGCGCTGGCGATGTTCGCCCACGCGGACTGGCGGCTGGCCCTGCCGCTGGCGCTGTGGATCGCCGGCTATGTCGGCATCCTGGTCTACTTCATCCCGCGGGTGAAACTGCGCGCCATCGTCGCCTCCGAAGCCCGCTCCCGGCTGATGGGCCGCATCGTCGATGGCTACACCAATATCGGCACGCTCAAGCTGTTTGCTCACGGTGCGCTGGAAGAGCGCTACGCCGCCGATGCGGTACGCGAGCAGACCGACAAGGCACAGGCAGCCGGGCGCTTGGTCACACTGATGAACCTCTCGATCACCAGCCTCAACGGCGTGTTGATCACCGGTACCTGCGGCCTGGCGCTGTGGTTGTGGCGCGATGCGCTGATCACGCTGGGTGCGGTCACCGTGGCGGTAGGGCTGGTGATCCGCATCAACAACATGTCCGGCTGGATCATGTGGGTGATCAACGGCATCTTCGAGAACATCGGCACGGTGGAGGATGGGCTCGACAGCATTGCCCGGCCGCGTGCGGTGCCGGACGCGCCGCAGGCCGGCACGCTGCAGGTATCCGCCGGCGGCATCCGCTTCGAGCGCATCGCCTTCCACTACGGCAAGGGCGGCGGCGTGATCGACGGGCTGGATCTTGCGGTGCAGCCAGGCGAGCGCATTGGCCTGGTCGGCCCGTCCGGCGCCGGCAAATCCACGCTGGTGCATCTGTTGCTGCGGCTTTACAACCTGGAGGGCGGCCGCATCCTGATCGATGGCCAGGACATCGCCCAAGTGAGCCAGGACAGCCTGCGCCGGCAGATCGGCATGGTGACGCAGGATACCGCCCTGCTGCACCGCTCGATCCGCGATAACCTGCTGTACGGCAAACCGGATGCCAGCGAAGTCGAGCTGCACCGCGCCATCGCCGGCGCCCGGGCCGACGGCTTCATCCCGCAGCTCACCGATAGCCAGGGCCACAGCGGGCTGGACGCGCTGGTGGGCGAGCGCGGCGTCAAACTCTCCGGCGGCCAGCGTCAGCGCATCGCGATTGCCCGCGTGCTGCTGAAGAACGCTCCCATCCTCATTCTCGACGAGGCCACCTCGGCGCTGGATTCGGAAGCGGAGAAAGCCATCCAGGACAGCCTGGAAACGCTGATGCAGGGCAAGACGGTGATCGCCATCGCACATCGGCTCTCGACCATTGCCCGCATGGACCGGCTGGTGGTGGTGGACGGCGGCCGCATCGTCGAAAGCGGCAGCCACGCCGAGCTGATCGCGCGCGGTGGCCTGTACGCCCGGCTGTGGCGGCACCAGACCGGTGGTTTTGTCGGCGTCGATGCCAACGATGCAGCACTGGCGCCGATAACCTGAACACCGGCGATCACGTCCCTACACCGATTTCAGCCGCTGTCCTACAGCCCTTACCGCGGCGATGGCCAACAATGGCCACATCGCCAAGGAGGCTTACACCATGCTGCCACTGGATTTGCCCGACTTCACCCTGATATCCCCCCGCCGGCCGGGCCTGCCGCACCGTGTCGTCATCGTGCCGATGGTGCCAACTGATGACGACGATGATGACGTGATGCTGCCCGAGCTGATCACGCCGCAACCTGAAACGACGCTGCACTAAGCTGCTGCACCAGCCCCCATCCCTCATCTCGCCCGCCGGGAGATCGCCATGCTCCACTGTGCACGCCCGCTATCCCGGTTGCTGGCGCTCGCCGGCCTTGTCGCCCTCACTGCCTGCGGTGGCGGCGGCGGAGATGACCATGCCGCCCCGACGCCGACCCCAACGCCCGTGCTGCCGCCAGCGGCCTCGGTCGCGGTGCCGGTAGAAGTGCCAAGCGGCCTCGATACCGCCCCCTTCAACAGCGCGCGCAGCGTGATCGTTCCCCCGGGTTTTGGCCTGCGCGTGATTGCCCGCGTGCCGAGCGCCCGCTTCATGGCCGAGGCACCCAATGGTGATCTGCTGGTCTCGCGCCCCGGCAACGGCACCATCGTGCGTGTGGTTCCCGGCAACGGCGGCACTACCACTAATGTGTTCGCCACCGGCCTGAGCGAAGGGCACGATCTGGTGTTCCATACGGTGGGCGCCACCGATTACCTCTACATCGGCGAAACCGATCGCATCAGCCGGGCCGAGTACATGGAAGGCGACGTCACGCTGCGACCGCGAACCACTGTGGTGGGCGGCCTGCCCGACAGCAGCCTGCCTGAGCTCGCCGGCAGTTACGGCCACGCGCTGAAGAACATCGCCTTCAGCGGCGGCACGATGTTCATTTCCATTGCCTCCGCCACCAACGCCGATCCCTCCGACATTCTCGCCAATCCGAAGCGCGGCGCGATCTATACCACCCCCGACATCGGCGGCACGCTGACGCTTTATGCGCAGGGCCTGCGCAATGCCGAGGGGCTGGCCATCCACCCCGTCACGGGCGAGTTGTGGGCCGCGGTGAACCACCGCGACAACATCCGCTATCCGCTCAAAGACGGTCGCTTCCCCTACAAGGCCCTCGATCCGGCCTATTACAACGACAATCCGCCCGAGCCGTTCACCCGCGTGCGCGATGGCGGCAACTACGGCTGGCCGTATTGCAACCCCAGTTTCGAGGCCGGGCCCGATCTGCCGGCTTACCTGCCCGACGTGGACAATAACGAGGACGAGACTGTGCTCAGCTGCAGCACGATAGACCGCATCAGCAAGGCCTTGCCGGCCCACTCCGCGCCGCTGGGCCTGAGCTTCTGGACCGGCAGCGCCGTGCCTGCCTTGTGGCGCAACGGCGCGGTGATCGGCCTGCACGGCTGCTGGAACTGCACTCAGCCGCGCGGCTACAAGGTGGTCTACCTGCCGCTGCGACCAGACAACGGTTTTGCTGATCCGCAGGACCTCGTCACGGGCTTCCTCAGCGATCCGGCTGACAACACCAGCCGCTGGGGCCGCCCGGTGGACGTGATCCCCAACCGCAACGGCAACCTCTATATCTCGGACGACTACGCCGGCGCGATCTACGAGCTGTACCGCAAGTAACGCCTGCCGCCGTGGTTACGCTGTCAGTGCCGCATCCACATCGGCGCGCAGCCGCGCGTCGTCCGGCGCCACACCGGGCGCGTAGCGGCCAATCACGCGGCCGTCGCGGCCGATCAGGAATTTCTCGAAGTTCCACAGCACACCGGCCGGGTCGGCCACCACTTGGCCGCGGCCCTGCAGCCGCTCGATGAAGGCGGCGCGGTCGACCCCATCCGGGCGCGCGGCGGTGAGCGCGTCGTAGAGCGGATGGCGGTCGTCGCCCGCCACCGAGATCTTGGCGAACAACGGGAAGGTCACGTCGTAGCTGCTGCTGCAGAACGCGGCGATCTCCTCGTTGCTACCGGGCTCCTGGCCCTTGAAGTTGTTGGCGGGAAAACCCAGCACGCTAAAGCCTTGGCCCTGCTTCTCGCGATGCAGCGCTTCCAGTGCGCTGTATTGCGACGTGAGGCCGCACTGGGAGGCGACGTTGACGACCAAGAGCACCTGGCCGGCGTAATCGGCCAGCGTGGCATCGTCGCCGGTGATGGTCTTGAGGGGTATGGCTTGCAGGGTTGCACTCATGGCGAGGTTCCGATTCGGGGTCAGGTGAGGCGCCGGCCCTGGGCGTCGAAGCGGGACCAGTAGTGCTCCAGCTTCAGTTCCTTGAGCGCGGCATCGAGGTAATGCGTATCCAGCCACTGGGCCGGATCGATGGTGCGGCGGATCAGTTTGAAGCGATAGGCATCGGCGATCGCTTCGCGCTGGCGCGCCAGGATGAAGGGATCGGCCAGCGGCGTCAGCCTATCGCGCATGGCCACACCAGCATATTCCTCCTGGTACATGGCCTTGCTGGTACTGCCAAACTGCGACCAGAGCGAGAACAGCGCATCGCGGTTGGCGTCGTCGCTGGACCAGCGCGCAGCCCGCACCAGCGATGTCACCACACGGCGTGTCACGTCCGGATACTGTTCGGCAAAAGGCTGGCGCACCAGCACATGGCCCGGCGCGGTCGCCACGGGGGTATGTCGGGTATCGAAGATCAGCCGTAGCACCCCTTTGTTGCGCAGGTTCAACAGGTTGAGCCCGCCAAAGATCGCGTCAAGATCGCCAGACTGGAACGCGGCCAGCGCGGCGCCCGGCTCCAGGTTGATCACGCGTACGTCGCGCTCGGTGAGGCCATGCAGATCGAGGATGCGGATGGCCGAGAGGTGCCCGGCCGTGCCCTTGTTGAACGCGACGCGCTTGCCGCGCAATTCCTTCACCGACTTGATCGTCGAATCGGCCGGCACGCCGACATAGCTGTTGCCGCGCGCGCCGGAAATGTAGACCACGCGGGTATCGAGCCCGGCGGCACGGCCGATGATGGACGGCAGCGCGCCCTGGCTGACGAAATCGATCTGGCCGTTCGACATCGCCTCGTTGGTGGCCGGGCCCTGGCCCTTGAAGAACATCCACTTCACGGCAATGCCGTCGGCCGCGAATTCCTGCTCCAGATAGCGGTGCGCCTGTACCACGTCGAGCGTGCCGGTGCCGCTACGCGGCGGGTTGCCGACCCCGGCGGACGACACACCAAAGCGGATCACGCGTGGCTTGGCGGGCGCAGCCAGCAAGGCGCCGGGCAGCGCGGAAGCCGCCAGCGCAGCCAGGCCGCCCGTCAGCAGGGTGCGTCTATCCATCATCACCCTGCCCTCACGCCGCCAGGCTCTGGCGACGCGCCAGTGCATGGCGGTTTTCCGGACGGGCAAGGCCCAGGTTCTCGCGCAGCGTGCGGCCTTCATACTCGGTGCGGAACAAGCCGCGGCGCTGCAACTCCGGCACCACCAGTTCGACGAAATCATCGAGCCCGGTCGGCAGGATGGGCGGCATGATGTTGAAGCCATCAGCGGCGTGGTGGACGAACCAGTCCTCGAGCTGATCGGTGATCGAGGTAGGGCTGCCGACGATGGTGCGGTGGCCACGCGCGGTGGCTACCGCATAGACCAGTTGGCGCAGCGTGGGCTGCTCGCGGGCGATCAGGTCGGTCACCAGCAGCAGCCGGCTCTTGCCGCCATTGGTGTCGGTCGGCGGCAGCGGTGCCGGATCGTCCAGGCTGTAACCGGACAGATCGACGCCCTTGTAGCGCGTCTTGAGGATGCCCCAGGCAGTGTCGGGGTGGATCAGCGACTGCAGGAATTCGTATTTTTCCTGCGCCTCCTCGTCGGTGCGCCCCACCACCGGGAACACGCCGGGCATGATCAGCAGCTCGTCCGGCCTGCGGCCGTATTTCGGCAGCCGGCCCTTCACGTCGGCATAGAAGGCCTGCGCTTCCTCGCGGGTCTGCCAGGCGGTGAAGATCACCTCGGCAGTCTTGGCGGCGAGCTCGCGCCCGTCCTCCGAGGCGCCGGCCTGCACGATCACCGGGTGGCCCTGCGGCGGGCGGCCGACATTGAGCGGGCCACGTACCTTGAGGTGCTTGCCGCTGTGGTTCAGCGTGTGCAGCTTGTCCGGATCGAAATAGATGCCCGATTCGCGATCGCGAATGAAGGCATCGTCCTCCCAACTGTCCCACAGGCCCTTCACCACATCGACGAACTCCTCGGCGCGCTCGTAGCGCTCGGCATGGTCCGGGTGGGCGTCATAGCCGAAGTTGCCGGCGGCATTCTCATTGCCGGTGGTGACTACGTTCCAGGCGGCGCGGCCGTCGCTCAGCCAGTCGAGCGAAGCAAACTTGCGCGCCAGTGTGTACGGCTGCTCGTAGGTGGTGCTGGCGGTGGCGACAAAGCCGATGTGTTCGGTCACGGCAGCCAGTGAGGCGAACAATGTCACCGGCTCGAACTTGGCGAGCTTGCCATTGCGCTTCAAGGCATCCGGGTTGCCAGTGGCTTCCAGGCTGGGACTGTCGGCGAGGAAAATGGCATCGAACAGGCCGCGCTCTGCCGTGCGGGTGATGGCCTGGTAGTGCTTGAGGTTGAGCCCGGCATCGATTTGGGCATCCGGGTGGCGCCAGGCGGCAATGTGATGGCCGGTAGCCTGGACGAATGCGCCAAGGCGCAGCTTGCGGAGGGTGGTCATGCCAACGTTTCCTGCGTGAGTGGGGATACGCCAGCTCACGTAGCAATCGATATACCAGTTGGCTAGCGGCACCGTTGCCGCTAGCAACGGCGCCACTTGTGGGCCACCCGCGCCACCACGCGCCGGCCTGGCGGCTGTTGTGATCGCAGCAATCGGCAACGGGAGCTGCTGCGATGCCGCCAATCACTGTCGGCATGTCGGCACTGCTGTGTGGATTGCTGCATCTTGCTGACGTCCACGTTTCAAATCCAGCAAATCGCTCGATAAGCCGCAGCAAAATCAACGACTTGCTGCGTGGCACGGTTTATGCAACTTGGTGACCGCCACGGCATGAGGGCTCATGCCGGACTCGCCTTTGCCAGGAGATCGTGCATGACCGCCAGACTACCCGCCACCTCGGTATCCCGTTCCGCCGTCGTCAAATCCCGGCTGGATTTCCCTGTGATCGATACCGATGTGCACACCAACGACTACACGCCAGCGCTGGAAGACTACGTGGCGCACTACGGCGGCACCGAGCTCGTCGACGAATTCCGCCGCGCCAACAGCGAGCGCTCGCGCTCGGAGAGCAACGGCCAGGATTGGTACACGCAGACGCCCGAGCAGCGCCACTTTCACCGCACCCGCCGCAACCCGTGGTGGGCGCGCGTCACCGACAACACGCTGGACGTGGCCACCTACCACCTGCCGCAGCTGTTGTACGAGCGACAGGATGAGCAAGGCGCCGACTATTCCATCCTGTTCCCCAACAACGTGCTCTCGCCGCTGGCCGCGCGCAGCGCCGAGGCGCGTCAGGTGCTGCAGCGCGCGATCAACCACTACCACGCCGACCTCTACCGCAAATACAGCGACCGGCTGACCCCGGTAGCCGGCATCCCGCTGCACACCCCGGAGGAAGGCATCGCCGAGCTGGAATTCGCGGTGAAGGAGCTGGGGCTGAAGGTGATCAATATCGCCGGCGGCGTGCGCCGGCCGATCAAGGCGATCCAGCAGCAATTCTCGCCCGAGGAATTCAAGAAGATCGAGAAGTACGCCTCGTGGGTCGATTTCTACGGCATCGACAGCGAGTACGACTACGACCCGTTCTGGGCCAAGGCGGTGGAGCTCGGCGTTCCCATTACCACCCACTACGGCAGCCAGGGCTGGGTAGGCCGCAACTCCACCAGCAACTACATGTTCAATCACATCGGCCATTTCGCCGATGCCTCTGAGGCCTTTGCCAAGGCGCTGTTCTTCGGCGGCGTGACGCACCGCTTCCCGCAGCTGCGCTTCGGCCTCTTGGAAGGTGGCGCGGACTGGGGCGCGCGCGTGTTCATCCACCTGGTCGATCGCTGGGAAAAACGCGGCCCGGAAGGCCTCAGGCACTACGACCCGGCGGCGCTCGACGGCCATGGCCTGGCGGACCTGTTCCGCCGCTATGGCGGCGACTTGGTGAAGGGCCGCTCGCTGGAGCCGCAGCAGCTGATCGCCGATACGCTGGGCAAGCGCTACACCCGCGAGGCCAGCCAGCCGGCGCCCGAGCAGCAGAACGACTTCGCGCTCGCCGGCATCGAGAGCGTCGAGGACATCAAGGCGCGCTGGGTGGACAACTTCTACTTCGGCAGCGAGGCGGACGACCGCACCGTGGCGCATGCCTTCAACAGCCGCGCCAATCCGCTGGGCGTGAAGATCAACGCGATCTATTCGTCCGACGTCGGCCACTGGGATGTGCCCGACCTGACCGAGGCGCTGGCCGAAAGCCGCGACCTGGTCGACGAGGGCGTGATCAGCGAGGCCGACTTCAAGGCGCTGGTGTTCGAGAACCCTTACCGGCTCTACACCGAGGCCAATCCGGACTTCTTCAAGGGCACGGCCGTCGAGGCCAAGCTCGCCCGCAACGCATTCCGCAACTGAACCCCCAGCCCATCCGCCCAACCGCGCCGCGCCGAGACCCGGCCGGCGCCCAGCAAGGAGCCAGACCATGTCTACCGTTACCCACGCCTCCGGCGTTACCGTCACCCAGTTGGCCGGCCATATCGGCGCCGAGATCGGCGGTGTCGATCTGTCGCAAGCGCTGTCCAATGACGCCGTGCGCGACATCCGCAGTGCCCTCCTCAAGTGGAAGGTGGTGTTCTTCCGCAACCAGCAGGTCGACCATGCCGCGCAGGTGGCCTTCACCGCCCGCTTCGGCGAAGTGACCTACGCCCACCCGCACGAGGACGAGCCCATCGACGGCTACCCGGAGCTGCTGCCGATCGACCGCAGCCGCTACGAGCGGCGCAATGGCATCCAGCGCTCCAGTTACGAGAGCCGTTGGCACACCGACGTGACGGCGGTGGTCAACCCGCCCGCCGGCTCCATCCTGCGCGCGGTGAATGTGCCCTCGTTCGGTGGCGACACCCAGTGGACCAACCTCGTCGCCGCCTATGAAGGGCTGTCCGCCCCGCTGCGCGCGCTGGCCGATGGCCTCACGGCCGAGCACCGCTTTGGCGCCCGCTCGCGCATTCCGGCTGGCAGCAAGCTCGCCCAGCGCTTTGCCGAGAACCCGCTGGTCTCCATCCACCCGGTGGTGCGGGTGCATCCGGAAACCGGCGAGAAGGCGCTGTTCGTCAACCCGGGGTTCACCTCGCACATCGTCGGGCTGTCGCAGCACGAGAGCGACAAGCTACTGGAGATCTTCTTCGAGCAGGTAACCAAGCCCGCGTACACCGTACGCTTTCACTGGCACAACGGTGACATCGCGTTCTGGGACAACCGCGCCACCGCCCATCTCGCGCCGCAGGATCTGGATCACCTCGAAGGCGTGGAGCGCGTGCTGTACCGCACCACCCTCACCGGTGATGTGCCGGTCGGCCCGGACGGCTTTACCTCGCAGATCGTCGAAGGGGCGGCCTTCGGCACAGCGGAGCCGGAAGCGCTGAAAACCGCCCGGGAAGCGGCTGCACGCGCAGCGCAAAAAGCCATTGCCACCGCTTCGGCACCAGCGGTCTGAGCCTAGTCGGCCCCGCCGCCAGGCGGGGCCACTTCCCTCCATCAGGATCACACGCCGGACACTGCCATGATCGACCTGCACTACTGGGCCACGCCGAATGGCCACAAGATCACGATCTTCCTCGAGGAAACCGGGCTCTCCTACCAGCTGTTCCCGGTCGATATCGGCAACGGCGAGCAATTCGATCCGGCCTTCCTGCGCATCGCACCAAACAACCGTATTCCCGCCATCGTCGACCATGCACCCACCGGCGGCGGCGAGCCGATCTCCCTGTTCGAATCGGGCGCCATCCTGCTCTATCTGGCGGAAAAAACCGGCGCGCTGCTGCCCACCAGGCTGCAAGGCCGCGCCGAAGTGCTGCAATGGCTGTTCTGGCAGATGGCCGGGCTCGGTCCCATGGCTGGCCAGGTCGGCCACTTCACCCGGGCGGCACCGCACCCGATTCCCTATGCCATCGAGCGCTATGTGAAGGAAACAGCGCGGCTCTACGCGGTGCTGGACAAGCGCCTCGCCGACCGCGAGTACATCGCCGGCGACTATTCGATCGCCGATATCGCGAGCTACCCTTGGATCGTCGGCCACATTCGCCAGCAGCAGCGGCTGGCCGATTTCCCGCACCTGCAACGCTGGTTCGAGACGATCGAAGCCCGCCCGGCGGTGCAGCGCGCCTACGCCATCGGCCGCGAAGCCGTCGCCCGCCACGTGGCCGCCTAAGGAGCCCCGAGCCGCATGTGGAATCCCGAGCTCTACCTGCAGTTTGCCGACGAGCGCGCCCGCCCGTTCCAGGACCTGCTCGCCCGCGTGGCCGCCAGCGCGCCGCGCCGCGTGATCGATCTTGGCTGCGGGCCGGGCAATCTCACCGCCACGCTGGGCCGGCGCTGGCCGCAGGCGCGGATCGAAGGCTTCGATGCCGATCCGGCCATGGTCGCCGCCGCCCGCCAGCGCGGCCTGGATATACGCCAGTTCGATGCCCGCGACTGGACGCCGCCCACCGATGCCGACGTGGTGATCAGCAACGCGGTGCTGCAATGGATATCGGGGCACGATGCATTGCTGGCGCAATGGCTGGCCGCCCTCGCGCCCGGCGCCTGGCTCGCCTTCCAGGTGCCCGCCAACTTCGCCGCACCCTCGCACCAGGTGGTCGACGCATTGGTACGCAGCGCACGCTGGCGCGAATCACTGCTGCCGCACTGGCGGCACAACCCGGTGCTGGAGCCGCTGGACTATGCCAGCATCGCCCTCGATGCCGGCACCGAGGCCGACGTCTGGGAAACCACCTACCTGCACGTGCTGACCGGCGCCGACGCGGTATTCCACTGGCTCTCCGGCACCGCGCTGCGCCCGCTGCGTGCCGCACTCGACGATGCGGCCTGGGCTGACTTCACCAGCGAGCTCAAGCCGGCGCTGGCCCACGCCTATCCACAGCAGGATGGCGTGACGCCGCTGCCGTATCGGCGGTTGTTTGCGGTGGCACGCAAGCGCTGAACTGCTCGTGAGTAGCCGCGCCTCAAGGCGCCGGCTATGCTGAGCATCCTGTCCTTGTCAGGATGCCCGATGCGCGCCTTGCCATCACGCCAGCGCTGCACGACGGAATTCGCCCCCGGTGAGCAGGCGCTGACCAGTGCCGCCGCGTTGTTCGAGGCCTCATGGCGCGATTGCTGGCCCGCCCTGGGTACAGCCAACGATGGCTTGGCGGTGCGCGATGCCCTGCTGGCGGCCTACGCCGAGCCGCAGCGGCGCTACCATACCCGGCAGCATCTGGCCGAGTGCCTTGCGCTGCTGATGCGGTACCGCGATCTCGCGGCGGAGCCGGCTGAAGTGGAAATTGCGCTGTGGTTCCACGATGCGGTGTATGACGTGAAGGCCAGCGACAACGAGGCCCGCAGCGCGGACTGGGCAGCACTTGAACTGACCGCGGCCAGCGTGCAGCCGTCACGCATCGCGCGCGTGCGGGAACTGATCCTGACCACGCGGCACGACGCGGTGCCGCAGGGCGAGGACGCCCGATTGCTGGTCGACATCGATCTCGCCATCCTCGGCAGCTCGCCAGCCCGCTTTGCTGAGTACCAGGCGCAGATTCGCGCCGAGTACGCCTGGGTGCCGGGCCCCGTGTTCCGCAGCAAGCGCCGCGCCATCCTGCTGGCGCTGCTGGCGCGCACACCGCTTTATGCCACGCCAGCGCTGCATGACGAGTTCGAGATCCAAGCCCGCAGCAATCTGGCTGCCGCGACCCGACAGCGCAATTGGTGGCAACGACTGTTCCACCAGGATTGAACTCACCCAAGCTTGCTGCTGGCTTTCGCACACCCTGTATTACCCCCGTGTGCCGAACACAGCACGCTGAGACGTCGCGGTACGCTTTATTCCATAAAACACTGAAAAATACAGTTGGCACGCACTTTGCTCATATGAACGCATCCCTGCAGCAGGGACGCGCCGGCGCTGATCGCGCCGATAACCATACAAGGAGCAAGCGATGTCAGAGATTCTCAGCAATCCGCCCGCGGGTGTTTCGGTCCACCCGGTTGCCGGCCGTATCGGCGCCGAGATCCGTGGCATAAAGCTCGCGCCGGACCTGCCCCAGGCCACGCGTGATTTCATTCGCGCCGCCTGGCTCAAGTACAAGGTGCTGTTCTTCCGGGGCCAGGCCCATCTGGACGACGCAAGCCAGGAGCAGCTCGTCACCCTGTTCGGCGACCAAGCCGTGCAGCACCCGACGGCCCACACCAAGGAAGGCACGAGCTTCGTGCTGGAGCTCGATTCCAAGTACGGCGGTCGCGCCAACAGTTGGCATACGGACGTGACCTTCGTCGATGCCTATCCGCAGGCCTCGATCCTGCGCGGCGTGACCATCCCCGAGGCCGGTGGCGACACCGTGTGGGCCAACACCCACACCGCGTATACCGATCTTGCACCCGAGCTGCGCGAGCTGGCGGACAAGCTGTGGGCCGTGCACAGCAACGAATACGACTACGCGGCACGCAAGCCGCAGGCCGACCCGGAAGCGCTCAAGCGCTACCACGAGGTGTTCACCTCCACCGTCTACGAAACCGAGCACCCCGTGGTGCACGTGCACCCGGAAACCGGCGAGCGCCACCTGCTGCTGGGGCATTTCGTCAAACGCATCGTCGGCCTGCCCACCAATGACGGCCAGCATCTGTTCAACCTGCTGCAGGGCCATGTCACCCGCCTGGAGAACACCGTGCGCTGGCGCTGGCAGCCGGGCGACGTGGCGGTGTGGGACAACCGGGCCACGCAGCACTACGCGGTGGATGACTACGGCGACGCCCACCGCGTGGTGCGCCGCGTGACGGTGGACGGCACCGTGCCAGTCGCCCTCGACGGCCGCCGCAGCGTCACCCGCAGCAAGGTGGTGCGCAATGCGGCCGCCGCCAACGAAAACAAGGCCCCGGCAGACAGCGCCGCGGCCTGATGCATCCGGCTGGGCCGCCCACGTGGCGGCCTGGCGGATACCACGAAGCGCATCGCTTCATTTCTCCTCGTTCCTTTGTCTTTGTTGAGACTCCGGTGGTCCACGCCCGTGGGGGCGGGCTTGGTCCGCCGGCTTTTTTTGGACGCCTCATGATCCTGCGTACCCTTTGCCTGGCCAGCCTGCTGCTGGCCGTGCCGCCGGCCTTGGCCACCAAGGCGGCGACGCGGCCGAACATCCTGCTGATCGTCGCCGACGATCTCGGCTATTCCGATCTGGGTGCCTTCGGCGGCGAGATCCACACGCCCAATCTCGATCTGCTCGCCGCCGAAGGCCGGTTGCTGACGCAGTTCCACACCGCGGCCACCTGCTCGCCCACGCGCGCCGCGCTGATCTCCGGCGCCGATCATCACCCGGTTGGCCTCGCCACCATGGCCGGCATGCAGCAGGACAACCAGCGCGGCCAGCCCGGCTACGAGGGCTATCTGAACGAACGGGCGCTCTCCATTGCCCAGCTGCTGAAGGACGGCGGTTACCACACCTATATCGCCGGCAAGTGGCACCTGGGTGAAACCGATGCGCAAAGCCCGACCGCACGCGGCTTCGAGCGCGCGTTCACGTTGCTCGGCGGTGCCGGCAGCCACTTCGCGCCGGTGCCCGGCAAGGAACACGATTACGACCAGGTGAAATATCGAGAGAATGGCCGCCTCACCACCATCCCGCCCCACTTCTATTCGACCGATTTCTACACCGACAAGCTGTTGTCCTACTTCAAGGCCGATGTCGCCGACGGCAAGCCCTTCTTCGCCTTCGCCGCCTACACCACGCCGCACTGGCCGCTACAGGCACCAGCCGAATACCTGGAGCGTTATCGCGGCCGCTATGACGCCGGTTACGCGGCGGTCCGCGCGGCCCGCGTTGCCCGGCAACGGGCACTGGGCCTGATCCCCGCGGGCGTCGAGCCAGCACCACGGCTGCCCGCCACGCCGGACAATCCGGACTGGGAAGCGCTGACGCCGGAAACGCGCGCCAGCGAGGCGCGCAAGATGGAGGTCTACGCTGCCATGGTCGAGAACCTCGATGCCAACGTCGGCCGGCTGATCCGAGCGCTGAAGCAGGACGGCCGCTACGACAACACGCTGATCGTGTTCTTCGCCGACAACGGCGCCGAGGGCGCGCGCGGCCACAAGGATGGCCCGAACATCGACAACAGCCTTGCCAACTACGGCAAGCCGCTGTCCAACCTCTACTACGGCAAGCGCTGGGCCGAAGTCAGCGCCACGCCACACCGGCTGTGGAAAGGCCACGCCACCCAGGGTGGCGTGAACACCCCCGCCATCGTACGGCTGCCGGGCCAGCAGACAGGCAAGCCACTGTTTGGCCAGTTGGCCACCGTGCGCGATATCGCGCCGACGCTACTGCAGCTCGCCAGACTGCCCAATCCTGGCAGGCGCTATGCCGGCAAGGCGGTGGAACCGCTCTCCGGCGTGTCGCTGCTGTCAGCGCTGCAGCGGGATGACATCAAGGTCCGCCCGGAAGGGGCCATCGTCGCCGACGAGCTATTCGGTCGGCGCTATGTGCTGCAGGACCAATGGAAGCTGGTGTGGGAGGAGGCACCGTGGGGAGCAGGCCGCTGGGCGCTGTACGATCTGGCAACCGATCCAGCCGAACAGCACGACCTCGCGTTTGAACACCCTGCGCGGGTGGAAAGACTCACGGCGGCGTGGAACGACTATGCCCGACGCAACGGTGTGATCCTGCCAGCACGCCCCGGCATGGCAGGCCGCGAGTAGGGGCGACAGCGCAAGCCCGCGGGAAGATTAGTCCTGGTCGCACCTCGTGCCCCGCTGCAAGCGGGAGAGTCCGGTTGATTGCATTTCCGCATGTTCCGGCCCTTCTCAGCACCGTTGCGCGGCTCGCTCGCCATGTCAGGCGAGGCGGTCAGGAGCGATGCCAGCCTTGCTCGGCCACAGTGTCGAGATCGTGCAGAGCCGGTTCAGCGGCTTGCGGACACGGCGTGTCCTGCCACACCGTACTGCCGGCCTCGGTGCAGGCGTAGACCACGGACTCGTCGGCGCTGGCCGCAGCGGTCGTCGTATCCTCGGCACCGGTTTCCTCGTCTGGCACGGCCTGCTGTTGCGGCAGGGGCAACTCCCGGATACGCACGCTGGCCAGGTGCACCGGCTCCGGCACTACCGGGCCACCGGTCGATAGCGGGCGCGGGCGCAGCGTTTCCGGCGCACCGGCCTGTGCCAGCGCGGCGGCTGGGGCCTCCGGCTGCTGCCAGGCCGAAGCGGCAGCAAAACTGAAGGCCAGTGCGGCAACCAGGCCCCAGGCCGTTGCCGTGTACAGCAGATGGGTGGAACGCATGGCGGGACTCCTTCACAGGTACACGCTGCGCATTGTTCCTCTGCCCTGCACTGCGCCCTATCGGCCAGCACCACCGCATACCGTAGGACGAATGCCGACCGCATCGCCCGCCACCGCCGACACTGCAGGCGCATCAGCATTTTGCTGAAACAGGTGCTGATTTCTGCACAGACCCTACCCTCCGGCCCAGCAACGACGCCATCGGGCGCTGGTACGCACCTTGCTAACCCGGTCCCGTCCTCACCTGGAGCCATGCCATGGGCCACCCTGCCGAACTTTCCCCGCTCGATCTCGTGAACGGCCGCTACGGCCGCGACGAGCTCGCCTTGCTGCCTGATTTCAATGCCACGCTGGAAACGCTGTTGGCGCACCGCTCGGTGCGCGCCTTCACCAGCCAGCCGCTGCCGCCCGGCACGCTGGAGTTGCTGGTGGCCGCCGCGCAATCGGCGCCCAGCTCGTCCAACCTGCAGGTGTGGAGCGTGATCGCCATCGAAGACTCTGCACGCAAAGCGCGGCTGGCAGCACTGGCCAACAACCAGGCCCATATTGTCGAAGCGCCGTTGCTGCTGCTGTTCACCGCCGATCTGGCACGGCTCAAGCGCGTGGCCGGCCAGCGCGACGAGCAGATCGCCGGGCTCGACTACCTCGATACGCTGGTGATGGGCTTCATCGATGCCGCCCTCGCAGCGCAAAACGCCCTCGTCGCCGCCGAATCGCTGGGCCTCGGTACCGTCTACATCGGCGCGCTGCGCAACAAACCCGAGGCGGTGGCCGAAGAACTGGGCCTGCCAAAGCAGGTATTCCCGGCCTTCGGCCTCGTCGTCGGCCATCCCGACCCGGCGCGGCCTGCCTCGGTGAAACCACGACTGTCGCAACGCACGGTGCTGCACCGCGAGCAGTACTCCAACACCCAGCAGGACGAAGCCGTCGCCGACTACGACACGGTGATCCAGGCCTTCCAGGCCACGCAGCAGTTGCCGCAGCAGCCGTGGAGCCAGCAGGCTGTCGGCCGGCTGCGCGGCCCGGAAACGCTAGGCGGACGTGATCGCCTGGCCGAGGCACTGCGCAATCGCGGCTTCGTGTTCCAGTGAGGTCGCCATGCCCAGCCTGACCCTCGATACCCCCGAGCTCGCCCAGCAATACGATCAGGTGAGCGATCTGCAATACGAGCACGGCCAGTTCCTGCTGGCCGGGCTGCAGCTGAAACCGGGCAATGCCTTGCTCGATATCGGCTGCGGCACCGGCCGGCTGGCCGAGCTCGCCGCCCGCCATCATGTGGGCCAGAGCGGCCGCGTCGTCGGCGTCGACCCGCTGCCGCTGCGCATCGAGCTGGCTGCAGCACGCACCTTGCCGCAGCTGTCGTTCGCAGTGGCACGCGGCGAGGATCTATCGGCATTCGCGGACGGCAGTTTCGATGCCGTGCTGCTCAACAGCGTCTACCACTGGCTGCCCGACAAGGCCGCGGTGTTGAATGAGGCTTTTCGCGTGCTGCGCCCCGGTGGGCGCATCGCCATCAGCAGCGCCAGCCGCGAGCGCCCGCACGATATCCAGCGCATCCTCGCCAAGGTGCTGGCCGACGCGGGGCTCGGTCGCGGCCAGGTCGGCGGCAGCACCCCCTACCGCGTAACCCACGCGGAACTGGCCACGCAGCTGGAAACCGCAGGTTTCCTCGTCGACGAGATCCGGCTGCGCCGCTTTGCCGACCATTTCCCCAATGTCGAGGCCGTGCTCGCCTTCAGCAACGCCAGCTCCTTCGGCAATTTCCTCGGCGACTACCTGCCGGACGTGCGCGCCCGACTGCAGGCCGCGCTGCGCGGCACGCTGGAGGCCCTCGCCACGCCGAGCGGCGTGCTGCTGCATCGCAACCTGCATTTTGCGCTGGCCAGAAAGCCAGCCTGATCAAAACAAACCGTGGCACGCCGCCACGGCCCACCCCTCTGGAGCCCTCATGCCACATCAACTCTATATCGCCAACGGCGCCTGCTCGCTCGGCGCCCATGTCGTCGTGCGCGAACTCGGCCTGCCGGTCGAGATCGTCAAGGTCAAGACCCGCGTCGCCGATTCGCCCATCCACGCGGTCAATCCGCTCGGCCGCGTGCCGGCGCTGAAGCTGGAGGACGGCACCGTCATCACCGAGAACAGCGCCATCCTGCCATTCCTCGCCGACCTCGCCCCTGGCACACCGTTGTTCGCCCCGGCGGGCTCGGCCGAACGCGGGCTGATCCAGTCCTGGATTGGCTATTTCAGTGCCGAAGTGCATGCCGGCGGCTTTCGCGCGGTGAACCGGCCGGAGCGCTACAGCAACGATGAGGCTGCCTTCGACGGCATCCGCACCCAATCGCGCGCCACGCTGAAGCAGACCGTGGCCCATATCGATCGCCACTTGGCCGGCAAGGAATGGCTGGTGGGCAACCGCTTCACCATCGCCGATGCTTACCTCGGCGTATTCGTGCGCTGGATCGCCCGCTTCGGCACCGACTTCGCCGACCTCGAGCACCTGAACACCTTCCGCGAGCGCTACAACGCCCGTGCCAGCGTGCAGGCAGCGCTGGTGTTCGAGCAGCAGGAATAGGGGAAACAACCCATGGCGGCTGACCGGCTGGTCAGCCGCCGGGATCAGCGCCGGGAATAGGTGACGAAAGCGTAGGCGATGCCGTTGGCGGCAACGTGCGCATCGCGCGCAGTCTCGTGCCAGACGCTACGGTCCACCTCGGGGAAGGTGGCATCCCCCGCTGGCGCCAGATCCACCTCGGTCAGGTAGAGCGTATCGGCCAGTGGCAGCGCCAACCGGTAGAGCTCGCCCCCGCCAATGACGAAGGCCTGCTCGCCGGCAGCGGCAACGGCCGACTCCAAGCTGGAATAGGCTTCAGCGCCCGGTGCATGCCAGCCGGCATTGCGGCTGACCACCAGGTGGCGGCGGCCCGGCAGCAGGCCCGGCAACGATTCGAAAGTCTTGCGCCCCATGATCATCGGCGAACCCATGGTCAGCGCCTTGAAGTGCTTGAGGTCTTCCGGCAGATGCCAGGGCAGCATGTTATCGACACCGATGACGCCATTGCGGGCCACGGCCGAGATCAGCGCCAGCATGCTACTCCCCCGCCACCGTCATGCGTTCGATCAGGATGGAGCCGACCTGGCGGCTGCTGGACAGCAGCACATCGTCACCGATGCCGACGATCTGGCGGAACATGTCGCGCAGATTGCCAGCCACGGTGATCTCCTCCACCGGATGCTGGATCACGCCGTTCTCCACCCAAAAGCCGGCGGCACCGCGCGAGTAGTCGCCGGTCACCAGGTTGATGCCATGCCCCAATAGCTCCGTCACCAAGAGGCCGGTGCCGAGCTGCTGCAGCAATGCATCGAATGTGGCTGTCGGGGTGACGAACAGATTGTGCGGCCCGCCGGCATTGCCGGTGGTCGCCATGCCCAGTTTGCGTGCCGAATAGCTGGACAGAAAATAACCATGCTGCACGCCAGCGGTCACCAGCTCGCGGCGCTGGGTGGCCACGCCTTCGGCGTCGAAAGCGCCGCTGGCGAGGCCCTTCTTCACGAACGGGTCCTCGATGACGTTCACGCACGGCGCGAACACGGCCTGGCCCAGGCTGTCCTGCAGGAACGACGACTTGCGATACAGGCTGGAGCCGCTGATGGCGGAGACCCAGTGCGATAGCAAGGACGCCGCCACCGGTGCTTCGAACAGCACCGGATATTCGCCGGTCTTGACGCGCCGCGCGCCCAAGCGGCGTACCGCGCGTTCGCCAGCGCGGCGACCAACCGACTCCACCGACTCCAGCTCGGCCGGATCGCGCCGGGTGCTGTACCAGTAGTCACGCTGCATGCCGGCCTCGTCCTCGGCGATCACCGCCGCGGAGACGGAATAGCGGCTACCGGTACTGGCACCGGAAAAGCCCAGCGAGTTCGCGTAGACCCAGCGCGACGCGTGGGTATTGACGCTGCCACCTTCGGAATTGGTGATGCGGGTATCCACAGCGCGGGCGGCGTCCTCGCAACGCTGCGCCAGCACGATGGCTTCGTCCACCGGCAGCTCCCAGCCGTGGTGGAGATCGAGATCGGGGAAGGTGGTGGCGAGCAGCGCCGGATCAGGCAGGCCCGCGTAATCGTCGGCCGCCGTATAGCGGGCGATGGCGAGCGCGGCGCGCACGGTATCGACCAGCGCCTGCGTCGAGAAATCGGAAGTACTGGCGTGCCCCTTGGCCTGGCCGAGGTAGACGGTCACGCCCATTCCCTTGTCGCGGTTGTATTCGATGGTCTCGACTTCGCCGAGCCGTACGTTGACGTTCTGGCCCACCGATTCCGAGACTTCGACATCGGCCGCGCTCGCGCCCTCCGCACGGGCGGTGTCGAGCACCTGGGCGGCCATTTGCTGCAATTGCTGTTCGCTGTACGAGAAGGCGGACACGTTCAATCCTTGTATGGGAACCGGGCTTGGACCGTTTGGTATCATACTGGTTTTACCGACGCAGCCGCATACCATGAGCCAGCCCGAGCACGACGACGACATCGAGTACGTCAGCAAATCACAGATGAAGCGCGACATGACCGCGCTGCAGGATCTGGGCGAGGCGCTGATCCCCCTGGAGCCCAAGGTGCTGCAAACGCTGGACCTGCCCGAACGGCTCTACAACGCGCTGATCGAGGCCAAGCGCCTTAAGGCCAACGGCGCCATCGCCCGCCAGAAACAATACATCGGCAAGCTGATGCGTGACGTCGATCCCGCGCCCATCCAGGCGCTGCTCGACGCCCGCGCTGGTGTCTCCGATCGCCACAATGCGTGGCTGCATCAGCTGGAACGCGCCCGAGAAAGGTTGATCGGCGATGCCAAGACCGTGGAAGCGTTTGTCGAGCAGCATCCCGGTCTCGACATCCAGCGCCTGCGCCAGCTGATCCGCGCAGCACAGAAGGAGCGTGCCGACGCCGCTGCCGGCAAACAGGTACCGCCCAAGGCGTTCCGTGAGCTGTTCCAGCTGCTCAAGGAGATCATCCCCGAGCCGCCACTCGTACCGGATACAGAGGAAACCGACGACTGATGCCGCTGCCCGCCACGTTTGACGCACTGCTGTTCGACATGGACGGCACGCTGATCGATTCCACGCCCTGCGTCGAGCGCATCTGGCGCCAGTGGGGCGCGGAAGTCGAGATCGACGTCGAGGACCTGATGGCGCATATGCACGGCGTGCGCGGTGTGGACACGATCGCCCGCTTCGCCCCGCACCGCGATCTGCAGACTGAATTCGAGAAGCTGCTGCAGCGCGAGCTCACCGACCTTGATGGCACGGTCACCATCACTGGCATTCGCGAGCGCCTCGCTGAGCTTGGCCATGTACGCCACGCCATCGTGACCTCGGCCCCCAAAGTAATCGCCGAGACTAGGCTAGACTATTGCCGGCTCGCACTGCCACCAGTGCAGGTCTACGGCGAAGATGTAGCGCACGGCAAGCCCCATCCCGATCCCTACCAGCGCGGCGCCGCGCTGCTGGGCGTGGCCCCGGGCAACTGCCTGGCGTTCGAGGATGCGCCCAATGGCATCCGCTCGGCGAAGGCCGCCGGCATGACGGTGATCGCGCTCGCCACCTCGCACTCCCGCGACGAGCTGGCGGAAGCAGACGCGGTGATCGAAGACTGGCATGCGCTACGTTTCGTACCAGGTCCGGACGGGCGCGTACTTGTTGCATGGGAAGCCGCATGAGCGTGCTGCGCATCGGCCTTGTCGCCACCTCTGATCGCGCCAGCAGCGGCGTCTATGAAGACCAGGGTATCCCGGCATTGCAGGCGTGGCTGTCCCGCGCGCTGACCACGCCGTTCGAGGCTGTGGCCCGGCTGATTCCAGACGAGCGCGCGCAGATTGAAGCCACGCTGATCGACCTGATCGACAACCAGGGCTGCCAGCTGGTGCTGACCACCGGCGGCACCGGCCCGGCGCTGCGCGATGTCACCCCCGATGCGACGCTGGCCGTGGCCGATCGCGAGATGCCGGGCTTTGGTGAGCAGATGCGCCAGATCAGCCTGCATTTCGTACCCACTGCCATCCTCAGCCGCCAAGTGGGCGCTATTCGCGGCCGCGCGCTGATTCTCAACCTGCCCGGCCAGCCGCGCGCCATCGCCGAAACGCTGGAAGGCGTAAAGGACGCCAATGGCGGCAGCGTGGTGGCCGGCATCTTCGCTGCCGTACCCTACTGCATCCAGCTGTTGGACGGCCCCTACATCGAAACCGATCCCGCCGTGGTCAAGGCCTTCCGCCCCAAGTCGGCGATCCGCCCCCAGGAAAACCCATGAGCCAGACCGAACTGTTGCCTTGTGTCGAAATCGCCACCAGCACCGACCCCGTCGCCAGCGTGATCTGGCTGCACGGCCTTGGCGCCGACGGCAATGATTTCGCGCCGGTGGTGCCGGAACTCGGCCTGCCTGACGAACTGGCCGTGCGCTTCGTGTTTCCGCACGCGCCCTACATGCCGATCAGTTGCAACAACGGCTATGTGATGCGCGCGTGGTACGACATCCTGTACTTCGACGACATTGACCGCCATGCCGATGAAAACGGCGTGCGCCAATCGGTCGACCTGGTCCGCGCCCTGATTGCGAGGGAAAACGAGCGTGGTATCCCTACCAGCCGCATCGTCCTGGCCGGTTTCTCCCAAGGCGGCGCCATTGCCTACACTGCGGGCTTGACCCATCCAGATGCGTTCGCCGGCATCGTTGCCCTGTCAACCTACCTGCCAGCGCCGCAGCTGTTGGGCAATGCCGAGAAGCTGCCGAACGCAGCCACATCGATCTTCGCCGCCCACGGCAACGCGGATCCAGTCGTGCCGTTCGCTCTCGGACAACAGGCAGCCGAGCAGGTAGCACGCTTTGGTAACCCGGTGGAGTGGCACAGCTATCCGATGCAGCACTCGGTGTGCCTGCCGGAAATCCAGCATATTGGCGCCTTCCTGAGGCGTGTGCTGGCTTGAGCCCTAACAACAACAGCGCCTGATGGCGCTGTTGTTGTTAGGGCATTCACCCATTTATCGCATCACTTGCAGCGTCGCCCAGATCCAGTCCACGCCTTTTTCCATTACTGCATTCACGCCAACGGTAAAACTGCGATCGCGAGCCTGGACCTTGTACAAGCGGTCGCTGGCGTAGTCAGCCGCCGCCAGGATCAGTGTATTGACATTGGAGCCATCGCTGTTGCGATAAGGCAGGTAGAGTGCAAGCTTGCTGGTGTGCAGCTCGGCGCCGTCGAATTCGGAATACTCGGTGACCGTCATCGGTTCGGGCTTGCCACCCTGCACTTCGATATTCACGGCAACCGGGGTGTTGGATAGCGACTGAATACCGGCATACACCTCGTCGGAGCCACGGCGCTCCAGCCGGCGCACCATGCACACGTGCCAGTTTTCAGCGCTGGCGAGTTTCACGCCCAGCACCACGCCAGGGCGGATCCACTGGTTTTCCGAATAACGCAGGATCGCGCCAAAGCCGCCGTCCGACTCGTTCTCGATCAGCCACGTCTGCGCTTCGGGCAGCTTGGGGGCGAAGGCCTGACCGATCGGCGCCTGCGCCAGCTTGGATCGGGTCCGCGCCGACACGAAGCCGTATAGCCGCATGTCCATCAACTCGTCATAGTCGACCTGGGTACGGGTCTCGACCGGCTGACGGGTGTATTTTTCATTGTCGGCCCGCACGCGCTGGCAGATGGCATCGAGGCCATGCACGATCTCGGCGGTTTTCTGCACGCGGTGACGCGCGCTGCGTTGTACCTGCGCATTGCGGATCGACATGGTCCAGAACACGTCGAGGTGCTTGAGGAGCTCCAGCGCCGTCGGCGCGCGGCACTCGTTGCCGAGGCCCAGCTCGGCAGGCGCGGCACCAGCCTCCAGCTTTTTCAGTATGTCCTGCACCTCGTGCAGCAGATCGAACAGGCTCCAGTAACGGAATGGCTCACCCTGCGACTCGGGCTGGATCTTTTGCGGACCCTGCGCCTGCTGCAGATTCACGCAGTAATGATCGCGTTCTTCCTGATGCCGGCGATTGAGCTGCACCAGCTTGGACCAGTGATCGAGCCATTGGTCCACCCATTCGAGTTGGCGTACTGACAGATTGTTGGCCGAGACCGTCGCCAACATCAGCAGCTGGATGTATTCGTCGGCACAAGACGTGATCAGCCGATCGCGACCCTGGTAGAGCGGGAATGGATTGCTGTCGAAGCCCTCGACCTCGGACAGGCGATAGAAACGGTGTGCCAGGGTCCACAATTTGCCGGGCACCTTCTCGAAGCGGAAGTAGTGCCATTTGGCCTGGATCGCGATGTAGTGCAGGCTGCGTGCCAGCACCAGCGGCATGTGCTCCGAGAAGCCAGCAGTGCGATAGATTTCATCGCCTTCGTGCTCGATGAAGCGCTGGTAGCTGTCGATCAGCCGCTGCGAATAGCCAACGATGTCCTTCCACAACCCCTGCTCCATGTCCTTGGCCATGCGTGGGTTGGTGACGTACTGGTAGCACATCGCATCGAACGCGGTCTGCGCGGCGTTGTCGACGATGACGAGAGCCTGCAGGGTATCGAAATCGGGTTTGCGCGGCTGTTCGAGGTATTTGCCGATGGCTTCGTTGACCCGGTCGAGCTGGGTTTTCGGGTCCAGATCCTCGATACGCTTACACCAGACCTGAGCAGTCTTGGCGTTGAGCAGCGGCGATTTCTCGCGCGCAAGCAGGCTGAAAAGGTCGCGCATTGTTCTCTTTCTTATATCGAAGCCGGTGCCTTGGTGTCCGTGCCTTCCTGTGACAGCCAGTCCCGTGCCGCATCCACACTCGAAAATAACTCGATCTCGGCATCGGAAAGCAGCTGGTTCAGCCAGGCGGACCACGCCACCCACTGATCGTCGGATATCACCGCCACCCGTCCGAAATCCTGCTTGTGTTCGCGGGTGAATCGCACTTCCTCGACCGCCATGTCGAGGGTGTAGCTTATCATCTCCGTCAGATCGAATAACAGATTGGCATGTCCGCGGAAGCGTATTTCATACACTACGTTCTCCTCGAATTCGCGGAAGTCGGCCACGGTGAACTCGCCGATCACGGCGACGTGGACGTAGTTCTGCTCATGACTGATGCTGATCATGACCACCTCCATGCAAACAGGGCTTGCTTGTCAGCATAGCTCGTCAGGGCGAGGCCGGGACAGCGGCAATGCTACCCTTCGTCAGGCTTCAGAGGCGTTGTAGGTCGATCAGCAGTTGGCGAGTATGCAGGGGCTGGCTACCCACGAGACTACCCACGAGCTGGCGCATCAGTGCCTTGGACTGAATCAACGCTGCATCGCTCGGTGCATCAGCGAGCTCGAGCAGTGCCTGCCCATCGATCTGGTCGCCCGGCATCAGCCCGTGACCAGAAACGAAGCCATAGCGCTGGCCGGCTTCGATGGGCTCGCCGGTCGCGGTTCGCCGCCAGTCGGGCGCGTAGCCGAGCTCGCCGAGCAAGGCGAGCTCGAAGCGACGCAGCATGGGTTCGATCGCCTGGCCCGCTTCGCGAGGCAATGACGACAGCGCACGGATTGCGTCGAAATAGGCGGTAAACAGCACGGGGTGCGCTGTATCGCGTGGCAACAGCTTGAGCAACAACTCGTTCAGGTAGAAGCCGCAAAGCAAGGATTGGCCGGCCAGCTGGGGGATGCCGCCCTGCCATTCGGCGGCATGCAGTGTGCGCACCTCGCCACCACCAAACCAGGACAGCAGCAGCGGCTGGAAACCCAGCAACACTGCGCGTGCCTGCGACCCGGGCCGCTGCGCACCGCGGGCAACGATGGAGAGCCGGCCATGATCACGTGAGAAGACGTCGAGCAGTCGGCTAGTTTCCCGCCAGGCATGCTGGTGCAGCACGAAAGCCGGCTGGATGTCGACCCGCGGCGTGTCGGCACTGGCCTTGCGGCGCGGCTTTCTGGCAGCGGCCATGCGTGGCTTATTCGAAGCCCTGCTGGCGCAGCACCCGGGTATCGTCTGCCCAGCCGCTCTTCACCTTGACCCAGACTTCGAGGTAGACCTTGGCATCGAACAGCTTTTCCATGTCGAGTCGCGCCTCGGTGCTGATGCGCTTGAGCTTCTCACCGTTCTTGCCGATCAGGATGGCCTTCTGGCTGTCGCGGTCGACCAGCACTGCGGCAAAGATACGGCGCAGCTCGCTGCCATCCTTGGTTTCCTCTTCATCGAACTTCTCGATTTCCACCGTCATCGCGTAAGGCAATTCTTCGCCCAGCAGGCGGAAGATCTTTTCGCGCACGATCTCGGCGGCAAGGAAACGCTCGTTGCGGTCGGTGACCTGGTCTTCGGCGTACAACGGCACCGACTCGGGCAGCAGAGGCTGCACGGCGGAGAGCAGCACGTCGAGTTTCTGCGCCTTCTGTGCCGATACGGGCACGATGGCAGTGAAGTCACGCTGTGCCGACACGCGTTCGATGTAAGGCAGCAAAGCAGCCTTGTCGGCCAGTGTATCGACCTTGTTGATGACGAGCAGCACGGGACGATCCGGCGGCAACAGCTTGAGCACCGCTTCATCCTCGGCACCGAAACGCCCTGCCTCGACCACGAACAGGATCACGTCGACATCGGCCAGCGTCGTCGTGACGTTGCGATTCATCGCCAGGTTCAACGCGTTGCGATGGCGGGTCTGGAAGCCGGGGGTATCGACGAAGACAAACTGGGCCTCGTCGTTGGTCAACACTCCGGTGATCCGATGCCGCGTAGTCTGGGCCTTGCGCGACGTGATGCTCAGCTTGAGGCCGATCAGGTGGTTGAGCAGCGTCGACTTGCCGACATTGGGCCGGCCCACGATGGCAATGAAGCCACAGCGATAGCCATCGCGCCCGACGATTTCTTCAGACATGGAACTTCCTTTGCTCCGGGATCAAAAGCGCTTGGCCTTGCCCGGGTAACGATCTTTCAGTGTGCCGAGCGCCTCGGCAGCCGCCGCTTGCTCGGCCACGCGCCGGCTCGGACCGGTGGCGCGGGTCTCGACCCCAAGTGCCTCGATCTGGCACCCCACTTCGAACATCTGGTTGGGCGAATCACCCTCCTGCCGCAGCACCGCATATTGCGGCAAAGCCACGCGGCGCGCCTGCAGCCACTCCTGCAACGCGGTCTTCGCGTCCTTGAGCGCACGCTCGGGATCGATCCCGGCAATACGCGGCAGGAACAGCCGCTCGACCACTGCTTGCGCCGCCTCGAAACCGCCATCGAACCAGACCGCGCCGAAGATCGCCTCCAATGCATCAGCCAGGATGGAAGGGCGACGATGCCCACCGCTCTTGAGTTCGCCTTCGCCGAGGTAAAGATAGTCGCCCAACGCCAGGCCGGTTGCGATCTCGGCCAGCGAGTCCTGACAGACGAGACTCGCGCGCAGGCGGGACAGCTCCCCTTCGCTCAACTGGGGAAATGCGAGATACAGCACCTTGGCGACGACGGCATTGAGCACGCTGTCGCCGACAAACTCGAGGCGCTCGTTATGAGTAGCGGAATGGCTGCGATGCGTCAGCGCTTGGCGCGCCAGCTTGGTATCGGCAAAAGCATAACCGAGCGCCTGCATCAGGCGCTCGGCTGGGAGGATGACACTCACTCGACGCTGGAACCCGAGGAGCCTTCGGCCTCGAAATCGAGCAGCAGGCTGATATTGGCAAACAGCGGAATCACTTTCTCGTACCCCACGCTGACCGTGGTCTTGCCACCGGCCTGCTGGATGATGAGATCGGCTGGCTTGACCGAGGTGATATAACCGATGGTGGCTTGACGTGTGAACGCCTCGCGGATCGCCGCCTGGTTGCCACCTGGATTTTCCTGGGCAACAGCCTTCAGCGCCTTCTTGACGCCGAAATATTCGACATAGGCTGGAACCACCTTGAACCCGGTGATCGCGACCAGTGCCACCACTATGGCGATGATGATGAAGCCGACGAACGACAAGCCCTTCTGACCACGCATTTTGATCTCCCCTCGCCGCTCAGCGGATCACGGTGCCGATGCGGCCCAGCTGTTTGTAGTTGAACCAGACGAAGAAGGCACGACCAACCACGTACTTGTCCGGCACGAAGCCCCAGTAGCGGCTGTCCGCGCTATGGTCGCGGTTGTCGCCCATCATGAAGTAGTGGCCTTCCGGCACCTTGCAGACAAAGCCGCTGTCATCATACTGGCAGTTTTCGCGGTACTGGTAGTTGCCCACCTGCTCGGCACGGATCCATGGCTGGTCGGGCACCACGAAGGTATCGTAGCGTTTGTCCTCCACCTCCTCGCGTACGCGCAGCACGTCCACCCGGGTGAACTCCTCGGCGTATTCGTCGGGGCCAACTACATCGGCAGTTACCAGCTTGCCGTTCACCGTCAGTTTCTTGTCGCGGTATTCGATGGTGTCGCCTGGCAGGCCGACCACGCGCTTGATGTAGTTGATTGCCGGGTTTTCCGGATAGTTGAACACCATCACGTCGCCGTGTTGCGGCTGACCGACCGGGATCATCACGGTGTTGAGGATCGGGGTGCGCACGCCGTAGGCGTATTTGTTCACCAGGATGAAATCGCCGACGACGAGGCCAGGCCGCATCGACGACGACGGGATCTGGTAGGGCTCCACCAGGAAGGAGCGCAGCAGGAACACCACCAGGATCACCGGAAAGAAACCACGGCCATACTCGACCCAGTCGCTCGGCCGCGCGCCTTGGCGCTTCCTGGCGAGCACGAACTTGTCGGCAGCCCAGATCACGCCGGTGACCAGCACAAAGATCAGCATCGCCGCTGCGATCGAGAAGAAGTTCACCAGCAGGATGAACACGCCGACGATCACGGCAAGGTAGCCGTACTGCACCAGCTGCGGCGGCTCGTCGCCCTTGCGTTCATGCTTGGCGCCGATCACCGAGAGGATGACGCCGGCGACGGCAAGCACGGCACCGATCAGTAACCAGTTCATGCGGGTTTCCCTGTTGTGGTTATTTGTCGCTGACTTGCAGGATGGCGAGGAAGGCCTCCTGCGGGATTTCGACGTTGCCGACCTGCTTCATCCGCTTCTTGCCGGCTTTCTGCTTTTCCAACAGCTTCTTCTTGCGGGTGATATCGCCGCCATAGCACTTGGCCAGCACGTCCTTGCGCATGGCCTTGACGTTCTCACGGGCAATGATGGTGCTGCCGATCGCGGCCTGCACCGCCACTTCGTACATCTGGCGCGGAATCAGTTCACGCATCTTGGACACCAGCTCACGACCGCGATAGACGCTGGTCGAGCGGTGGATGATCAAGGACAGCGCGTCGACCTTCTCGCCATTGACCAGCACGTCGACCTTGACGAGGTCGGCGGCCTGGAATTCCTTGAACTCGTAATCGAGCGAGGCATAGCCGCGCGACACCGATTTGAGTTTGTCAAAGAAATCCATCACCACTTCGGCCATCGGCATGTCGTAGGTCAGCATCACCTGCCGGCCCATGTACTGCATATTGCGTTGGGCGCCGCGCTTCTGGTTGCACAGCGTCATCACCGCGCCGACATAATCCTGCGGCACCAGGATGGTCGCGGTGATGATGGGCTCGCGGATTTCCTCGTACTTGCCGGGCTCCGGCAGTTTGGAGGGGTTCTCGATATGCGTGACTTCGCCGCCCTTCATCACCAACTCGTAGACCACGGTCGGCGCCGTGGTGATGAGGTCCATGTCGAACTCGCGCTCGAGCCGTTCCTGCACGATCTCGAGATGCAACAAGCCCAGGAAGCCGCAACGGAAGCCGAAGCCCAACGCTTGCGACACTTCGGGCTCGAACTGCAGCGCGGCATCGTTGAGCTTGAGCTTGGTCAGCGAATCGCGCAGTGCCTCGTAGTCGTGGCTTTCCACCGGATAGAGGCCAGCAAACACCTGCGACTTCACTTCCTTGAAGCCGGGCAACGGCTCACTGGCCGGCGTCTTGGCGAGCGTAATCGTGTCGCCAACCTTGGCGCTCGCCAGCTCCTTGATGCCGGCGATGATGAAGCCCACTTCGCCGGCGCGCAGCACGTCGCGCTGCAGCGATTTGGGCGTGAACACCCCCACCTGCTCGCAGAGGTGCTGTGCCTTGGTCGCCATGAACTGGATCTTGTCCTTGGGACGGATCTCGCCGTCGACCACGCGCACCAGCATCACCACGCCGACATAGTTGTCGAACCAGGAGTCGACGATCAGTGCCTTCAGCGGGCCATCGGGATTGCCACTGGGCGGCGGAATCTTGCTGACGACTTCCTCGAGGATGTCCTCGATGCCGATGCCGCTCTTGGCCGAGGCCCGCACGGCGTCGGTGGCCTCGATGCCGATGATTTCCTCGATTTCCTGCGCCACGCGCTCGGGCTCGGCAGCCGGCAGGTCGATCTTGTTGAGCACCGGTCGTACTTCGACGCCCAGTTCGATGGCGGTGTAGCAATTGGCCACCGTCTGCGCCTCGACGCCTTGCGAAGCATCGACCACCAGCAACGCACCTTCGCAGGCGGACAGCGAGCGGCTGACTTCGTAGCTGAAGTCGACGTGGCCCGGGGTGTCGATCAGGTTGAGGTTGTAGATCTGGCCATCGCGCGCCTTGTACTGCAGCGCGGCGGTCTGCGCCTTGATGGTGATGCCGCGTTCCTTCTCGATATCCATCGAGTCGAGCACCTGCGCGCTCATTTCACGCAGCTCCAGCCCGCCGCAGTACTGGATGAAACGGTCGGCCAGCGTGCTCTTGCCGTGGTCGATGTGGGCGATGATGGAGAAATTGCGGATGTGCTTCATGGAACGGGACAGTGGCTCAGTAAAAAGGGCACGCAACGCGTGCCCTTGCTGCTTTCGATTAGTGCGCGATTCTAGCGGAATTTCGCCAGCCGTTCACCCAGCGCAGCAAAGTCCAGGTGGTAATGGCAGATTTCCACGTCGTCCGGATCGGCCAGCACCGGCACCAGCTCGTCGTAGCGCGCCTCCAGCACCGGATCATCGTCCACATCGATCCAGCGCGTGGCAAAGCCCTGCTCGCTGCCCAGCAGCGCCAGCTGGTCACGCATGGTCAGGCAAAGGCCGCAGTATTCGCGGCCGTACAGCGTCAGCGTGATCACTTGTCCGGCGCCTTCAGCGAAATGAACAGCGAACTGCCCTGGCGCAGTACCCGCAGGGCCAGCGACTGGCCGGGCTTCAAAGCGTCGAGCGACTTCTTCAGCTGCGGCGAATTCGTCAGTTCTTCGCCACCGATGCCGACGATCACGTCGCCCTGCATCAGTCCAGCGCGTCCGGCAGCACCGCTGGCGCCGACCACGCCGAGACCGAATTTCACGCCCAGTTCCTTGAGCTGACGCGGGTTCAGTTCGCGCACCGACAAGCCGAAGCGGTTGCTGTCTTCCTTCTGGCCACCGCGATACTCGCGGCCGGCGCTGGCACGGTCCGCCTGATCCATCTCGCCCACGGTCACGCTGAGCTCACGTGCGGCCTTGTCGCGCCAAACGGTCACCTTGGCGGCGGCGCCCGGTCTGGCATCGGTCACCAGCCGCGGCAGATCGCCACTGGTGGTCACGGCCTGACCATTGAACTTCTGGATGATGTCGCCCGGCTTGATGCCTGCCTTGTCGGCCGGGCCATCCTTCTCGGTCGAGGACACCAGCGCGCCACCCGCCTTGGGCAGGCCGAAACTCTTCGCGAGCTCCTCGTTCACTTCCTGGATCACCACGCCGATCTTGCCACGCGATACCTTGCCATGCGCCTTGAGCTGGTCCGATACCTTGAGCGCCACGTCGATCGGGATCGAGAAAGATAGACCCATGAAGCCGCCGGAACGGCTGTAGATCTGCGAATTGATACCGACCACCTCTCCCTTCATGTTGAACAGCGGGCCACCCGAATTGCCGGGGTTGATCGCCACGTCGGTCTGGATGAAGGGTACGTAGGCTTCGTCGGGCAGGCTGCGGCCCTTGGCCGAAACAATGCCCGCCGTCACAGTGTTGTCGAGGCCGAATGGTGAGCCGATCGCCACCACCCACTCGCCCACCTTCAGCTGCTCGGTGTTGCCCAGATCAACCTTGGGCAGATTGGTCGCCTCGATCTTCAGCAGCGCCACGTCGGTGCGGGCGTCCGAGCCAACCACCGTGGCCTTGAACTCGCGCTTGTCGTTGAGCTTGACCTTGATCTCGTCGGCATCGGCGATCACGTGGGCATTGGTCAGCACGTAGCCGCTGCCATCGATGATGAAGCCCGAACCGAGCGACTGGGTCTGGCGCTCGCGCGGGCCTTGCGGGCCCATCGGCGGGATGGGGAAACCGAAGCGGCGGAACAGGTTGAGGGTATCGTCATCGAGCCCCCCCATTTCCGCCGCCTCTTCACGCACGGTGCCAGTGGTCGAGATATTGACCACAGCGCGGCCTTCCTTCTCGACGAGCTGGGTGAAATCGGGGAGCGCCACGGCAGGCGCGGCTTGGGCAACGGTGGTGGCCAACGCCAGGACACCGGTCAACAAACTCACTTTGATCGACATAGGCTTCATGGTTGTGGTTGGACGGAAAAGGAAGGGATCAAGGTGCCGCGTCATCATCCGTCGACGCTGCAGGCAAAACTCGGGGAAACGACGCGGGGGGGCGGCGCCACGTAAGGCTGGCCAACAGCATGGACAGCACTGCGCCACCCACTGCAGCCCACGGCTGCCAAGCTGCAGGCGCCAGATACTCGCCTATTGCAGCACCGGCGATCAGCGCCAGTGTCGGCAGTCCGTAGGCCTGCCAGCCGGCGCGCCAGAGTGTGCCTTCGGGAATGGCGACTTCGACAGCCTGGCCAATCTGGCACAGTGCCGCGCCCTCGACCCGGAACAGTCGATCCGGCCGGGCAAACGCGCGCGATAGCGCCATGGCGCGGCAGCCGGTCTGTGGATCGCAGTTACCGCAGGGGTTGTGCGGCTTGATCGCAACCAGCGCCGCATCGCCCTCGCGGGTGCGCACCTGCGCTTCGGTCACGATCCAGCCTGCCATCATTCGTCCTCGTCGGCAGGCAGGTCACGCGGCACGTAGGCGTTGCTTAGCATCTGCACCGTCTCGCCGGGCACTTCGCCGACCACGGTGAGGATGGACTGGCCGATCGGCCGGCTGAACACGCTGACGCCACCCTGCTGCTGCAGCACGGGTTGCTGCAGCGGCTTGGTCATCGGCTCGATGAACACGGAAACCGTGACGAGGCCGTCGCTATAAAGATGATGCGTCACCGGGCGGCTCTTGCCCCACAAGCTGCGCTTGGCCTTCACCAATCGGAAACCGGCGGGAATCGCCTTCACGTCCCAATCAGGGTCACGCAGCTTCAGCGCGTCGCCATCGCCGTTCTCGATCGGCATGGCGCGCAGCGGATGATTGGGCTTGAGCATGCGCCGATCGATAGGACCGCCAATCTGCACCTGAGAGAAGGCAAACAGTTCCACCAGTTGCTTGCGCTCGTTCACCATCATCGACTTGAGCATCAGCCCGCTTTCCGGATGGATCCAGTAGCGGTGCGGATAACGGAAACGGTCACGCGGCTCGAATTCGTAGATGTCAGCCGGCACCCCAGCCACGCGGGCGCTGCCGATACGGCGGATCTGGTAGCCGGCGAGCACCTGCGATGGTTGCTCCGGCCATTGTCGCGGGAACATCTTGGACATCAGCCGGCGATCGAGTGCGGGCGGATATGCATCATCCGGCAGGAACAGCCCGACCTTGTCACCCTCGCGCAGCATTTCCAGCGGCGGACCATCCAGCGTCTCGCGGCGTTCGACATCCTTGCTGCCATCAGCCAGATGCACGACACGCACCGTCTCGAAACGGTCGCCGAACTGGTGGACATAGACACCGTGATAACTGGTGGTGCGCGGTGCGTTCGCCACCTTCTGCACCAGTTGCCCAGCCTCATTGGCATTGAGCGGAGCGGATGGATCGGCGGCGAGCAGCGAGACACTGGTCAGCAGCGCGGCGCCGGCCAGCGAGCAGGCTTGAGCAATTCTCATCAGTGGCTTTGCGGGGCGGTATCGTAGGAAGCTTGCATGAACTCGCGGCCCTCGAAGGTACCGACCGAGTCGTGGCGGTGGGCGGCGACATAATCCTGCATCCGCACCACATCAAAGTCGCCCTCGGCGCTCGCCATGGTGGCGGCAGCCGGCGCGGCCTGCGAATTGGCCCGATAGGCGCCGTAATACGCCTGCCAGCCGACTACGCTGACAAAGGCGACCGAGGCGGCAGCCGACAGCGGGACCAGCGCGCGCTTGAGCAGCGAGCGGCGTTTTTTCGGCACCAGCACGATGGGTTCCGCGGCGAGGCGCTCCGAGAAGCGCTTCATGAAATCGGGGGACAGCAGCGGGTGGGACTGCATCGCATCGCCGACCAGATGCCACTCCTGCCAGTCGCCCCGCAGATCGGGGTCGGCGGCAAGCCGCGACAGCACGGCCGCGCTGTCATGCGCGTCCAGCTCGTTGTCGATCAAGGCAGACAACTGCTCTTTCATGGTGGGTAACCCTCTTATCGTTCCGGTCTACCAGCGCCGGTCTTTGCCGACCGAGTCGAGCAAAGGCTTCAATTTTGCCGAAATCGCCTCGCGTGCGCGAAAGATTCGTGAACGCACCGTGCCGATCGGACAATTCATGACGCCTGCGATCTCTTCGTACGACAGTCCCTCCATTTCGCGCAATGTGATCGCAGTACGCAATTCGTCGGGCAAGGTTTCGACGACCTCGTTGACGGTTCTGACAATCTCGCGGTTGGCAAGTTCAGATTCAGGCGTAGTGTGGTCCGGCACCTGGGACGAGGGATCGAGCACGTCGCCCTCTTCGTCCTCGAAGTCAGCCAAAAGTTGCGGACGCCGGCCCAGCGAGGCGAGGTAATTTTTGGCAGTGTTGATCGCGATGCGATACAGCCAGGTATAGAAGGCTGATTCGCCGCGAAACGACGGCAATGCCCGATAGGCCTTGATGAAGGCCTCCTGGGTAACATCCTCGATTTCCGCTGGATCGCGGATCAGGCGGGACAACAGCCGCGCAATACGGCGCTGGTACTTGGCCACCAGCAGCTCGAAGGCACGCTTGTCCCCTGCCTGGGCGCGGGAGACCAACTCCTGGTCAATCTCCCGGTCGGTGCGTTTCTCCAAAGCGTCGCTCCGTTACTCGGCCCGTGCGACACGGGCTCTCTTATCGTCGTTCTTGCGAAAATGGGGTGGTACACCGCGAATTGCAAGTGCGTCGCCGGCCGCGACCCCGCAGCCGACGGACGCTCTGTTATATTCGCTTGCCTTCGCCTTCACCAGTGAATATGAACACGCCATGCAGCAATTCGATGTCCTGATCATCGGCAGCGGTCTCGGTGGCATGACCATCGCCCTGCATCTTGCGGACCGGCTCCGCGTGGGTCTTGTCACCAAGCGCCAGCTGCGCGACGGCGGCAGCGGCTGGGCCCAAGGCGGCATCGCCGCGGTGCTCGACGGCCAGGACAGCATCGAGCTGCATATCAAGGACACCTTCGTCGCCGGCGCCGGCCTATGCGACCCCGCGGCCACCCGCTACATCGTCGAACACTCGAAAGATGCCATCGACTGGCTGATCGCCATGGGAGTTCCGTTCACCCGTGATGACAGCGGCGAAACCAGCTATCAGGGCTATCACCTCACCCGTGAAGGCGGTCACAGCCACCGCCGCATCATCCACGCGGCCGACGCCACCGGCGCCGCGGTGATCGATACGCTGGCACTCAAGGTGGCCGCACACCCCAACATCACGGTGCTGGAAAACCACATCGCACTCGACCTGATCACCGATCGCAAGCTCGGCCGCGACGGTGAGCGGGCCTGGGGCGCCTATGTCTACGACATCGACGCCGACCGGGTGGAGACGGTGCTCGCCGGTCACACGGTGCTCGCCACTGGCGGCGCCGGCAAGGTCTATCTCTATACCAGCAATCCGGATGTCGCCACTGGCGACGGCATCGCCATGGGCTGGCGTGCCGGCTGCCGGGTCTCGAACATGGAGTTCATCCAGTTCCACCCGACCTGCCTCTACCATCCGGATGCCAAGTCCTTCCTGATCACCGAGGCGGTACGTGGCGAGGGCGGCATCCTGCGCCTGCCCGACGGTACCCGCTTCATGCCGCAGCACGACGAGCGCGCCGAGCTGGCGCCGCGCGACGTGGTCGCCCGCGCCATCGACTTCGAGATGAAGAAAGGCGGTTATGACTGCGTCTATCTCGACATCAGCTATAAGCCCGCCGCCTTCGTGCGCGAGCACTTCCCCACCATCCACCAGCGCTGCCTGGAGCTCGGCATCGACATCACCAAGGAGCCGATCCCGGTGGTGCCAGCCGCGCACTACACCTGCGGCGGCCTGGTGGTGGACCTCAAAGGCCGCACCGATGTAGCCGGACTCTACGGCGTTGGCGAAGTGGCCTGCACTGGGCTGCACGGCGCCAACCGGCTGGCCAGCAATTCGCTGCTCGAATGCATGGTGCTGGGCAAGGCCACAGCCGAGGACATCCTCGCGGCTACGCCAGTCGCTCTGCCCGCGGTGCCCGAATGGGATGAAAGCCAGGTCACCGACCCGGACGAGGAAGTAGTGATCTCGCACAACTGGGACGAACTGCGCCGCTTCATGTGGGACTACGTCGGCATCGTGCGGACCAACAAACGGCTGGAGCGTGCCCTGCACCGCATCACGCTGCTGCAGGGCGAGATCGACGAGTACTACAGCAACTTCCGCGTCGCCAACGACTTGATCGAACTGCGCAACCTCGTCACCACCGCCGAGCTGATCGTGCGCTGCGCGCTGGCCCGCAAGGAAAGCCGCGGCCTGCACTACAGCCGCGACTACCCGGGCATCCTGCAGCAGGCAGTACCGACCGTGCTTGCCCCCTGAGCATGCTCAGCACGCTCGCCATCGCCCACTACCGCTCGCTGCGCAGCCTGATCCTGCCGCTGGATCGGCTCAACGTGATCACCGGCGCCAATGGCAGCGGCAAATCCAGTGTCTATCGTGCGCTGCGGCTGCTGGCGCAGACCGCGCAGGGTGGCGTGGTGCGGGCACTGGCGCAGGAAGGCGGGCTAGAGTCCACGCTGTGGGCGGGGCCCGAGACGATCAGCCGCGCAATGAAGTGTGGCGAATCGCCTGTACAGGGCACCGTGCGGCAAGAACCGGTCAGCCTGCGGCTGGGGTTTGCCGGCGAGGACTACGGCTACGCCATCGACCTGGGCCTGCCGCCACCGATCCCGCCCACCATGTTTTCCAGCGATCCGCAGATCAAGCGCGAAGCGATCTGGGCAGGCGCGTTCTACCGACCGGCGAGTGCGCTGGTCGAGCGGAACAACCATGTGGTGAAGCTACGCGACGGCCGCGACTGGCGGGTGCTGCACCGCGAGGTGCCGCTGTTCGACAGCATGCTCACTTACTGCGCTGATCCGCAGTCCGCGCCGGAAGTGCTGCGCCTGCGCGAAACAGTACGCAACTGGCGCTTCTATGATCACTGGCGCACCGATGCGGATGCACCGGCGCGGCGCCCGCAACTCGGCACGCACACGCCGGTGTTGTCGGACGATGGCGCGGATCTCGCCGCCGCGCTGCAGACCATTCTGGAGATCGGCGACGATGCGGCGCTGGCCGCGGCAATCGACGACGCCTTTCCCGGCGCAACGGTCATCATCGAAAATATCGACGGCCGCTTCGTGCTGGCGATGCGCCAGCCCGGCCTGCTGCGGCCGCTGCGCGCCGCCGAGCTATCGGACGGCACGTTGCGCTACCTGTTGCTGGTCGCGGCCCTGCTCTCGCCACGCCCGCCCCAGTTGCTGGTGCTCAACGAACCGGAAACCAGCCTGCATCCCGACCTGTTGCCGGCACTGGGCCGACTGATTGCCGCCTGCGCGACACAGACGCAGGTGATCGTGGTCTCGCATGCGGCAAGGCTGATTGCCGCGCTCACTCGCGAGGACGGCTGCAATGCGCTGATTCTGGACAAGACCCTGGGGGAGACGGTGATCAGCGGGCAAGCCGATCTGGATCGCCCCCCCTGGTACTGGCCCAACCGTTGAATCCGGTTGCTTAGCGCGGGCCGCTGTCCGCAATGCGCAATGGATCGGCCGGGGTGTCGGTGGCCGCCTCGACGGCCGGCACCGCAGGTGCCGGATTCACTGGCCCGACCTCGTCGACCGCCACGCCAGCAGGATTGACCACGGGATCGCTGCCATTGATGGCCACGCCATACACCATGAAGGGCTGGACAGTGGTCGATGCCTGATCCAGGCGATCCTGCAGCAAGGCGGCCTGCAACGGGTCAGGCGCTGGCAGCACGACGGGTTGCGGTGCTGCTTCGACCAACGCCTCGTTCAAGGCCGCACGTGCCGCAAGCGCCTGTGCCTCGGCTGGCGTCACGGCAGCAGTCTGCTCCGCCAAGGTCTCCGGGTCGGCGCCTGCCACGCCGCGACTGCGGGCAAATGCGAGCGATGACAACTGCAGCGCATCGTCCTGCTCTGGCAGTTCGGGCGGGGCAGGTACAGCAGCAGGTGGTGGCGCGATTTCGTCGACCGCATCAGCCGCTTCAGCCTGCTGCAACTCGGCCTGCGCTTCGACACGCGCCAACCGCGACAGCTCCAGCGCGTCCATCACCTCCAGCACGCTGCCCGGTTGCCGGTTCACTGCGGAAATCGGATCGACCGCCATGGCGTTCTCCTGTAGAAGCCTTTTACCTTAGGTCGGCCCGCTGCAGCTGGAGTGCCCGATGCAGCAGCGCTGCACCGACAAACGGCGTTATTGCTTGAGCACCCACTGCGCCAGCAACTGGGCCTCCTCCGCCGTTACGCGCTGCGGTGGCATCGCGATTCCACCCCAGTTGCCCTTGCTGCCAGTCCGGATGTGGCCCGCCAGGCGAGCAGCGGCGCCCTTATCCCCCTTGTAGCGCTTGGCAACGTCCGCGTACGCCGGGCCGACGATCTTGGCGTTCACGGCATGGCAGGCCATGCAGGCCTTCTGCGCCGCCAGCTTGGCCGGATCAGCCGCACTCGCCCAGCCAGCCACCAGCAGCCATCCTACGATCAGATACCGCATTGCTCCCCTCCCCGGGCATCCCGCCCTTACAATGGCGGACTGTGCCCCGCCAGCCCCCGAGCTGCCTTGATCGCGGTCAGACCGCCTAGCTGCCATGGACTACTTTCCCATTTTCCTGAACCTGGCCGACCAGCCCTGCCTCGTGGCCGGCGGCGGCGACGTCGCCTTGCGCAAGGTCACGCTGCTCGCCAAGGCTGGCGCGCGCGTCACCGTGGTCGCCCCCGCGCTTTGCCCGGCGCTTGCCGAGCTGGCGCTGTCCGCCAAGATCCACCACGTTGCGCGCGCCTGGCAAGCGAACGATCTTGCCGGCATGCGCCTTGCCATCGCGGCCACCGACGACGCGGTTGTCAACGCCGCGATCTACGCCGCCGGGGAAGCAGCCGGCGTGTCGGTCAATGCAGTCGATGCGCCGGCGCACTGCCGCTTCATCGTGCCAGCCATCGTCGATCGCTCCCCGTTGGTACTGGCGATTTCCAGCGGCGGCAATGCGCCGGTCCTGGCGCGCCAAGTGCGCGCCCGGATCGAGGCCTGGTTGCCGCATGGCTACGGCGCGCTGGCGCGTCTGGCTGGGGCCTTGCGTGAGCGGGTGAAAACACGCTTTGCTGATGAGCGTGCACGACGGCGCTTCTGGGAACAGGCACTGGACGGCCCTGCCGCCGAAAAGGCCTTGGCCGGCGACGAGGCTGGCGCCGCCGCGGTGCTGGAGGCCACGCTGGCGGCAAGCGACGACGCGGCGTTGACCCGTGGCGCGGTCTACCTGGTCGGCGCCGGGCCCGGCAACCCGGATCTGCTGACCTTCCGCGCGCTGCGGCTGATGCAGAAGGCCGACGTGGTGCTGTACGACAACCTGGTCTCGCCTGCCATCATGGAGCTGGTGCGACGCGATGCCGAGCGGATCTACGTCGGCAAGAAGGCAAGCAACCACGCGTTGCCACAGGAGGAGATCAACCAGCTGCTGGTGCGCCTGGCCCAGGAGGGCAAATCGGTGCTGCGGCTCAAGGGCGGCGATCCGTTCATCTTCGGCCGTGGCGGTGAGGAGATCGAGGAGCTGGCCGTGCACGGTGTCGACTTCGAGGTGGTGCCCGGCATCACCTCGGCCGCCGGGGCCTCGTGCTATGCCGGCATTCCGCTCACCCATCGCGATTACGCGCAATCGGTCACCTTCGTCACCGGCCACCGCCGCGGCGATGTCATCGAGCTCGATTGGGCGCGCTTGACCAACGATGCGGAAACCGTGGTCGTCTACATGGGCGTGGCACAGGCGCCGCGGCTGTGCGCCGAGCTGATCGCCCATGGCCGCGCCGCCGACACGCCCGCTGCGGTGATCGAGAAGGCCACGCTACCGACGCAGCGCACGCTGATCGGCACGCTCGCCACACTGCCCGCACTGATCGAACAGGCCGCCATCAAGCCACCCGCGCTGATCATCATCGGCCGTGTGGTCACGCTGCACGACAAGCTGAACTGGCGCGGTGATGAAACCTCGCGACACCCGACTACATCGCACTAACACGCGGTAGGTAGTTGTCCTTATACTCGGCAGTCCCGTCGGTTCGGAACCGGAGTCCTGATGCGCATTGCGAGCTTTTCCCGTATGGGTGCCGCCGCCATGGTCGCACTGTCTGCCGTGCTGCTGCTGTGGCAGCACTTCGGCATGAATCGGGTGCTGCGCATCGACGGGCACGGCGAATTCCAGGTCGCGGTGTCGGACGATCGCAGCAACGGCGGGCAATCGGTCGCTACGCTCAAGCGCGATGATGGCGCCTTCGTGCTCGACTGCCAGTTGTCGGACAGCTACGAATGGCCGTTCTGCGAGCTCGGCATCACGCTGGCCGCGCAGCCCGAGGCGGGGCTCGACCTCTCGCACTTCGACAGCGTGGTGCTGCGCGCCGACTACCGCGCGCCCGGCTCGCGCAAGTTGCGGCTGTTCCTGCGCAATTTCGATCCGGCCTACGCCGACACTGCCAAGCCGGACAGCTGGAAGATCAATGAGATCAACTTCCGCCCCGAGCCTGGCGGCCAGTTGCTCGACATTCCGCTGCGCAATTTCAACGTGGCCAGCTGGTGGCTGGCCAATCAGGACATCCCGCCCGAGCATGCCGCGGTCGACCTGCGCCATGTGCCGCTGATCCAGCTGTCCACCTCCGGCCTCAAGGAGCCGGGGCAGCACACCTTGCGCATCGATTACCTCGAATTCCACGGCAAGTGGTTGAGCCGCGAACAGCTGGCGCTGGTGCTGCTGGCGCTGTGGGTCGGCGCGAGCTTCATCACGCTGCTGTTCGACCTGCGTGCCATGCGGGCGCGGCTCAGCCGCAGCCGCCGCCGCGAAGAAGAGCTGCGTACGCTGTCGCGCGCGCTCAAGCTGGAAAACCGCGTGATCGGCGAAATGGCCAAGCGCGACCCAATGACCGGGGTGCGCAATCGCGCCGGTATCCGCGACGAGCTGTTCCGCGAGGCCGAGCTCGCCCGCCAGTCCGGCCATCCGCTGGCGGTGATCTTCGCCGACATCGATCATTTCAAGTCGATCAACGACACCCACGGCCATGATGTCGGCGACGTGATCCTGAAGCAGTTTGCCCGCGAGACCGGCAGCCAGATCCGCAATGGCGACTACCTGGTGCGCTGGGGTGGCGAGGAATTCGTCATCATCTGCCCGGACACCTCGTTGTCGTCCGCCACGCTGCTGGCCGAGAAGATCCGCAGCCAGCTGGCGTCGCGCGCCTGGCACAACGGCCTCAAGGTGACCTGCAGCTTCGGCGTGACGGTGATGCGCGACGAGCCGATCGCCGACTGCCTGAAACGCGCCGACGAAGCGCTCTACGCCGCCAAGCGCAACGGCCGCAACCGGGTCGAAACAGCCGCCTGAGCCTGCTGCCGGCCGGCTTGAAAAGCGCGGCGCCACACCCAGATTAGTGAGCAACCACAGTCACATCAGGGTGAATCGCCATGCGTTTCGACAAGCTCACCACCAAGTTCCAGCAAGCCTTTGCCGATGCCCAGAGCCTCGCGCTCGGCAACGACAACGCCTACATCGAACCCCAACATCTGCTCTCCGCGCTGCTCGGCGATCCGGACTCCGGCGCCATCGCGCTGTTCGCCCGCGCCGGCGTCAACGTCGTGCCGCTGCAGAATGCGCTCAGCGACGCCATCGCGCGACTGCCGAAGATCGAAGGCACCGGCGGCGAGATCACGGTCTCCAAGGAGCTCGCCAACCTGCTCAACCTCGTCGACAAGGCGGCGATCAAGCGCGGGGATGCGTTCATTTCCAGCGATCTGTTCCTGCTGGCACTGATAGACGACAAGGGCGAAACCGGTCGTCTCCTGAAGCAGCACGGCGGCAAGAAGGATGCGATCGAAGCCGCCATCGACGCGGTGCGTGGCGGCGAATCGGTGCAGAGCGCCGAAGCCGATTCGCAGCGCGGCGCGCTTGGCAAGTACACCGTCGATCTCACCGAGCGCGCGCGTGTCGGCAAGCTCGACCCGGTGATCGGCCGCGACGACGAGATCCGCCGTGCCATCCAGGTACTGCAGCGCCGAACCAAGAACAACCCGGTGCTGATCGGCGAACCGGGCGTTGGCAAGACCGCCATCGTGGAAGGGCTGGCGCAGCGCATCATCAATGGCGAGGTGCCGGAAAGCCTCAAGCACAAACGCGTGCTGACGCTGGATCTTGCCGCACTGCTCGCTGGTGCCAAGTACCGCGGCGAATTCGAGGAGCGGCTGAAGACCGTGCTGAACGAGCTCGCCAAGGACGAGGGCAACACCATCGTCTTCATCGACGAGATCCACACCCTGGTCGGTGCCGGCAAGGCCGAAGGCGCGCTGGACGCCGGCAATATGCTGAAACCCGCGCTGGCGCGAGGCGAGCTGCATTGCATCGGCGCGACCACGCTCGACGAGTACCGCAAGTACATCGAGAAGGATGCCGCGCTGGAACGCCGCTTCCAGAAGGTGCTGGTCGACGAGCCCAGCGTCGAGGCAACGATCGCCATCCTGCGCGGGCTGCAGGAGAAGTACGAGATCCACCACGGCGTCGACATCACCGACCCGGCCATCGTGGCGGCCGCCGAGTTGAGCCACCGCTACATCACCGACCGCTTCCTGCCGGACAAGGCGATCGACCTGATCGACGAAGCCGCCAGCCGCATCAAGATGGAAATCGATTCCAAGCCGGAGGCAATGGACAAGCTTGACCGGCGGCTGATCCAGCTGAAGATCGAGCGCGAAGCGGTGAAAAAGGAAAAGGACGAGGCCAGCCAGCGCCGCCTGGGTTTGATCGAGGACGAGATCGGGAGGCTGACGCAGGAATACTCGGACCTCGAGGAAATCTGGAAGGCCGAGAAAGCCGTCGTGCTCGGCTCGCAGGCCGTGCGCGAGGAAATCGAGCAGGTAAAGATGGCGATGGATGCCGCCCGCCGTCGCGGCGAGTGGGACAAGGCCTCTGAGCTGCAATACGGCCAGTTGCCGCAGCTGGAAGCCAAGCTCAAGGCGGCAGAGGCACGCGAAGCGGACAGTAGCGAGAAACCCAAGTTGCTGCGCACCCAGGTGGGTGCCGAGGAAATCGCCGAAGTGGTGAGCCGCGCCACCGGTATCCCGGTGTCCAAGATGATGCAGGGCGAGCGCGACAAGCTCCTCAAGATGGAAGAAGCCTTGCACCGCCGCGTGATCGGGCAGGAGGAGGCGGTACGACTGGTGTCGGATGCCATCCGCCGCTCACGTTCGGGCCTCGCGGATCCGAACAAGCCTTACGGCTCCTTCCTGTTCCTCGGGCCGACCGGCGTTGGCAAGACCGAGCTGACCAAGGCGCTGGCCGAGTTCCTGTTCGATACCGAGGAACACATCGTGCGCCTCGATATGAGCGAGTTCATGGAGAAGCACTCGGTCGCACGCCTGATCGGCGCGCCTCCAGGCTATGTGGGCTACGAGGAAGGCGGCTACCTGACCGAGGCGGTGCGGCGCAAACCGTACAGCGTGATCCTGCTCGACGAGGTGGAGAAGGCGCACCCGGACGTGTTCAACGTCCTGTTGCAGGTGCTCGACGATGGCCGGCTCACCGATGGTCAGGGCCGCACCGTCGATTTCCGCAACACCGTGATCGTGATGACATCCAACCTCGGCAGCCAGCAGATCCAGCTGATGGCAGGCGAGGACTACCAGCTTGCCAAGGTGGCGGTGCTGGCCGAGGTGAAGGCGCATTTCCGCCCGGAATTCGTCAACCGCATCGACGAGATCGTGGTATTCCATGCGCTCGACGCCGCCGCCATCCGCAATATCGCACGCATCCAGCTTGCACGGCTCGAAGGCCGGCTGGCGCAGCTGGAGATCGGCTTCGAAGCGAGCGATGCCGCGCTCGATTTGGTCGCCGAGGCGGGTTTTGATCCGGTCTATGGCGCACGGCCGCTCAAGCGCGCGATCCAGACCGAGATCGAGAACCCGCTGGCCCGCGCCATCTTGGCCGGCGATTTCGGCGCCAAGGATGTGGTGGTGGTCGACGTTGCCGAGCGCAAGCTGGTATTCCACAAGCGCTAGCTGGTAAGCAAGGCCCCTGGCGGGGCCTTGCTCGCGATTACAGCGAGCGCTCGAAGTGCCGGACCAGCTGGTGCAGCGACTGCGACACGACCGAGAGCTCGGCGGCCGCCTTGCCGACATCGTCGATCGACGCATGGTTGCGCTCGGCCAGCGCGCTCATGCGCTCCATATTGCTGGACACTTCGTGCGCCGCCTGCGTCTGCTGGTCGAGCATTGCGTCGATGTCGCGGGCGATGGCCTCGACGCCCCGGCTGGCCGCTTCGATCTGCGCCAATGAATCGGCCGAGGACTCGATCAGCGCGGTGCCATGCTGAACAGCCTGCTGCGCCGAGCGCATCACACCGGTGGCGCTGTGAGTGCGGGCCTCGATGGTGCGGATGGTGTCGGTAATGGTGACGGTGGACACACTGGTGCGCTCGGCCAGCTTGCGCACCTCGTCGGCAACTACGGCAAAACCGCGGCCAACCTCGCCGGCGCGGGCGGCTTCGATGGCGGCATTGAGCGCCAGCAGATTGGTCTGATCGGCGATCTCGCGAATGGTCTGGGTGACGGTGTTGATCGCCTGCACTGAGCCGGACAGCTCATCGAGCGCCCGGCAGGCCTCGTCGACCACGGCAACCACCTGGTGCGTCGCCTGCCGCGCCTCGCGCATCTGTCCACCACCGCGGTCGGTCAGCGCCACCGTTTGCGTGGCATGGGCTGCGCTGGCGCGGGTGGCATCGTGGATCTCGCCAACCGAAACGGTCAACTGCTCCAGTGCAGCGGCCACGCCAGCCACCCCGTCCGCTTGCTGTTGCGCCTGATCCGCCAGCGCCCTGCCATCGCCCGCCGCGGCAGTCGCCTGCTGCTCCACCCGCGCCGCCGCAGACACCACGTCGGCCATCACCGCGCGCAGGTTGATGCGCATTGCCTCCAATTGCAGCAATAGTCGGGCAAATTCCGCCGGCACATGCGTCAGTACGCTGGTACGGAAATTCCCTTCGGCAAGGCCGGCAAACGCCGAGGACAGGATCTGCAGCGGTTGGCGCCAGCCCGCCACGAGCCAGATGCCGCCCCCGAACGCGGCCAGCAACGCCACGGCAGCAAGCGGCCAACGCGCCGCGGGCCAGAACAGCGCGGCCAGCAAGGGCAGTACGCAAGCTGCCAGCACCACAGCGAGTCGCCAGTGCAAGGCCAGCGCCTGGGGCCAGCGCGTCGGCGTGAAGGCATGTGAGCCGGCATTGATTGCCGCATACAAGCCTTGTGCAGCAGCGATCTGCTCGCGCGTGGGCGTATTGCGCACCGACATGTACCCGATGTGCCTGCCCTCTTCCAGCAAGGGTGTGACGAAGGCCTCGACCCAGTAGCGATCGCCGTTCTTGCAGCGATTCTTCACGATGCCGCGCCAGGGCTGGCCCGATTGCACGGTGCGCCACAGGTCGGCGAACGCCGCCGCTGGCATGTCCGGATGGCGGACAAGGTTGTGCGGGCTGCCGATCAATTCATCGCGGGTGTAGCCGCTGATCTCGACGAAGGCGGGGTTGGCGTAGGTGATGCGGCCTTTCAGATCGGTCTTGCTTACCAGCGGGCGGCGGGGGTCGACCTTGACTTCGTGCTGGGTCACCGGCTCGTTGCGGCGCATGGATACTCCTCGAACATGAGCGCCGTCAGTAGCGACGGCGGAGTATATTAGAGAAATATTATTTTTATATCCAGCGACGATATCGGGCCATCCGGGAAGACCACACTAGATGCGTGGCTTCTTTGCGGCGTGGGAGGACAGAACGGGAATCAGGCCGCAGCCGGCAGGTAGGACGATGCGGCCAGCAATTGGCGAGTGTACGGATGAGCCGGGGACGAGAACACGGTTTCCACCGAACCACGCTCGACCACCTCGCCACGCTGCAGCACCATCACCTGGTGTGCCAGCGCACGGATCACCGTCAGATCATGGGTGATCAGCAGGTAGGAGAGCCCATGGCTGCGCTGCAGTTCCGCCAGGAGCTTGAGCACCTGCAGACCGATATGGGCATCAAGCGCCGACGTGGGCTCGTCGAGGATCAGTACCTCGGGCTGCAGCACCAGCGCTCGGGCAATCGCAATGCGCTGGCGCTGGCCGCCAGAAAACGCGTGCGGATAGCGATCGAGCACCTCGGTGCCGAGCCCCACTTCCGCGAGGACCGCGATCGCGCGGGCACGGCGTTCACCCGGCCCCAGCTCTGGCCGGTGCACCACCAAGCCTTCCTCGACGATCTCCGCCACCGTCATACGGGGAGACAGCGCCGAGAACGGATCCTGCAACACCAGCTGCATCCGACTGCGCGCCGCGCGCAGCGCAGCGCCGCCAAGCTGGTCGAAGCGCAGCGCATCCTCGCCGCTGCCAAGCACGATCTCGCACTGCGCCTCACGTACCAGACGCAGGATCGAAAGCGCCAGCGTGGTCTTGCCCGACCCGGATTCGCCAACGATGCCCAGCGTCTCGCCGCGTGCCAGCGCGAAATCGGCCGGCGCCAGCGCTGTCACGGTGCTGGCCTTGCCGAAGAAACCGGCACGCCGCCGGTAGCGGCAGGACACATTGGACACCCGCAACCGATATGCCGGCTGCGTGGGCAGCGGTGGCGCCAATCGCGCCTCGCGCACGGCCAGCAGTGCCCGGGTGGCCGGATGGGAGGGGGCGGACAGCACGCCGGTCGTCGTGCCGGTCTCGACGATGCGCCCCTCGCACATCACGGCGACGCGATCGGCAAAGCTGCGCACCAGCGCGAGATCATGCGAGATCAACAACAGCGCCAGCCCCTCGCTGGCCGCCAGCTCCTTGAGGAACTGCAGGATCTGCACCCGCAGGTGGGCATCGAGCGCGGTGGTCGGCTCGTCGGCGATCAGCAGGCGTGGGCCGCACGCCAGTGCCATTGCAATCAGTACGCGCTGGCGCTGACCGCCGGACAGCTGGTGTGGATATGAATCGATGAAGCGCTCGGCGTCGGCAAGGTGCACCTTGTGCAGCAGTGCCATCACTGCGGCGCGCAGGGTGCGCCCGGTCAGGCCGCGGTGCAGCGCCAGCGTCTCGCCGATCTGGCGGCCGACGGTATGCAAGGGATTCAGTGCCGACAGCGGCTCCTGGAACACCATGCCGATGCCTTCGCCACGCACGGCACGCAGCCGCGCTTCGCTCGCCTGCAACAGCTCCTCGCCGGCGAAGCGGATGCTGCCTTGATAGCGCGCGCCGGGATCGAGCTGCAGGATGGCACGTGCGGTCACGCTCTTGCCGGAGCCGGACGCGCCGACCAGCGCCAGCGTCTCCCCCGGGCACAGCGTAAAGACGACATCGCTGACCGCCGCTTGCGTTTGCCCCGGATAGTGGACGGCCAGCCCGGCCACATCGAGCAGGGCTTCGCGTTCGGGCAAGGTGTCGGCCTGGGAGGTCTGGGTGGCGGTCATGCCCAACTATAACCCAAGGCATCGGCAGCGCGGCGCGGCGGCACGATCACTGTGTGGTGGCGAGATCGTCCCACTCGGCGTACTCGACTTCAGGCGCCTGCAGCAGGTCTGCCAGCAGGGCAATCCGCCCCTGGCCGCTGACCGGATACAACCAGGCGCCCAGCGACAACGGCCGCCCCTGACCCAGCACCACGCCATGGCGGCTGGCCTGCTCGGCCAGCACCGCCTCGCGGCGGCTGTCGTCCTTGAACTTCACGATCAGACGGGCCTCGTCCTGCACCGGGCTGGCGCAGGCAGTGACGACGACAGTGGCCAAGGCCAGTCCACCCCAGAGTGCACGCATCGTCGTCCCTCCCCTCAACAGTTGCCCAATACCTTCCATACGCCCCACTGACCGGACTGGGCGGGGTTTTCGCCACGGGTCCACCACTTGGCTTCGTAGTTCACGCCATTGTAGGTGACGCGATCACCGCCGATATAGATCGCATCGGCGCTCCAAGCGGCGTTGCAACTGCTTGGCACCGGGGTGACGACCGGGGTTGGCGTGGCAGTCGGTACCGCCGTTGGCAGCGGGGTGCTGGTCGGGCGCGGTGTCGGGGTCAGCGTCGGTACGGCGGTGGGCTGCGGCGTCGGCGTCGGCGTCGCAGTGGGGCGCGGCGTGAGCGTGGGTGTCGGCTGGGGCGTTGCAGTCGGCACGCTGCTGCCGCAGGCGCCCAGGTCGAGCCAGGGCTTACCCTCGCCAATACTGCTGGCCGGCACGTTGCTCTGCGTCCACCACTTGGCCTCGTAGTTGCGGCCGTTGTAGGTCACGCGCTGGCCGCCGGTATAGACGGCGCTGCTGCTCCAGGCTGCGTAGCAGCTGCTCGAGACCGGCGTCGGGGCCACCGGTGTCGGGGCCTTGGTCGGCGTGGGCGTCGGCACCTTGGTCGGAGTCGGTACGCTGGTGGGAGCCGGTGTCGGGGTCGGACCGGCCAGTGCCTTCGCCTGCGCCACCGCCGCCCGTGCATCCATCAGCCCGGCACCGCAGCCCTCGGGGCAGGCCACCGGCATCGGCTTGGCGGTACTGCGCAGGATCTGGTCGATCTGGTCCGGCGTCAGCTTGGCGTTCACCGACAACATCAGCGCAGCCACGCCCGATACATGCGGCGCCGCCATGCTGGTACCGCTCTTGCTGCCGTAGCCATCAGCCACCGGCGAAGTGGTACCGGTGTTGATGGTGGACAGCACCGACGACCCCGGCGCGGCGATTTCCACCATGCTGCCGAAGTTGGAATAGCTGGCGCGCGCGCCACTGCTGGTGGTAGCGGCAACGGTGATCACACCAGCACAACTGGCCGGGCGCTTGGTGCTAACATCGACATTGTCGTTGCCGGCCGAAACCACGACCACGGCGCCTTGGCTGCGCGCATAGTTGATCGCATTCTGGTAGGTGGTGCCGCAGCTGCCGGTGCCGCCCAGGCTCAGGTTCAGCACCTTGGCCGGGTTGGCATTGCGGGCCAGGCCCGGCACGTCGCCACCGGCGGCCCAGATCATGCCGTCAGCGATGTCCGAGGTATAGCCACCGCACACACCGAGCACCCGCACCGGCACCACGCGGGCACCGTAGGCCACGCCGACCACGCCCTCGCCATTGTTGCCGACGGCGGCAATGGTGCCGGCCACGTGGCTGCCATGCCAGCCGCTGTTGCGCTGTGCGCCATCGCAGGTGCCGTAGTCGCCCGGATCGGCAGCATCGAGGTCACGCCCGTCGCCATCGTTGGACCGGGTCGCATCGGCAATCAGGTCAGCACCGGGCAGGATATTGGCCACCAGATCACGATGCGGGCGGTAGCCAGTGTCGATCACCGCCACCACCACGCCCTTGCCGGTGGTGATGTCCCAGGCGCCCTGCACATTGCTGCCGGCGCTGTTGTCCTTGAAGCCCCACAGCGATCCCAGTTGCGGATCATTGGTGGTGGCATCGGCATAGTTGAGCGTGTCAGCCTCGACATACTCGATATTGGGATCGTCGGCGGCCAGCTCGCGCGCCAGTTCACGCAGCCGCTCCACTTTCACCCGGCGGTCGAGCTTCACCACGCGCGCGCCACTGTGCATGTCGCGCAGCTTGCGCATCGACACCCCAAGACGCGCCGCGCCGATCGATTCGGTGCTTGCGGACAGATCCGCCACACTCTGGCTGCGCAGCAACGGCTGGTTGCGATATTTAATGATGAGTCGATCGGTGGTGTCTTCAAGGCGGTGCTGTGTCGTTGCGACTTCGTCCGCCTGAGCCTGCCACGCGCTCGCCGATAACACGGCCAGTACGACCGCCTTGCGTGTAAACCTGACCATACTGCTCCCCGCCTCTGTTTTTGCTGTTATCCGGCGACCAAGCAAGGGGCGCCGGTATGCAGCGGGCATCGTATCAGCAGCCACTGATTTGGCGACCACCACCCGGCACCGCTGGGTGGCAACTGCAGCAAAAACCCGGTTGCGACGGATCGCATCGCAACCGGGTTACGCGTTTACTGGCAGGTACCGAGCAATCGCCACGCGCCCCAGCTACCCGATTGGGCCGGATTGTCGCCTTGTGTCCACCACTTGGCCTCGTAGTTGATGCCGTTGTACGTCACCCGGTTGCCGCCGACGTAGACAGCTGCAGCGGACCACGCCGCGTAGCAGCTCGACGGGATCGGCGTCGGCGACGGTTGTGGCACCGGACTCGGGCCGGGCGAAGGCAGCGGCGTCGGTTGCGGGCTGGGTTGCGGGCTGGGTTGCAGCGTGGGCGGCACCGGCGTGGTGCTGCCGTTGCATACGCCGATGTCGCGCCACAGCGTGGGGCTGGCAGCCGGATTCCAGTTGGTGCCGGTGTAGGCGGTGTGCGCCACCAGCGCCTGGTAGTTGCGGCCGTTGAAGGTGACCAGCTCGTTGGCGGCGTAGCTGCGCCCTTCCCGCCAAGCCTGGTTGCAGCTGGTCGGCGACGGCGTCGGCTGCGGAGTGGGCACGGGGCTGGGGCCGGGCGATGGCAGCGGGGTCGGCCCCGGCGTGGGCGTCGGGCCGGGCGTGGCCAGATCCCGCGCCCGCGCCACAGCGGCCTGCGCATCCATCAGGCCGGCACCGCAACCCTGGCTGCACGCGCCGGGCAGCGGCTTGGCAGTAGCACGCAGGATCTGGTCGACCTGATCGGGCGTCAGCCCCGGATTCACCGACAGCATCAACGCCGCCACACCGGCCACATGCGGCGTGGCCATGCTGGTGCCGCTCATGTTGCGGTAGCCATCGCCAGCCGGCGTGCTGGTGCCGGTATCGATGGTCGAATAGATGTCCGAGCCCGGTGCGGTGATCTCGACCAGGCTGCCGTAGTTGCTGAAGCTGGACCGGTTGCCGTTGCGATCACTCGCCGCCACCGTGATCACGCCGCTGCAGTTGGCCGGTGTGGCAAGACTGGCATCGCGGTTCTCATTGCCCGCGGCCACCACCACCACGGCGCCGCGACCACGCGCGTAGTTGATCGCATTCTGATAGGTGTTGCCGCAAGTGCCGCTGCCGCCGAGACTCAGGTTGAGCACCTTGGCGGGGTTGGGATTGGCCGCGAGTCCGGTGACGTTGCCACCCACGGCCCAGATCATGCCGTCGGTGATGTCCGAGGTGTAGCCGCCGCAGCGCCCCAGCACCCGCACCGGCACCACGCGCGCGTTGTAGGCCACGCCCGCCACGCCGTCGCTGTTGTTGGCGACCGCGGCAATGGTGCCGGCCACGTGGGTGCCGTGCCAGCTGCTGTTGCTGGTCCGCCCATCGCAAGTGCCATAGTCGCCCGGATCGCGTGCATCGGCATCGCGACCATCGCCATCGACGCTGTAGGTGGTCTGGGTGATCAGGTCTGCACCAGGCAGCAGGTTGGCCTGCAGGTCGCGATGCGGCCGGTAACCGGTGTCGATCACCGCCACCGTAACGCCCTGGCCGGTCGCGATATCCCAGGCACCGAACACATTGCTGCCGGTGGTGGTACCGGCAAAGCCCCACAGCTGGGCGTTACCCGGATCATTGGTGCTGCCCAGCGGATAGTTGATCAGGTCGGGCTCGGCGTATTCGATGTTCGGATCTTCCGCAGCCAATTGGGCCGCCAGCTTGCGCAAGCGCTCCACGCGCAGGGGCTTGTCGAGTTTGACCACGCGCGCTCCGTTGTGGGTGCGCCGCACCGCGCTCAGCGCCACGCCGTACTGCGCGGCGGCAGTGGATTCGGCCTGCGCGCTGATTTCGGCACCTGCAGCACGGGCAGTGGGCGCCACCGCATCGCGGTATTTGATGATCAGCCGGTCGCTATCCGGGGCGGTCTGCCGTGGCATGGTGGCCTCGTCGGCCCAGGCCAATTGCATCGTCAACGTCAGCAAGCCGATGCGCAATGGGGGAAGCAGGAGTTTGTTCATAGGTTCCATCCTCAGTTGGCAAAAACTGGTCTTTATATAGAACTTGAAATGAGACCAGTTCCGCGCAGTCTAGGAGCGCACCAGAAAAGCGCAAACACCACCCATCGGCGATATTTATCCTTAACAATTAAATACTTATTTCGATTAACCCAGCCAGGAACCCAGCTCCATTGGGAATATCCCTAGCCGGCCGACCAGTCGTTCAGATGAACCACGACCATCAAATCCAGCAGCCGCAAGGCTTTCATTACGGAAATATCCAAGAAAGTTCCTGCACAGCCATTCGGCGCCGACCAATGCAAAGCGGCAAGCAAGACAAGAAAAAAGCCCTCGGCATGAGGGCTTTTCATCTGGGCGCGATCGATCAGGCGCGGCGGCGGAACAGCGGGTCCGGGTGCGCCACGCTGGCCTGGTAGGCCTCGGTGAAATCATCGAGGCCCAGCAGCGCATCGGCGATGTCCTTGTCGGCGCGCACGGCAAAGGCGTTGAAGCCACAGCGCCACAGGTAATTGAGCGTGTCCTTGAATACATCGCCCACCGCGCGCAGTTCGCCGATATAGCCGTGGCGCTCACGCAAGAGCCGGCCGATGGAGAAGCCACGGCCATCGGTAAAGGCCGGAAAATCGACGGCAATCACCGCAAAGTGGTTGGCGTCGACCGGCAGCGATTCCGGTTCGTCGTCCGGTGCGAAGCACACGCCGACCTCGCGACCAGCCAATGCATCGCGGTGCGCCAGCCAGTATTGATATGGCACGATCACGCGGCCCTGCTCCGGCACGGCAATGCTGCCGTCCTCGGCCGGCAGCACGCGGGTCCAGCTGTCGTCGACGATCTGCCGATCGATGATGACCTTAGGCATCGACGGTCTCCTTCTTATTGGTCTTGTCGCCGTAGACACGGGTCTTGAACGGATCAATGCCGAGGCGATCGACCACCTCAATGAAGCGCTCGTCCCCTTCGCGCTGCTCGACGAACACGTCGATGATCTTGGCGATCACGTCCGGCATCTCCTGCTGGGCGAACGATGGGCCAATCACCTTGCCGATGGAGGCGCCATTGCCCTGCCGGCCACCGAGGCTGACCTGATACCACTCGGAGCCATTCTTGTCGACGCCGAGGATGCCGATGTTGCCGACATGGTGATGACCACAGGCATTCATGCAGCCGGACATGTTGAGATCGATCTCGCCGAGGTCGAACAGGTAGTCGAGGTCGTCGAAGCGTTCCTGGATGGCCTGGGCAATCGGGATCGACTTGGCGTTGGCCAGCGAACAGAAGTCGCCGCCTGGGCAGCAGATCACGTCGGTCAGCAGGCCCACGTTCGGCGTGGCAAAACCCAGTGCCTTGGCCTCTTCCCACAGCGCGTAGACGTCGGCTTGCTTGACGTCGGCCAGGATCAGGTTCTGTTCATGCGAGGCACGCACCTCGCCGAAGCTGTAACGGTCAGCGAGGTCGGCCACGGCGTCGAGCTGTGCGCCGGTGGCATCGCCCGGCGGCACCCCGGTCTTCTTCAGCGACAGCGTCACCGCGGCATAGCCCGGTTGCTTGTGCGCGAACACATTGCGCTCCACCCAGCGGGCGAACGCCTTGTTCTCGGCTTGCTGGCGCAGGAAAGCCACATCATCGCCCGGCAGCGTCTCGTAGGTCGGCGCAGTGAAGAAGCGGCTGACACGGGCGATCTCGGCCTCGGTCAGCGTGGTCGGGCCATCCTTCAGGTGTGCCCATTCGGCCTCGACCTTGGCACCGAACGCCTCGGGCGTCATTGCCTTCACCAGGATCTTGATCCGGGCCTTGTATTTGTTGTCACGACGGCCGTAGCGGTTGTAGACCCGCAGCGTGGCGTCGAGGTAGGACAGCAGATGCTTGGGCTCCAGCCACGGCTTGATCAGGCTGCCGACGATGGGCGTACGACCGAGGCCACCACCGACGTAGACCTCGAAGCCGATTTCGCCGGCATCGTTCAGCTTGATGTTGATGCCGATGTCGTGAACCAGGATGGCGGCGCGATCTTCCAGCGCGCCGTTCACCGCGATCTTGAACTTGCGCGGCAGGTGAGCGAACTCGGGATGGAAGGTCGACCACTGGCGGATGATCTCGCACCACGGGCGCGGATCGACAATCTCATCGTGGGCGATGCCGGCGAACTGGTCGGTGGTGGTGTTGCGCACGCAGTTGCCGGAGGTCTGCACCGCGTGCATCTGCACCGAAGCCAACTCGCCGAGGATGGCCGGGACATCCTTCAGCTCGGGCCAGTTGTACTGGATGTTCTGCCGGGTGGTGAAGTGGCCGTAGTCGCGGTCGTAGGTACGGGCGATGTGCGCCAGCTTGCGCACCTGGTAGCTCGCCAGCATGCCGTAGGGCACGGCGACACGCAGCATCGGCGCGTGGCGCTGGATATAGAGGCCATTCTGCAGCCGCAGCGGGCGGAACTCGTCTTCAGTGAGCTCGCCGGCGAGGTAGCGGCGGGTCTGGTCGGCAAACTGGGCGACGCGAGCGTCGACGATACCCTGGTCGATCGGATCGTACTGGTACATGGGCCTATGACTACAAAACCGATAAAGATGGGCCGATGATATCAGTGTTATCGATAGATAAAAAAACCGATTTTCTATATGGATGAAGCGCGCGGTGCTAAGCATGGCGCGCGTTGCGAGCCATTCTCATCCAGGCCCGACGGGCCGCCATATGGGAAGATGGCGATTGCGGTTGTCACGGTCAGCCGATAAGCTTTCACGTCTTTTACAGTACCAGGTTAAGCCGTATCCATGACCACCGCACGCCAAGCTGTCCAGCGTCTCGCCTACACCCCGCCTGCCTTCCTGATCGACCGTGTCGACCTGACTTTCGAGCTCGACGAGAGCAACACCAAGGTGCTCAACCGTCTGGTGGTCAAGCGCAATCCAGCCGCTGGTGACGCATCGGCACCGCTGGTCCTGGACGGCGAAGCGCTGCTGCTGGAATCGGTGAAGCTGGATGGCCGCCAGCTGGGGCCGCACGAATACGAACTGAGCGACACCACGCTCACGCTGACCGGCGTCGAGAACGACGCCATCGTCGAGATCGTCACCCGGGTGAACCCGGCCGCCAATACCAGCCTGATGGGGCTATACGTTTCCAACGGCAACTTCTTCACCCAGTGCGAGGCCGAGGGCTTTCGCAAGATCACCTATTACCTCGACCGGCCGGATGTGATGGCCAAGTTCACCACCACCATCATCGCCGACAAGGCGAAGTGGCCGGTACTGCTGTCCAACGGCAATCGCGTCGGTGAAGGCCAGCTCGACAAGAACCGGCATTGGGTGAAATGGGTCGACCCGTTCAAGAAGCCGTCCTACCTGTTCGCCCTGGTCGCCGGCAAGCTGGTGTCGCTGGCCGATCGCTACACCACCGGCTCTGGCCGCGCGGTGAACGTCGAGATCTACGTCGAGCCCGGCAACGTCGACAAGTGTCACCACGCGATGGCCTCGGCCAAGAAGGCGATGCGCTGGGACGAGGAACGCTTCGGCCTGGAATACGATCTCGATACCTATATGATCGTGGCGGTGTCCGACTTCAACATGGGCGCCATGGAGAACAAGGGCCTCAACGTCTTCAACACCAAGTACGTGCTGGCCAAACCCGAGACCGCCACTGATGCCGACTTCGACGGCATCGAATCGGTGGTGGCGCACGAGTATTTCCATAACTGGACCGGCAACCGCGTCACCTGCCGCGACTGGTTCCAGCTCTCGCTGAAGGAAGGCCTCACCGTCTACCGCGACCAGGAATTCTCCAGCGATGTCGGCAGCCGCGCGGTACAGCGCATCCAGAACGTGCGCAGCCTGCGCGAATACCAGTTCGCCGAGGACGCCGGCCCGCAAGCGCATCCGGTACGCCCCGACAGCTATCTGGAAATCAACAACTTCTACACCTGGACCGTGTACGAGAAGGGCTCGGAAGTGGTGCGCATGTACGCCACGCTGCTGGGCCGCGAGGGCTTTCGCCGTGGCATGGACCTCTACTTCAAGCGCCATGATGGCCAGGCCGTGACCTGCGACGACTTCCGCGCCGCCATGGCCGATGCCAACGGCGTCAACCTGAGCCAGTTCGCGCTGTGGTACAGCCAGGCTGGCACACCGGTGCTTGACGTCGAGGGCGTGTTCGATGCGGCGGCGCAGACCTACACGCTGACAGTGCGCCAGTCCTGCCCCGCCACGCCGGGCCAGGCCGACAAGCAGCCGTTCCACATCCCGCTGGCCGTCGCGCTGCTCGGCCGCAACGGCCAGCCCGTGCCGCTGCAACTCGCTGGTGAAACGGAGACCCAGGATCACAACCGCGTGCTGCAACTGCGCAGCGCCGAGGAGCGCTTCGTCTTCACCGGCATCAGCGAGCGCCCGGTCCCGTCGCTGCTGCGTGATTTCTCGGCGCCGGTGCGGCTGAACTACCCGTATACCGACGAGGAGCTGACCTTCCTGATCGCCCACGACAACGATGCCTTCGCCCGCTGGGAGGCCGCCAACGGCTATGCCACCCGGTTGCTGCTCGATGGCTACGCGGCCGCACAGCAAGGCGAGGAGGTACAGGTGCCGGCCGGCTACATCGATGCACTAGGCAAGCTGCTCGCCAACGAACGGCTCGATCCGGCGCTGGTGGCACTGATGCTGGAGCTGCCGAGCGAGCAATACCTGTTCGAGGCGCTGAACGATGTCGACCCCGTGCTGCTGTCGCGGGTGCGCACCACCGTGCTGGAAACACTCGCCCGCGAGCTGCGCGGCCCGTTGCTCGCCACCTACCAACGGCTGAACGATGGCGCGCCGTACCGGCTCGATGCTGATGCGGTCGCGCAGCGCAGCCTGAAGAATGTCTGCCTCGCCATCCTGGCCGAGCGCGAAGGCCCGATGGTCGCCGAGCTGCTGACCAACCAATATCGCCGCGCCGACAACATGACCGACCGCCTCGCTGCGCTGAAGGCACTGACGCACCGCGAGCATCCCGAAGCCTTCCTCGATGACTTCGCGCAGATGTGGCAGGACGACGCGCTGGTGATGGACAAGTGGTTCACGCTGCAGGCGGTGAGCCGGCGCGAGGGCGCACGCTCGCGCGTCGAGGCACTGATGAGCCACCCCGCGTTCTCGCTGAAGAACCCGAACAAGGTGCGCGCACTGATCGGTGCCTTCTGTCATCAGAACCTGCTGCACTTTCACGCCAATGATGGCTATGGCTACGCCTTCGCTGCTGATCGCATCATCGAGCTCGACCGCATCAACCCGCAGATCGCAGCAAGGCTGGCGGCCTGCTTCAACCGCTGGACCAAGCTGGAACCAGGCCGGCGCGCCTTGATGAAGGGCGAGCTGGAGCGGATCGCCGCCACGGCTGGCCTGTCGTCCGACACCTTCGAGATCGCCAGCAAGGCATTGCAGCAATGAGCGCGAAGAGGCCGGAGCTGCTGATCGCGCCGGCCTGCGCCGACGATGCCCCGGCCATCTTGGCGCTGCAGCGACTGGCCTACCGTAGCGAGGCCGAGCTCTACAACGACTGGAACCTGCCACCACTGACGCAGACGCTGGCCGCGCTGCAGGCGGAATTCGAATCGGCCATCGTGCTGAAAGCGGAACTGGGCGGCGAACTGGTCGGCGCGGTACGCGCCACGCAGATCGACGGGGAAGGCCGGATCGGCCGGTTGATCGTGCATCCTGCCCGGCAACGCCAGGGCATAGGCTCGGCGCTGCTGCTTGCGATTGAAACCGCGTGTGGGGCCAAGCGCTTCACGCTGTTCACCGGCAGCCGCAGCGAAGGCAATCTGCGGCTATACCGGCGCCATGGCTATACCGTCAGCCACACCACGGCGCTATCGCCGGCCGTGGAACTGGTCCACCTGGAAAAACACCGCAGATAAAACCAGCGCTCAGCGCTCGCGCGGCCGGCTGTTGAATTCGTCGATCAGCTTCTGCTCGCGCCGCGACTCGCGCTTCTGCTCTTCCTGCTCATGCCGCACCTTGAGTGCCTCGAAGGCCTTCACCTTCTTCTCGCATTCAAGCCAGGCCGCCTTCTGCCGAGCATAGACCTCCTCGAGCCGGGTGATCTCGCCCTGCTGCGCGGTTGCGGCACCGTCGAGCTTGCCGAGGAACTGCTGGAAATCGCGGTATTGCGTCACGGTGATGCCGCCCTGCCCGCTCGCCATCAGGCGCGCCCGGTACTCGCCGCGGAAGATCTCCACCTGCTCCAGCTTCTGCCGGGCGCTGACGATGGCGGCCTGCGCCGTCTGCATCGCCCGCGCCGCTTCCTCGCGCTCATCGATCGCGAGTTCGAGCAGGAAGGCGAAGCGGAACTTGGCCAAGGCAGATCACCTCCGTACCGGTCAGCTGTTGAACAGCTGGGCGAGCTTCATTCTAGCGCCGTCATAGGACTCACGCTCATGCACGGCCTGCTGCAGGAAACGCTCGAACGATGGGTGGCGCCGGATCGCGTCGTCCAGCATCGGATCGGACCCCGGCACGTAGGCCCCCACCGCGATCAGATCGCGCGAACGCTGATAGCGCGACCACAGGTACTTGAACCGGCGCACCAGCTCCATTTCCTCGTGCGGCACGATGTCATGCATCACCCGCGAGATCGACGCCTCGATATCGATGGCCGGGTAGTGGGCCGCCTCGGCCAGTTGGCGCGACAATACGAAGTGGCCGTCGAGAATGGCGCGGGCATTGTCGGCGATTGGATCCTGCTGATCGTCGCCTTCCGACAGCACCGTGTAGAACGCCGTGATCGAGCCGCCGCCCTCACGGCCATTGCCGGCGCGCTCCACCAGCTGCGGCAATCGGGCAAACACCGAGGCTGGATAACCCTTGGTCGCCGGTGGTTCGCCAATGGCAAGGGCGATCTCGCGCTGTGCCATCGCATAGCGCGTCAGCGAATCCATGATCAAGAGGACATGCTTGCCCTCATTGCGGAAGTACTCGGCGATGCTGGTGGCGTAGGCTGCGCCATAAAGGCGCAGCAGTGGCGGCGTATCGGCCGGAGCCGCCACCACCACGGAGCGTGCCAAGCCTTCCTCGCCAAGAATGTTCTCGATGAAATCCTTCACCTCGCGCCCACGCTCGCCGATCAGCCCCACCACCACCACGTCGGCAGTGGTATAGCGTGCCATCATGCCCAGCAGTACCGACTTGCCGACGCCGGAGCCGGCAAAAAGCCCCAGACGCTGGCCACGGCCGACCGTGAGCATGGCGTTGATGGCGCGCACGCCCACATCCATCACATGCCGCACCGGTTCGCGGTCCATCGGGTTGTAGGGCCGGGCGAACAGTGGCATATAGCCTTCCTGCGCCACCTTGCCGCGCCCGTCGAGCGGGCGCCCCAGGCCATCGAGAATGCGGCCGAGCAGGCCCCAGCCCACCGGCACTTGGCGGCCATGGTCTTCCAGCCGCCGCTGCGGCGGCCGGGCCTTACCGTATTCGGGCACCCAGGCGGCCACGTCCTCATGCGGCGTCACTTCCGCTCCCGGCTCCACGCCGTAGAGCTCGGCGATCGGCATCAGGAATAGCTTGTCCTCGTTGAACCCGACCACCACCGCCTCGACCGGATGGCCGGAGGGCGTCATCACGTCGCACGAGGCACCGATCGGCAGCTTGAGGCCCACCGCCTCCAACACCAGGCCCGACACCCGGGTCAGCCGGCCGCGCGGCAGCCACGGCCGCACCCAATTGACCGCGTCTTGGGCGTCGCTCAGGTATTGCCCGATGTCGGGAAAAGACTTACTCATCGCCCGGCTCTGCAGCAGGCTCAGCCTCGTCGGCAGTAGCGAGCGGCGCCACACCCTCACCGTCGGCCGCCTGCCATGCCAGATCAGGCCGCCGATGCCGATCGAGCACCCGCGTGAGGCTCGACCAGCGCTGCGCCAGCGTCAGCTCGATCCGGGTATTGGCGGTATCGATGCGGCAGCCCCCGGCCTCCATCTGCGGATCCGGCACCAGCCGCCATACCTCCTGCGGCAATTCGACTGTCAACAGCCCTTCCAGCGCAGCGAGGTCATCCGGATTGAGCACCAGCCGCGCTGGCGCCTTCACCGGCGGCAAGCCCGCCAACGCCTCACGCACCAGCGGCAGCAGCAGGCTGCGATCTGTCGTCACCGTTTCGCGCACCAGTTGGCGCGCGATCACCAGTGCCAGATCCAGCGTCTGCTCGGCAAGCTCGGTCTCGAACCGGGCGGCCATGCCTTCCAGCGTTTCCAGCACCGCCTTGAGCCGGTGGGTTTCGTCCTCGGCAGCCAGGCGGCCTGCTTCCAGCCCAGCCTCGAACCCCTCGCGCTGCGCCTGCTGGTGGATCGCATCGATCTCCTCGGCTGTCGGCAAGGGGATGGTCGGGGCAGCTTCGGCTTCCGGTTCAGCGGTCTGTTGCACTTCGGCGGCTACCTCGGCCTGAGCCGCTGCAGCCGCCGCCTGGCGCTCCATTTCCACAACCTGCGCCGCCTGCTCGGCAGCGGCGGCCTCCCGGGCAGCCTCCTCGGCACGTTCGCGCTCGGCAGCCTCTTCGTTGAGGGCACCCAGTTCCCAGCGCTCCCAGGCGGTGAGTTCTTCTCGGGGGATCACGCGGCGGGGCGGCGCGGGCATGGCGGACTCTCAAGCGATGGATGTATGGCAAGCAACAGGGCCGCGATGCGGCCCTGTGAGTAAAGGATAAAACGGGCGAGGCGGCTTGGCGAGCCTGGCAGACGGCTTATTCGACGAGCCCTTCGTCGCCCTTGCCCGAGAGCACGATCTGCCCTTCGTCGGCGAGGCGGCGCACGATTTTGAGAATTTCCTTCTGCTCGGACTCGACCTCGGACAACTTGACCGGGCCCTTGGCCTCAAGATCGTCGCGCAGCATCTCGGCCGCGCGTTGCGACATGTTCTTGAAGATCTTGTCGCGCAAGGCCTGGCTCGTGCCCTTGAGCGCGATCACCAGCGAATCGGACTGGATCTCGCGCAGCAGCAGCTGGATGCCGCGATCGTCGATATCGAGCACGTTGTCGAAGGTGAACATCTTGTCCTGGATGCGCTGCGCCAGTTCTGGATCGTATTCGCGGACGCTGGAAATCGCGCTGGCCTCGACCACGCCCCCCATGAAGTTGAGGATTTCCGCCGCCATCTGCACACCGCCCATCGCACTCTTCTTGAGCTTGTCCGAGCCGGACAGCAGCTGGGTGAGCACGTCGTTGAGCTCTTTGAGCGCCGCTGGCTGCACGCCTTCCAGCGTGGCGATGCGCAGCAGCACATCGTTGCGCAGCCGCTCGGTGAACTCGGCCATGATTTCGGACGACTGGTCGGGTTCGAGGTGCACCAGGATGGTCGCGATGATCTGCGGGTGCTCGTTCTTGATCAACTCGGCCACCGCGGCCGAATCCATCCACTTCAGCGATTCAATGCCATTGTTGTCGTTGCCCTGCAGAATACGGTCGAGCAGGTTGGCGGCCTTGTCCGAGCCCAGCGCCTTGGTCAGCACCGAGCGGATGTATTCGTCGGCAGCGCCGAGGTTGGCGCGGTTTTGCGTCGAGGCGATGAAGTCACCGAGCACGGTGTCGACTTCCTCGCGCTTGACCGCGTTCATGTTGGCCATGGCGAAGCCGAGCTTCTGCACTTCCTTGGGGCCGAGGTACTTGAACACATCGACCGCGGCCTCCTCGCCGAGCGTCATCAGCAGGATGGCACTCCTGCGCACGCCCTCTTCGTTCATGTTGGCAGCCATGGCACTCCTCGCTCAGCCCACCTTGTTGGGATTGGTCGATTCCTCTTCCTGACTCATCCACTCGCGCAGGATGGTGGCAACCATGCGCGGATCGGTCTTGGCGATTTCCTTGCTCTGCTGCAACAGATCGGCAAAGGCTGCCGAACGCGCGGCGTCCTCTTCCTCGCCAGCCTCGCGCGCCGCGACTGCGGCCTCGTCCTCGGGCTCGCCATCGCCCAGGTCGACAACGTATGTACCGGGTTCCTCGCGCGGGCGGGCCATGTCCTTCATCAGCGGGCGTACCACGAAGAACAGCAGATAGAGCACTACCAAGCCGATCAGCGCGAGCTTGATCAACTCGGCATAGTTGGCCTTCACGTAGTCGAGCGCCTTGTCCTGCAGCGGCCTGTCCTCAAGCGGCATCGAATCGGCAAACGCCGCATTGACGAGATTGACCGAGTCGCCACGCTTGTCGTTGTAGCCAATGGCCTCACGCACGAGGTTGGTCAGCTGCGCCACTTCCTGCGGGCTATAGGGCAGGTAGGTCGATTTCCCCGCCTTGTCGACACCCGGTTTGTAGTTGACCACGACGGCCGCGGAGAGGCGCTTGACCGAACCGACCGGCTGCTTCACGTGCTGCACGGTCTTGTCGACTTCGTAGTTGGTGGTCGACTCGCGACGACTATTGCGGCTGCCCGAGGCAGCGCCTGAAGCAGCACCCGCCACCGGCGCTGTGATCGGCGCGGCAGCGGCACCCGGCGGCTGGTTCGACAGGGCGCCCGGCACGCCGGCCGGCGATTGCTCGGTATTGCTGCCATCCACACTCATCGACTGCTGGCTGCGGATGGCCGCTTCGGAGGCATTGTTCGGCTTGAAGGTCTCGGAGGTCTGTTCGACTTCGGCAAAATCGAGCTGCGCCGTCACTTCGGCGCGGACGTTACCCTTGCCGACGATGGGCTCCAGGATGGCCTGTACCCGCTCGACATAGTTCTTCTCGACGTGCTGCACATACATCAACTGGCGTGCATCGAGGCTGGAATTGTTGAACTCGGGCGAGCGCGACAATAGGTTGCCATCCTGGTCGACCACGGTGACGTTCTTCACCGGCAACGATGGCACACTGGACGACACCAGGTGGACGATGCCGGCAACCTGCGCATCGTCAAGCACTCGGCCCGGGCGCAAGGTGAGCATCACCGACGCCGTCGGCTTCTGCTGATCACGCAGGAAGACGGTCTGTTTGGGCGTGGCCAGATGCACGCGCGCCTTCTCGACCGCGGCTACGGTTTCGATCGAGCGCGCTAGCTCGCCTTCGACCGCGCGCTGGTAGTTCACCTGCTCGGCAAACTGGGAAATGCCAAATTTCTGGTTGTCCATCAGCTCGAAGCCGACATTGCCGGACTTCGGCAGGCCTTGTGCAGCGAGTTGCAGCCGCGTGTCGTACACGCGCTCAGCCGGCACGGAAATGGTGCCAGGGCCATCAAGCTTGTAGGGGACGTTGGCCTGCTGCAGCGCCTGGACGATGGCGCCGCCCTCTGCATCGGGGACATTGGTGAAGAGGATGCGGTATTGCGGCTCGCGCGACCACAGCGAGAAACCGATGATCAGCGCAACGATGGCGGCGATGCCGACCATGATGGCGATGCGGCGAGGCCCCGACAACGCGGCGAAACGCTCACGCAGTGCATTGGGCCTTGCTGCAGTAATGAGATTGCCGTCGGCCGCTACGCCCGCCTCTGCCATAGATTACCGTGATTACCCCGAGCAGAACCGCAGGTCAGACCTGCATGTTCATGATTTCCTGATAGGCACTGACGAGCTTGTTGCGCACCTGGACCATGGTCTGGAACGAAAGCGACGCCTTCTGCAGCGACACCATCACTTCCTGCAGATCGGCCTGTGGATCACCGGCCTGGAATGCGGCCTGCTGCGCCTGCGATTCCTGCTGCATCTGGTTAACCTGGTCGAGCGAGCTCTTGAGCAGATCGGCAAAGTCCGGGGTATCGGCTGCGGGCGCAGCAGCAGGCGCCTGTCCCGCTGCCAGCGAGGACATGGCCTTGAGTTCACCCAGCAGTTGGTCGATTCCTTGCACGCTCATCGGCTCGCCTTCCTATCAGCGAATTCTAGGGTTGGTAACCTACCACTAGCAAGCAATTCCTGCGCCAGCCCGTGTGGCGTTGCGCCGCCACCCTTAGATGGGCAGCTCGCCGTCTTCCTCGCGGTATTGCTGCAGCTTATACCGCAAGGTGCGCTCGCTCATGCCAAGCCGCTCTGCGGCGAGCTTGCGCACGCCACCGCATGCCTTCAGGGTTTCCAGGATATGGTGCTTCTCCAGTCCTTTGATATCGGTCGGTGCGGTCGGTTCATCAGTATTGGCCGATGACCGGATTGCCGGGGTGGCGGCAGGCTTTGCCGGCTGACCCGGCAAATAGAGGTGGGCGGCCTCGATCTTGTCCCCAGGCGCCAGGATGAGCGCGCGCTGCACCACGTTGTCGAGCTCACGGATATTGCCTTCCCATGGATGTGCCTCCAGCTGCCGCTGTGCGGCGACGTCAAGCGCCGGCGCGCGGCGCCCCATGCGTGCGGCATGCCGCGCCAGCATGGCTCGGGCCAGCGGTAGCACATCGCTGGGGCGTTCACGCAAGGCAGGGAGAGCCAGCGGGAACACGTTGAGCCGGTAGTAGAGATCCTCGCGGAACTGCCCGGCAGTCACCGCCTGCGCCACATCGCGGTTGCTAGTGGCGATCACGCGTACGTCGACCTTGAATGCCTTGCTACCGCCGACCCGTTCGACCTCACGCTCCTGCAACACGCGCAGCAGCTTGGCCTGTAGCGGCAGCGGCATTTCCGTGACTTCGTCGAGTAGCAGCGTGCCCCCATTCGCCTGCTCGAACTTGCCGACATGCTGTGCTGCCGCGCCGGTGAAGGCACCACGTTCGTGACCGAAGAAGGTCGACTCGAGCAGTTGTTCCGGTACGGCCGCACAGTTCACGGCAACGAAGGGTTTGTCGGCGCGGCTGCTGGCACGATGGATAAAGCGCGCCAGCACTTCCTTGCCGGTACCCGACTCCCCGGAAATCAACACGGAAGCATCGGACGCGGCCACTCGGCGGGCAATGTCGAGCAAGCCACGCATCGCCGGGTCCTCGGCAATCACCGTGTCGTCCTCGCTGCCGGGCAGCATGTATTTGGCAACCTCCTGCAGCAGCTGGTCTGGCTCGAATGGCTTGGGCAGATAATGGCAAGCGCCGGCATGCAGTGCGGCCACCGCGCGCTCGACCATGCCGTAGGCCGTCATCAGCATCACCGGCAACCACGGATAGCGCTGCTTGACCTCGATAAGCAGCGCTTCGCCATCCATGGGTTGCATCTGCACATCGGACAGCACCAAGGCGACGCGCTCGCGCTCCAGCACCATCAGCGCGGCAGCGCCGTCGGTCGCCGTCAGCACAGCATGGCCGCCGAGCTCCAGCGTGTCGGTCAGCGCCTCGCGCAGGTCATCATCGTCTTCGACGATCAGGATGGGCAGGGACAATCCGGTTCTCCGTGTTCGATTCGGCCTGAGTCAATCGCGGCGGGCGCACAGCGCCAGCAGGCGCGGCGCAATATCCTTCAGCGGCAAAATTTCGTCCACCCCGCCCATGGCCACCGCCTCCTTGGGCATGCCGTAGACGACGCTGCTCTTTTCGTCCTGGGCGATGGTGTAGGCCCCGGCTTCGTGCATCTCGCGCATGCCGACCGCGCCATCACGGCCCATCCCGGTAAGGATGACACCGAGTACGTTGCGGCCACCCACGTTGGCTGCCGAGCGGAACAGCACGTCGACGGCAGGGCGATGCCGATTGACTGCCGGCGCCTGCGACAAGGCGCAGGTATAGCCCGACGGCCCCAGGGCCAGCATCAGGTGCGAATGCCCAGGCGCGATGTAGGCATGCCCGGTTTGCAGACGCTCACCCTGCTCCGCTTCCTTCACCCGCAACTGGCAGACTGCGTCGAGCCGCTCGGCAAAGGACTTGGTGAAGAGCTCGGGCATGTGCTGCGTAATCAGCAACGGAGGGCTGGACGGTGGCAGGGGCAGCAGCAGCGACTTCAACGCCTCCGTCCCTCCGGTAGACGCACCGACCACGATCACCCGTTCGTTGCGCGCCGGCTGGCGCGGCTGCAGCGGCAACACCACGTCGGCGCTATGACTGGGCGGTACGGTCAGCGCGGGCATCTGGGCCCGTGCTGCACGCAAGGTGTTGCGGAGATGTTCGAGCTCGTCGTCGGCCATGATAAAAGGCAAAGGGGGCAGCCGGCGGCCGCCTTACATGCATTCTGGGCGACAGATTCGCGCCAGGGCAAGCACGCTATTCCCGCACGCGGTAATAGGCGTGCACTTCGTTGCCTGGGCCACGGTAGAACACAGTGGCGCACAGCGAGCGCACCAAAGCGATGCCGCGTCCCGACAGCCCCCCTGCCTTGGCAAGGTCGGTATCGAGCCAGCTGCTGGCGTCAAAACCGGTGCCGCTGTCCTTGACCACGATGTGCAGGTAGTACTCACCCTCGACGCGCAGGCCGGCGAGATCGATCTCGACGAAGCCGTGGCGCAGCTCGGACAACCGGCGGGCTCGTTCGACCAGGTATTGCTCGATGCCATCGGGTTCGCGCTTGATCGCGGAATCGAGCCCCAGCACCCCATGATCAAGCGCATTGACGAAGAGCTCGGTCAGGATGAGGAACACGTCCGACTGGCTTTCGTGCTGGCCGAGCACCTTGTTGATGAAGCTCATCATGAACGGCACGGTATTGATGTGCCGCAGCTCGCTGGCGCCCAGCTGCATGCTGTAGCGCCATTCCGGCTCCAACTGGCTCGGCAATCGCAACGGCTCGACGGCTGGCCCGCGCGCCATCTCGCGCGCAGTCGGCTGCGGCAATCCGCAATGCGCCATGATCAGCGAAATATCGTCGTGATGCGGTTCGCCATCCAGATGCTCGGCAAGCACTTGTTGCACTTCGCCCATGCGTGCGCCGGGCGCCGTGCGGGCAATCAGGTCGAACAACCGTTGCACGCCAAATGCCTCGCCAAGCGGATTGCGCGCCTCGGTCAAGCCATCCGAATACGCAACCACGGTGCATGATCCTTCCAGGTAGTAGCGCTCGGGAATCACGTCCATTGCCGCAGTCGGCACAATGCCCAGCGGCAGATGGGACGACTTCCACGAGTGCTGCGTACCACCGTCGGCACCGATCAGCTGCACGGCCGGCATTCCGCCATTCCACACGTCGACACAGCCATTGGCTTCATCGATGGCGATCAGCACCACGCAGACAAAACGGCCAACCGGCAACACCTGCCGCACCTTGTTGTTCATCTCGGTCAGGATGTCCGAGATGGCATACCCCTTCTCCGTCATGCTGTAGAACGGCTGGGTGAGCGGCAACACATTCAACGCTGCGGTCAGACCGTGGCCAATGCCGTCGGCCAGCAGCACATAGAGCGCCTGCCCTGGCGTGCGTGCAGCAGCGATCAAGTCACCGGACAGGCTTTCGGCCGGGGTGAGCCAGTATTCGAGCTGGGGATCGTAGAGGCGCTCGGCATTGACCATCTGTTCCATCAGATGGCGCACCACGCGCTTCTCTTCCTCGGCGCGGTCGTAGTAGTCGGCCAGCTTGGCCGACTGCTCGCGCACCTTGCGATTGAGCTCCAGCGTGCGATCAAAGGCCTTGAGCTTGGCCTCGAGCACGCGGAAATTGACGGGTTTGTTGATGTAGTCGTCGCCACCACGCTCGATGGCCTCGGCGAGCCGGTTCTCCTCGCCGATCCCGGTAACGAACACCACCGGCACCCAGCTCTCACCCGCTTCCTGCTTGATGGCGATGGCTGCCTCGGGGCCTGACAGCACCGGCATCATCATGTCCATCAAGACGAGATCGGGGCGTTCGCGTCGCCAGGTATCGACGGCTTCGGCACCATCCCGCGCCACGATGGCGACATGCCCCAAGGCCTCGACGAACCGGGAAATCAGCAGCAGGACTGCTTCGGTATCGTCGACGACCAGAATTTTCATGCGCGGCGGAGCGGCTTAGCGGATGGTGAAGATCTTGCCGAAGCAGGCGATTTCTAGCACTTGCTTGACGGTGTCGCGACAGTTGACCAAGGCCAGCGACTTGTTGGCGACGCCGATCTTTTCCTTCAGCAACAACAGCATGCCAAGCGCAGAACTATCCAGGTAGTTGACGTTCTGGAAATCGACCAGCACTTCCTTCACCGACGGATCGGCGATCAGGGTTTCGCACACCTGGCGGAATTCACGATGGGCACTGAAGTCGAACTGGCCGGACAGCACCACACGGCCAACATCCCCTTCGATTTCAACGGTGGGCGTCATAAGGCAGCAACCTCTCTTCTATCCTGCATGTATACAAAAACCGACACTTGGCCTGACGTCACCGTTCAGCGACGCAATGCCCTCACACCTTAGCCGCCACGTCTGCCAGTGGCAACCGCAGCGTGAACTCACTTCCCTGGCCAAGCGTTGACACCACGCTGACCTGACCACCGAACTGCATCATCAGGTTGCGCACAATGGCCAAGCCCAAACCGGTCCCATCCTTGCGCGTGGTGAAGAACGGCTCGAACAAGCGCTCCAGCACTTCTGGCGCCATACCACTGCCGGTATCGGACACCACCACGCTAGCCTCCTCTTCCGCAACGCACAACGACACCGTAATTGTGCCACCGGCCGATGTTGCATGCATTGCGTTGTCAAGCAGGTTAAGGATAACCCCCTGCAGTTCCTTTCGGTTGGCCTCAACCGAGATTGCACCTGCGGGAAGCAAGGGTACCAGCTTCAAACCAGCGCCATCCAGCAACGGCTGCATGGTCTGTAGCGCATCACGCACACACGCCGCAAGGTCGAATACCTCGTGTTCCAGCGTCTGGCCACGCACAAAGCGCAGCATGTTCTGGATCAAAGACTCCAGATGACGCAACCGGGCCAACGTCTTGTCGGCAAAGCGCAACCGATCCGGCTCCGGCAACGCCGGCTTGGCCAAGTGCGCGCTATAGAGCAACGCAGTCGCCAACGGAGTACGCAGCTGGTGCGCAAGACCCGCAGCCATCTCGCCCATTGCCGCCAGCCGCTTATGTCGGTCCAGATCCTGCTGCAAATTCCATGCCTCGGTCAGATCCTGCACCAGTACGATACGGTGCGTCTCTTCCGGCATCTCGCTGTAAAGCATGGCCAAGCGCAGTTGGCCTTCCTGAGTATGGTGCAACCAGGAATCGGACGACTCGTCGCGTTGCAGTTGTTCAGCGGCAAATTGCTGGAACAGCATGCCCTCGGCCAGCGGTGCCAGCAAACGACGCGCAGCGGGATTGAGCGCGATGACACGCCCTTCGCCGTCGATTTCCACCACGCCGGCAGGCAAATGCGCCAGTAACAACGACAATCGGCGTGACAACGCCGCCTTTTGTTCCAATTCCCTTCTTAAATTGCCATTGGCAATTTCCAGTTGCCGGGTGAGCGATTCAACTTGCCGCTGCAACTCCGAGTAAGCTTCAGTAAGTTGCTCGGAAGCAACTGCAAAAAGCGAGAATGCCGTTTCCAGTTCTTTGGGGTCCATCCCCGTCCCAGGATCAGCCAAAGGAACGCTCCTTGTCGCATTGGGGCTTTTGCATTATAAAGACCGTAAATCCGCATCCAGCCTTGGTTTGTGTCGATTTTAGGGTTAAAACCGATTGACGCGCCAAACACCCGCCGCCATTCTGACAATCGAACAATGACCGCAATTCGCAATTCGGCGTTTTCCCCTCGTATTCTTACTGACCAGTTCGTGGTCAAGTGCTTTGGAGCCGCATCGTGTCCGACCTGTTGAAAACCATCGATGCCAGAACCAAGCTCGCCGGCACCAACAAGCTGGAAATCCTGCTGTTCACGCTGGGCGTGGACCAGCGCTCCGGCCGCCGGGAAAACTTTGGCATCAACGTGTTCAAGGTGCGTGAGGTGATGCGCACCCCCGAGATCACGCAGGCACCGGAAATGCCGTCGTCCGTGGAAGGCATGGTCAGCCTGCGTGGCACACTGGTGCCGGTGATCGATCTGGCGCGCTATGCCGGCATCGCTACCGAGTCGCGGCCCGAGATCATGATCGTGACCGAATACAACGGCCACACCCAGGGCTTTCTGGTCGAGGCGGTTGATACCATCCTGCGGCTCGACTGGTCATCGATGCGCGTGCCGCCCGACATGCTGCTGACGCAGATGGGTGGCCTCGTCACCGCCGTCACCGAACTGGACAACAACAAGCTGGTGATGATGCTGGACGTGGAAAAGGTGTTGGCCGAAACCACCCAGACCGATCAGACCATCGACACCAGCATGGTGGTGCAAGACCGCGAGCTCGCCGACAAGATGGTGTTCTTCGCCGATGATTCCATCGTCGCCCGCCGCCAGATCACCATGACGCTCGAAGCGATGAACGTGCGTTATCAGCACGCCATCAACGGCAAGCGTGCCTGGGATGACCTGCAGCGTCTGGCGCATATGGCCGATATGCAGGGCAAGACTGTCAAGGAAATGGTGCAGCTCGTGCTCACCGATGTCGAGATGCCGGAAATGGATGGCTACATGCTGACCAAGCTGATCAAGAGCGATCCGCGCTTTGCCGGCATCCCGGTACTGATGCACTCGTCGCTGTCCGGTGTTTCCAATCAGAAACTCGGTCAATCGGTCGGCGTGGATGGCTACGTGTCCAAGTTCGAACCACACAAGTTGTCGGAAATGATCGCAGGCTTCCTGCTGAAGGACGCCTGAGCGGCGCCGCCCACCCTGTCTTCCCCGGAGCGACTCCATGAGCCTGATCGCCGCCCAAGCCAACCTGCTCGAAAGTGTCGACGCCCGCACCAAGCTGGCCGGCTCGAACAAGATGGAAATCCTGCTGTTCACGCTTGGCACGCGTGAAATCTTCGGCATCAATGTGTTCAAGGTGCGCGAGGTCTCGCAAACCCCCAAGATCACCAAGACGCCGAACATGCCGCTTGGCGTCGAAGGCGTGATCTCGCTGCGCGGCAACATCATCCCGGTGATCTCGCTGTCCAAGTTCGTCGCCACGCAGGAACGGCCGTCGAATGCCAACAGCACAATGATTGTCACCGAATTCTCGAAGCATACCCAAGCCTTCCTGGTGCACGAGGTCGATCGCATCATCCGCGTCGACTGGGACAAGGTGCGCGCGCCTGAATCAATGCTTGCCGGCAACCAGGCGCTGATCACGGCGCTGACCGAACTGCCCGATGGCAAGCTGGTTTCCATCCTGGACGTCGAACAGATCCTCTCCAGCGTGATCGGCGAGCCGGTGATCCCAGACCTGCAAACCGCGCAGATCAACCCGGACGCCTTCATGTTTTTCGTCGACGACTCGATGGTCGCCCGCAAGGAGATCGTCGGCGTGCTCGACAAGATCGGCATCAAGTACCACCAGGCCAACAACGGTAAGGAAGCGTGGGACAAGCTGCAAAACCTTGCCAACCGTGCCACGCACGATGGCGAGCCGTTGCGTGAAAAGCTGAAGATGATCCTCGTGGATGCCGAGATGCCGGAAATGGATGGCTATGTCCTGACCAAGTACATCAAGTCCGACCACCGTTTCTCGGGCATTCCCGTCGTCATGCACTCGTCACTGTCGTCCAATGCCAACCGTGCCATGGGTGCATCAGTAGGTGTTGATGCTTATGTGGCAAAATTCGATCCTGTGGTGCTGGCCGACACGATCACGCCATTCATTTCCGGTTAAACACGAACCAAACGATCTGAAACGCATGCCGCTGCGGCATGCGCATGGAGCTTGAAGATGGCAGACAACAATATGCGTTTCCTCGTGGTGGATGATTTTTCCACCATGCGACGCATCGTGCGTAACCTCCTGAAGGAACTCGGCTTTTCCAACGTCGAAGAGGCAGAGGACGGCCAGGTGGCGCTGCACAAGCTGAAAAACACCACCTACGAGTTCGTCGTGACCGACTGGAACATGCCGAATATGACCGGTATCGAGCTGTTGCGCGCCATCCGGGCAGACGCACAGCTCAAGCACCTGCCGGTGCTGATGGTCACTGCCGAAGCCAAGAAGGAAAACATCATCGAAGCCGCCACCGCGGGTGCCTCCGGCTACATCGTCAAGCCGTTCACCGCGGCCACGCTCGATGAAAAGCTGAAGAAAATCTTCGCGAACATGAACAAGTAAGAACAGGCTCAGACAGGAGGCAGGACGTGAGCGATCAAGCCCTCAACAGCGGCGATTCCGCCGAACTCGAAGCACTGTTCGACAGTATTGTGCATTCGCAGCAGGAAGAAGCACCGGCAAGCGCAGCGGATGTCGCTGCGGCCAGCGGCAAGCCGATGAATCTGGAAGATCTGTCCGAGCCGGCACGCTCGATGTTCTCGCAGATCGGTCACCTAACTCGCAAGCTGCATGACACCTTGCGCGAGCTGGGCCTCGACAAATCGCTGGAAAAAGCGGCCTCGCAGATCCCCGACGCGCGCGATCGGTTGAGCTATATCGCCACCATGACCGAAAAGGCGGCGGAGCGGACGCTCAACGCGCTCGACACCGCCCGCCCGCTGCAGGATGCCATCGCAGAACGTTCGCAAGCGCTGGCGGCCGATTGGGACAAGCTCTATGCCAACCAGTTGTCGGTGGACGAATTCAAGGCATTGGTCGAGAAGACCCGCACGCACCTCAAGGCCACCGGCGGTGAAACCGATCGGATCAACGCGCAAATGCTGGAAATCATGATGGCGCAGGATTTCCAGGACTTGACCGGCCAAGTGATCAAGAAAGTGCTCACTATGGTCAAGGACATGGAAGGGCAGCTGCTCGAATTCCTGGTGGCGTTCTCGCCAGCCAAGCAGGAGGAAGGCATGCTGGCAGGGCCGGTCGTGAACAGCGAAGGACGCACGGACGTCGTGACCAATCAGGAACAGGTCGACGACCTGCTCGAAAGCCTCGGCTTCTGAGCGCAACGGAATAGAGATCGGAGGTTCACATGAGTGACTTTGCCGGCATGGAAGACTTGCTGCAGGATTTCCTGACCGAGTCGTCCGAGCTGTTGTCCGAGGTCGACAACAAGCTCGTGGAGCTGGAAAAACGGCCGGACGACAAGCACCTGCTGAACGACATTTTCCGCGGCTTTCACACGATCAAGGGCGGCGCAGGCTTTCTCAACGTCGACGTCATGGTCAGCCTGTGCCACCGCACGGAAAACCTGTTCGACAAGCTGCGCAACGGCGAGCTCAAGCTCAATCCCGAGATCATGGATAGCATCCTGGCCGCCACCGGGGTCGTTCGCGACATGTTCAACGCGCTGTCGCAAGGCCGCACGCCGCCCGGAGCCTCGCCAGAACTGCTGGCCGAGCTCGACGCCGTACTGAGCGGTGAAGCCACCGCCCCCGCACCAGTTGCGCCCGCCCCCGTTGCTGCAGCGCCCGCCACGCCGGTGCCGTCCGCCGAAGGCGGCCCCGACTGGGGTGGCCTCTATAACGCACTGCTTGGGGTGGAAGTAGTCGCGCCGCCCGCCGCTGCACCTGCAGCAGCCCCAAAGCCTGCGGCGCCAGCACCCACTGCGCCGATTGCCGCGATCGCCGAGCCGATGCAGGCGCTCAAGCCCGCCGCGCCGAGCAAGGCCGCGCCGGCCCCCACCCAACAGCTCTCCGCCGCCACCCAGGAAACCTCGATCCGTATCGACACGGTGCGGCTCGATCAGGTGCTCAACCTGTCCGGCGAAATCGGCCTCACCAAGAACCGCCTGACCACCCTGCGCAGCGACATCATGGCCGGCCGCATGGATGGCAGCACGCTCAAGGCGCTGGACGAGGCGATCAGCCAACTCGACCTGCTGGTCAGCGACCTGCAGAACGCGGTGATGAAAACGCGGATGCAACCGATTGGCAGGCTGTTCCAGAAGTACCCGCGCCTTGCGCGCGACCTGGCTCGCCAGCTCGGCAAGGATGTCGAACTCGTCATCATTGGCGAGGAGACCGAGCTCGACAAGACCATGATCGAGGATTTGAATGATCCGCTGGTTCACTTGGTACGCAATGCGGTCGACCATGGCGTCGAGACCATCGAGGAGCGCATCGCTGCCGGCAAGCCGTCCAAGGCCGTGGTCGAGTTGTCGGCCACGCAGGTCGGCGACCATATCCTGATCGAAATCACCGACGACGGACGCGGCATGCGGCCGGACGTGATCCGCAAGAAGGCCGTGGAGAAAGGCCTGATCGATGTCGAATACGCCAACAGCCTTGACGACAAGCAGAGCCTGCAGCTCATCTTCATGCCCGGCTTCTCCACCAAGGACCAGATTTCCAGCGTGTCGGGCCGTGGCGTCGGCATGGACGTGGTCAAGACCAACATCCAGAAACTGAACGGCCGTATCGACATCCAATCAGTCGCCGGTGAAGGTTCGCGCTTCTCGATCTCGCTGCCGCTCACGCTCGCCATCCTGCCGGTGCTGGTGGTCAGGGTCTGCGACCAGCCCTTTGCCGTACCGCTTGCGATGGTGCGGGAGATCATCCCCATCCGCATCGAGCAGGTCCAGGAAGTGTCCGGCCGCGCCACTATCGTGGTCCGCGACGAGATACTGCCGGTGAAATCGCTCGCCGCCCTCATCGGCTGGCAGGAAACCCAGGTGCCCCAGTTCGGCGTGCTGATGCAGTCGGCCGAGCACTCGTTCATCCTCGCCGTCGACAGCTTTGTCGGCCGCGACGACGTGGTGATCAAGCCATTGCAGAACATCCGCCCACGCGGCGTGGCCGGCGCAACGCTGACCGGCGACGGCTCGGTGGTGCTGGTGCTCGACATGGAAGACCTGCTTTCGTCGTCCAATGCCGATAGTTCGGCGGTGAAAACTTCGCGGCTGGTGGATCAGCCGGCTTGAATGGCGGACTGGATGGGCTGGCGGTAGAATCAGCCAGCCCTGATATTGATCCCCATGCCCTCGCCCAGGATTCGAGACGATGACGCAAGAACACGCATTTATTGGCCGCCAACCCATCCTGAACCGACAACAGCAGATCATCGGCTACGAACTGCTGTTCCGGCTGAACAAGGATGCCGTCAGCGCCGAGTTCTCCAGCGATATGCAGGCCGGCACCAATGTGCTGGTCAATACCATCTCCAACATGGGCACCGACTGGCTGGTGGGCAGCAAGCTCGCCTTCATCAACGTTGCCGAATCGATGCTGGAGAGCAACTTCCTTGAGCTGATGCATCCACAACGCGTGGTACTCGAAGTGGTCGAGACCACGCACGCCACACCGGAATTGCTGGCTCGCCTCAAAGAGCTGCGCAATCAGGGCTTCGGCGTAGCGCTCGACGATTTCGTGCTGACGCCGCAGACCGCGCCGTTCATGGAATACGCCAACTACATCAAGCTCGACATCCAGCAGCTCGGCCTGCCACAAGTGCCGGCGCTGTCGAAGGAGCTGCGCAAGTTCCCGGTGCTGCAGGTCGCCGAGAAGGTCGAGACCAAGGAAGAATTCAAGCAGTGCCTCGATATCGGCCTCGACTGCTTCCAGGGCTATTACTTCGCCCACCCGGAAACGCTGTCGGCCAAGGTGATCAACCCCAGCTACGCCAACATCCTCAACCTGTTGAACATGCTGCGGAACAATGCCGAGATCCGCGATATCGAGAATGCGTTGAAGCGCGATGTTGCGCTGTCTTTCAAGCTGCTGCGCTACATCAACTCGGTCGGTTTCGGCCTGTCGTGCGAGATCCAGTCATTCCGCCACGCCGTCACCATCCTGGGTTACCAGAAACTCTACCGCTGGCTCACGCTACTGCTGGTCACTGCCGGTGCCGAAACCGGTGCTCCACCCGCCCTGCTGAAAACCGCCGTCACTCGCGGCCGTTTGGTCGAACTGCTGGGCAGCCACCTGCTCGATGGCCAGGATCGCGACAATCTATTCATCGTCGGCATGTTCTCGTTGCTCGACGTGCTGCTCGACATGCCGCTCGATCGCATCCTCGAAACGCTGATCCTGCCCGAATCGATCACCGATGCGCTGATCAACCGTTCCGGCATGTACGGCCCGTTCCTGGAGCTCGCAGAAGCATGCGAGGACCCGGAAATGAGCGAGGTGCCGCGCCTGACCGAACAGCTGCAGATCACACCGGACATGCTGAACCGCGCGCACGTGCAGGCGCTGTCTTGGGTCGAGGAGCTCGGCGTCTGATTGAGCCAATTCTGGCCGGTCGTTTCCACGACTGGCTGGCTGGCAACAAAAAACCCCGCCTTGGCGGGGTTTTTTGTTGGGTCAGGCGAGGATCAGTTCGAGAACTCGCTCGATTCGACCACGTTCCAGCCCTTGCCGCGGTTTTCCAGATCCGAGGTCAGCTTGGCCGTGCCAACACCCTTCACCAGCTCGGCAAACTTGGGGAACTGGGCTTCGACGTCGGCATTGGTCTGCCACGGCGCCGGATTGGCGATCTTGTAGGTGTAGCCTACGTTGTGGCGGCTGTAGTTCGAGGTTTCCTCGACCACCTTGTCTTCGGCGATCTTTTCCACTTCCAACGTACCGCTGCAGAAGCCAGGGCCAGCGGGTTCGGTCAGGCCGGTGTAGAAGTTGGTGCCGTCTTCGGTCACCGTGAACTGCACCTTGCCGGCTTCGCCTTCGACCGGACCAGCCTGGATCAGGCCGGCCTTCACCAGGGCTGCCAGTTGGGCGCCATTCGGTTGGGTCAGCGCTTCGTACTTCTCTTCCACCGGCTCACCGAAGCGCACCGGCACGGCGATGCAGGTCTTTTCGGCGGTGCTGAGGTAGGCATTGATGGAGTTCACCAGCTCTTGCTGGTCAACAGCGGCGGACTTCTGTTCTTCACCCGACTTGCCACAAGCTGCCAGGCCCAATGCGGCCAGCGCAACAACCACGGCCATTCTCGTCGTCTTCTTCTGCATGGTGGTCCCCTTGGTTTGCTTCACATCTGCAGGGCCAGAGAATAACACCCACATCCGGCTTGTGGTATCGATCACATCAAAAACTGTCGACAACGTCGATGCAAACACCCATACGGCATTCAACGTGCTGGATCGAAGCCGATAGCGACCGAATTGATGCAGTAGCGCTCACCGGTCGGTTCCGGGCCATCGGGAAACACATGGCCCAGATGGGCATCGCAACGGGCGCAGCGCACCTCCACCCGCGCCATGCCATGGCTGTAGTCGGCCAGACGCACGATGGCGCCCTCTTCGGCCTCCTCCCAGAAGCTAGGCCAGCCGCAGCCCGCATCGAACTTGGTATCGGCGTGGAACAACAAGGCACCGCAGCAGATGCAGTGATAGTCGCCCGCTTCGTTGCGGCGATAGTGCTCGCCACTGAACGGACGCTCGGTGCCCGCCTCGCGGGTGACGCGGTATTGCTCCGGTGTCAGCTGAGCCCGCCATTCGGCCTCGGTCTTGACGATCTTGTCACTCATCGCATAGCTCCTTTGATCGGCGGCGGGTACAACGCCAGCAACTGGGCGGGCCGCACCACGCCAAGCAGCCGGTGGTCGGCATCGACCACATAGGCGGCTGCCTGAGACTGCAACATGGGGACAAGCGCCGTCCACGGCAAGTCCGCGCCGACCGTCGCCGCAGGTCGCATCCATACCACTACATGCTCGCCAGCGCGGCGCAGCAGCAGGTCAGCCACCGCGGCGAGCTGCCCGCTGGCAGGCCCGGCGTCGAACAGCTGTTGCCAACCCAGTGTGCCGAGCAGACGCCCATCAGCATCGAGTACCGCCACTTCGCCGTGCGCTTCCAGTGCAGGCCAGACGGCACGCAGTGTGTCATCCGGCGCTACGGTGGCCGGCATTGATCGCGCCAGATCAATGCAGCGTGGCGCCCCAGGCTGGCGCGCCAGCGCGTGTCGCTCGGCCTCTGCAGCAAGTTCGGCCAGCGCCTCGGGGGTGATGTCGACCACCTCGCCGGCCCGGCCCAGCGCCGCCTCCCAATCCGCTTCGTTCACCCTGGCTGTCGGCTTGCGCTCGCTCTCGCGCGGCGTGGGGTAACGCCGGCCGCGCACCGCATTGTTGGCGATCAGCGCCACTGCCAGCAGCAGCAAGGCGTTGAGCCCCACCGGCAACAGCGCGAAGCCGAATCCCAGCTGGCGCACGCTCTCGCCACCGATCACCGCGGTCAGTGCGGCGGCACCACCGGGTGGGTGCAGGCTGCGGGTGTAGTGCATGGCGACGATGGCCGCGCCAACGGCCAGACCCGCCACCGGCCAGCTTGCAGGCAGGTAGCGCGCGCAGGCAACCCCCACCAAGGCCGAGATCACCTGCCCGCCAACCAGGGGCCAAGGCTGGCCCAGTGGGCTGTGCGGCAGGCCGAACACGATGACCGACGAGGCGCCCATCGAGGCGACCAGCCAAGGCACCGCCTCGGCACCGACCAGCAGATGGGTCAGCCCGCCAGTGACGGCGATGCCCAGTACCGCCAGCAACCCGGCACGCCAGCGTTCCAGATGTCCGACCTGTGCCGCGGCGGGCCAGAAACGCGCCAGGCGGCGCGGCCATCGACTGGAAGCTGAAAACATGGGCAAGGCAGCTCGAGGAAAAGCCGCATTCTAACGGATGCGCACCAAATCAGAGCGTCAGCAATGCCATCCGCACAGCCTCGACCACCGCCGGCCAATCGCCCGGCCGCGGCTGGCGAAACAGCCGCAGCGTTGGATACCAGGGGCTGTCGTCGCGCGCCAATAGCCAGCGCCAGTCGGCGTCGAAGCGGCTCATCAGCCACACCGGCTTGCCCAATGCACCAGCGAGGTGCGCCACCGAGGTGCACGAGGTCAGCACCAGATCGAGCCCGGCCACGTAGGCTGCGGTTGCATCGAAATCCGCCCAGTCGGCACTTTCGTCCACCAGATCGAAACCTGCAGCCCGCGCTGCCTCGCCCTGCCCTTGCTGCAGGTTGTGCCAACGCAGCGGCAACGGCGCCAGCTGGCGCAGCAGGCCGAGCGGCACAGTGCGGCGCGCGTTGTCCAACTGGCTCGGGCTACCGGTCCAGCACAAGCCGACATGGCGTTCGCCGGCAGCGAATTGTCGTGCAGGCTGGCTGCTCTGCAAGTACGGCGCGGCATAGTTGGCAAGACGAGACTCGTCGATTCCCAGCACGCCGGCCAGCGACATGATGGGGATCCAGTGGCTGTAACCGCTGGCAATGGGAATGGCATCGAGCACCGTGACCGCATCGCCCAGGCTTGTCGCCAGCAGCCGCAACAGCGGCGTCGGACAGACCAGCGTGACGGCGGCGAAACGTGCGCGCAGCCCCGGCACAAAGCGGGCGAACTGCAACACGTCGCCAAAGCCCTGCTCGGCCACGATCAGCAGGCGGGCGCTCGCAGCCACCGCCTCGCCACGCCAGCGCGGCAATGCGATGTCCGGCTCGGCGATACCGCAGGCCGCCCAGCGTGCTTCGTAGCCATCCCAGCCATCCGCCCAGCGCCCTTGCAGCAGATCGAGCGTGCCGAGCGCATAACGGCTCAGCGCGCTGTCGGACAGGACCAGTGCGGTGGAATAGCCGGCACGGGCCGCGTCCCAGTCGCCCAGCGCACGATGGCAGCCGGCCAGGTTATGGCAGGCGTCGGCATGACGCGGTGACAGCGCCAACACCCGCTGGAACCCTCCCCGGGCCGCCGTCACGTCGCCACGATCACGCCACAGGCAGGCCAGGTTGTAGTGCGCCTCGACCAAGGCCGGCGCCAGCCGGATCGCGGTGAGGAAATGCTGTTCGGCGGTATCGGTTTCGCCCTCGTCGCGCAGCAGGTTGCCGAGGTTGTAGTGCGCCAGCGCGTGGCCCGGCTCTGCGTGCAGCAAGGCCTGCAACGCTTCCCGCGCGCCAGCGTTGTCGCCCTGGGTACGCAGCACCGCCGCCCAGTTGAGGCGCAATGCCGACGAGGCCGGATCAAGCGCTAGCGCCCGCTGCAGCGCCTGCCCGGCCGCGCTGGCATCACCGAGGCGCACGCAGGCCTGGCCCAGCGCCGCCCAGCCCGCCACCACGCGCGGCTCGGCCTGCAGTGCAGTTTCCAGCAGGTGCCGCGCCTTGGCGTAGTCGCCACTGCGACAAGCGGCGATGCCGGCTTCCAGCGTGACCGCTGCGTTCACGAGCGCCCTCCGCTCCAGCCGGTGATCAGCCAGTGGGCCACGCGCGCCGCCACCGTTTCCCAGTTGGCGTCCAGCATCAACGCGTGGCCGATGTCGTCCACCCACTCCGGCTCCACATGCCAGGCACGTGCCGTGGCCCAGACGTCCACCGGCGGGATGATGCGGTCGTGTCTCACCCCGAGCACCAGGCAAGGGATCTCGGGTGGATTGCGCAGCAGCATCATGGGATGCGGCAGCATCAGTTCCGCCAGCACGCGGGACGACTCCGGTTGCGCCTGCGCGGCAAAGGCGGCCAATTGGGGGCGGCCGAGCGCCGGGCTGAACAGCAGCTCGCGCAACAGCGCAAGATCGAGCATTTCCTGCCCCAGGTGCCACTGGAAGCGGTTGAGCCCCAGCAGCAGGTGCGGTGCCGACCAGCCCATGTAGGCAAACGAGGCCGCGAGGCCATAGGGCGCAACGCTGGCGAGCAGCGCGAGCCCCGCCACCGGTGCCTCGCGGGCCAGCCGCTGTGCGATATGCCCGCCCAGCGAATGCGCGATCAGGATCGGCGGTTCGGGCAGGCGGGCACAGGCCTGCGCCAGGTCTTCCTGGAGATCGGCGAGGCCAAACCAGTCCAGCCGCTCCCTGCCCTCGCTGCCGGCATGGCCGGAAAAGCTCAGCGCGTGGCAGTCGTAGCCCAGGCCGGCGAAATACGGCATGAAGGTTTCCGCCCAGCACCAGGCCCCCACATAGGCGCCGTGCACGAACAACAAGGGCGGTGCAGTGCGGGCGACACCGGCGGGCGGGCGATGCAGCAGTTCGATCTGGCGGCCCATCAGCGCACCAGCCCCACGCCGACGCGCACCGCCTCGGTCTTCTGGTCGTAGGTGCGCAGCGTTTCGCTGTAGCCCTTCCAGTACTGCAGGTAGGCGAACAGGTCGAGCCCGGTGAGGAAGCGCAGCGGATAGGCCACATCGATCTGGGCACCGGCCTTGCCGCTGGTGCCGACGCGGGCCAGCGCGCCCACCGTCAGGCCCTGGCCGTCGCCCGCGCGAAAGCGCCAATCGACGTAGCCGCGATAGTCGGCGATGTCCGGGTTGTTTTCCATATCGGTCACGTAGCTGGCGAATACCGGCGAGAACACCAGGTGGCGGGCGTTGACGTTGCCCCAGGTGAAGGTGGGCGTGATGTAGAGCTGGTTGAGATCGCGCGAATCGTCGCCGTCCTTGCCGTTGGATTCGTGGCGAAAGCCGAAGGCCAGATCGAAGCGATCCACCATCGGCAGCTCAACCAGGTTGGCGCGCTCGAAGAACAGCTCCGGCTTGTAGCTGGTGTCGTAAAACGGCGTGGAATCGAGGCTGAGATCCCACAGCGAAGTCTGGGTATAGGCGAAGCGCAGCCCGGCAAGCCAGGGGTGGCGCTGCGCAATAGCGCTGTCCGGATCGAATATCTGGTAGCGGAAGCTGAACTGGAAGCGCGCGTCGTCGCCATTGCCGTTGAACAGGAAGTACATCGGCTCGTGCGGCGCGAAGCGCGCGGCAGCGAAGTTCTGCAGCGCCGTGTTCTGGATCTGCGATTCGACCGGCTTGGCCTGCACAACCGGCGGCTGTGCCGCTGCAACGGGCGCCAGCACGGCCGCCTCCGCCGTCGTCACGGCAGCGGGTGCCGGATCGATCGCATAGCGCAGCAACCTAGCACTGGTCGGCGCCAGCTCGAACGGCTGCGCTTCGCCCTGCAGCGTGCACGGCCGCGAGCCCGGGCAGGTCAATCGGGCGGCGGGCGTGACCGATTCGGCCTGGTCATTGCGATTGACGTAGAGCACGTCGATGGTGGCTGCGCCGGGAAGCGCTGGCAGGAAGACGGTTTCCTCGGCAAGCGCGCCGGTAACGGCGAGCGTGAGGCCAAGAGCGGCAGGCAAGAGGGAAGGAAGGAAGCGCATTCCCCGATTATCGTCAGAATCGTCCGGCAAGGCGACCGGTGCCCGTCAGCCCGGAGCTGCCAGTTCTCGCGGCGCGCGCTTCAGCTCCTGCAGTACCTGGCCGGGATTGATGTCGAAGTGCTGGCGAAACCGCCGGGAGAAGCTGGCGATCTCCAGATAGCCGACGCTGGCCGCCACCTCGCCGACATTGCCGGCCCCTGCCAGCAACAGCTCGCGCGCTCGCGCCATGCGCCGGTCGATGATGAGCTGCTGCGGCGCGGCGCCCAGATGGCGTACGCACAGCCGTTGCAGATGGGCCGGGCTCACACCGTACTGGGCCGCCAGCGCCTCCACCCGCCAGTCCGCCGCCGGCTCGCGCCGCACCTGCTCGAACAGGGCCTCCAGCCGCGCCTTCACCGCGTCGCCTGCCTCGGTGCTTGCCAGCATCCGCTTCAACAGGTCGACCACCAGCAGCAGCGTCGGGCCGGCGTGGTTGTCGTGCGGGATGCTCGCCTCCTCGCACAGCAGAGCCACCGCATGCAGCAGGCTCTCGCCGTGCAGCACCGGGCGCACGCTGGCCTGGCTGCCGGCCAGCATGGCCCAGCGCGGCGCATCGTTGAACAGGAACCAGGCCATCCGCCAGCGCTCGCCGGCCAGCCGGAAACCACGCTGGCCCAGTGCCGGCAGCACCGCCATCTGGCCGGGGCCGACAGCCAGTCGTTTGTCGCCGTCGATCACCTCGCCCTCGCCGTCCACACTGATCAGCACGATGTGGAACGGCGCACCGATACGCTCCACGTGCAAGGCTTCGCGGGCTTCCGAATGGCCGATCATCAGCAGGTCGTGGTCTGCCAGCGCGCGCAGATGCGGGTGGTAGAAGATGCGGGCACCCACCGACTTTTGCCGGGTTTGCGCACTGATATCGAACATTTCCTGATAAATCGTCGACATGGCGACTCCATGCGGGATTCGGACAAAGATGACCATCAGATTGCGACATTCCAGCGGAATGCTCAATCGCTTACTGTCTGCGTCGAGCAAGTCCCATAACGAGGAGTCACCGATGTCGCGTCGTCTTTCTTTGTTGTTGCTGCCCTTCGTTGCCGCCTGCGCCAGCACCGCCCAGCAGGCGCCCGCCCCTGCGCCAGCCGCCGCGGCATCGGCCAGCGGGTATCAACTGGTGTCCTACCTGCCCAACTGGCAGTCGGATGAGGCGCGCGCCCGCGCCGCCGACGTGCTGCACCGGCTCGATGTCGGCGTGTATTCGTTCATCGAGGTGAAGCCTGATGGCACGGGCTACGTCGCCGATGCCAGCAAACCAGTGGCGCAGACCTGGAAGCAGGCCTTCGCCAAGGCACGCAAGGTGAACCCCAAGCTTGCATGCCAGTGGGCGATCGGCGGCTGGACCGGCTCGCGCAACATCGCCAAGGTGGCTCAGACCGATGCCGGCCGCGCCAAGCTCGCCAGCACTTCGGTCGCCATCATGCGCGAGTACGACTGCCAGGGCCTGGATCTGGACTGGGAACACCCGGTCACCGGTGGCGACTACGCCGCCGATGCCTCCGAGGCCGACCGCGACAACTGGGTGAAGCTGCTGCAGGCACTGCGCGATGCGCTCGATGCCCAGGGCGCCAAGGACGGACAGCGTTACTTCCTGACCGCCGCCATCCCCAACCTCAACGGCGGCTGGGTGCTGTCGGGCTACCAACTCAAGGGCGCGGTGCCGCTGCTCGATCGTGTCTACCTGATGAGCTACGACATCTACGGCGCCTGGAGCAAAGTGGCCGGGCTGCACGCCACGCTCTACCCGATCAAGTCCGACCCGGACGGCAGCGTGCTCAATGGCGCCGGCGGCGTGCAGTATTTCCTGAACCAGGGCTTCAAGCCGTCGCAACTGGTGCTGGGCGTGCCGTTCTATGCCCGTGCCCAGGCCGAAGTGCCGCCGGGGCCAAATGGTGACGGCCTCGGCCAGTCGTCCAAGGGGCCGGGCCTCAAGGATCAACCCGATCCGGGCACCATCACCTACGCCGACATGAAGGCGCAGATCCTCGGCAAGCCGGGCTGGAAATCGTTCCGCAGCAAGGAGCACGGCGATGCGCCCTACCTCTACAGTGCCGAGCGCCAGGAATTCCTCAGCTACGACGATCCGCAATCGCTCAAGGTCAAGGCGGACTTCGTCAAGGCCAAGCAACTGGGCGGCGTGATGATCTGGGAACTGACGCAGGACGACGCCGAACACTCACTGCTGAACGCGTTGACCAGCACGCTGCGCTAAGCACGGCGATCCACTCGCCCCGGCCCAGGCCGGGGCGTTGCCGTTGCGGGCCGCCACGCCCGCAGCGGCAGGCAAGACCTGTGGCCCCGATGGGCGGGTAGCCCGCACACCAAAAACACAGAGATGGAGGATGCAATGAAACACACCCGGAAAATCGCCGCACTCGCGGCACTGCCGCTGGCGCTGATGCTGCTCGGCGCCGAAGCCAAGACATTGCGCTGGGCCAACTACGACTGGAACGTGCGTGCCGGCGGCGGCGGTCCTGGCCCCAACAACTGGGACGAGAACAATGCCTGGGTCGATGCCAACGGCTACCTGCACTTGAAGATCGCCAACCGCAACGGCAGCTGGTCCTCCGCCGAGGTGCAGCTGCTAAACCCGGCGCGGGTGGGTTTCGGCACCTACCAGTTCCAGATGCTGGGCCGGCCGGACCAGCTCGACCGCAACACGGTATTCGGCTTCTTCACCTACCCCAGCGCCGATGTCGGCCCCAACGCCACGCACGAGATCGACATCGAGTTCGCCCGCTGGGGCAACGACACCTACCCCTGGCTCAATTACACCGTCTATCCGAACGAAGTCGGCATCGAGCAGAGCTGGGCCGGCTCCAACGAGGCGCTGACCACCGATCGCACCACGCACCGCTTCACCTGGCAGTCGTCCGGCATCACCTACCAGGCGCTGAACGGTCATGTTGGCGTGACCGACAACGGCGGCGAATTCCTGCGCTGGCAGTTCCCCAAGGCCGAGGACCCGAACAACTGGCTGCGCCGCAACAAGTGCCCGAACAACGATGCCAGCCGTTGCGTGTCACAGAAGCAGCAGCAGTTCCTGATCAATTTCTGGCAGTTCGAGGGCAAGGCGCCGGCCAACGGCCAGGAAGCCGAAGTGGTGCTCACCGGCTTCAGCTACCAGCCCTATGGCAGCGTGCCGACACCGACTCCGCAGCCGACGCCACAACCCACGCCGTTGCCGACACCCAAGCCCACCGTGGTGCCCACCCCGCAGCCGACGCCGAGCGCCACGCCGACCCCGGTGGCCGGCTGCGCCGTGGCCGCGTGGAGCACCGGCAGCGTCTATACCGGCGGCCAACGCGTCAGTTACAACGGCCGCCTGTACGAAGCGCGCTGGTGGACCCAGGGCGACAATCCGGCGCAATCGGGGGAATGGGGCGTGTGGAAGGATCTGGGCGCCTGCGGCAGCGCGCCGACGCCGACCAAGGCGCCCACGCCAGTGCCGACCCAGGCGCCAACGCCAACCAGGGCGCCGACGCCGCTGCCGACCACCGTACCGACGGCTCATCCCACCCCGCTGCCCACGCCGACCCCGGTCGCCGGCTGCAGCGCGTGGCAGGAAGGGCGCAGCTACTTGGCCGGTGACTGCGTCAGCTACAACGGCAAGCAGTACAGCTGCGTGATCGCGCATACCGCACCGGTCGGCGGCGGCTGGACGCCGGAGGTGGTGCCAGCGCTGTGGAAGGCGCGTTGACGCGACCCTCCATCGAAAAAGCCCGGTCCTCGTCGGGCTTTTTCTACGCCCGTGCTACGCCCGCGCCCGCACCGCGTGGCGGGTTCGTTCGCCGTTCGTCCATGTAATTACGCACATCGAAAGTCACCAATCGGTCAATAAGATTTATCTGTAAGCATTCATCCAAGATAAATTCGCGCGCCTGCAGGTCAGGCAAAGGACCGTGCGTGACTCTCGGCATCAACTATCTGCCCGAAACGCGGCAGATGTGGCTCCCCTACTCCAGCGCCGGCCAATCGCGCCAGGCCAGCGACCTGCCGCTTCGTGCCGAGCTCTTCAGTGCGGACCAGATGGCGCAGCACGGCCGCACGCTGGCGGCATCGCACACGCTCTCCACCACCCGAGTGGCGGACCAGCTGCTGTCGCGGCTGGCCGACAACGAATCGCGGCTGATCGAAATCTGCCGACTGCTGACCCAGGGTGACACCGACAAGCGCAGCATCAGCCCAGCCGGCACCTGGCTGCTCGACAACTTCTACCTGATCGAAACCCAGATGGGCATGGCCAAGCGCCACCTGCCCAAGGGCTATAGCCTGGAGCTGCCGCGCTTGGCGGGCGAGCCCGATGCCGGCATGCCGCGGGTGTACGACATCGCGCTCGAAGCGGTCTCGCACGGCGACGGCCGGGTGGATGCCGAGAGCCTCGGCCGCTTCATCGCCGCCTACCAGAGCATCAGTCCGCTCAAGCTCGGCGAATTGTGGGCGGTGCCCATCATGCTGCGCCTGGCGCTGATCGAGAACCTGCGCCGGGTGGCCATGCAGATCGGGCAGAGCTGGCTCGATCGCACCATTGCCCACAACTGGGCCGAGCGCATGATCCGCACCGCGGAGGACAACCCGAAGAACCTGATCCTGGAAGTGGCCGACATGGCCCGCTCGGACCTGCCGATGACCAGCAGCTTCGTTTCCGAGCTCAGCCGCAAACTGCAGGGCCGCGGCCCGGGGCTGGCGCTGCCGCTCACCTGGGTCGAGCAATGGCTGGCCGAGGCCGGGCTGACGGTTGAGCAGCTGGTCCAGCAGGAAAACCAGCAGCAGGCGGCCGACCAGGTCTCGATCAGCAACAGCATCGGCAGCCTGCGTGCGCTCGGCGCCATCGAGTGGCGCGAGTTCGTCGAGACGCAGAGCGTGGTCGAGCAGGTGCTGCACGACGATCCGGCCGGCACCTACATGCAGATGGATTTCGCCACCCGCGACCGCTATCGCCATGTGATCGAATCGCTTGGCAAGTACAGCCGGCTGTCCGAAGGCGAGATCGCGCGCCAGGCCGTGGCGCTGGCCGATACGGCCAAGCTGGAAACTGGCGATCTGGCGGACCGGCGCTGCCACGTCGGCTACTACCTCGTCGATGCCGGCATGCCCACGCTGGAACGCGCAGCCACCGCCCGGCTGCCGCTGTGGCAACGCCTGCGCCAGACGGCGGCGCGCTGGCCGCTGTCGTTGTATCTGGGCGGCACCGCGCTGCTCACCGCGCTGTTGAGCTGGGCCGTGCTGGCACTGGCCCACGCCAACCAGATTGGCGCCGTGCTGCCGGGCTGGGCGCAGGTGCTGCTCGCCCTGCCGGTGGTGGTGGTCGCGAGCCAGTTGGCGGTTTCGCTGGTGAACTGGCTTGCCACGCTGCTGGCGGCACCACAATTGTTGCCCCGGCTCGATTTCGAGCACGGCATCCCACCCGAAGCACGCACGCTGGTGGTGGTGCCGACGATGTTGTCGAGCGCCGCCGCCGTGGAATCGCTGCTGGAAGCGCTGGAAGTACGTTTTCTCGCCAATCGGGATGAACAGCTGTTCTTCGGCCTGCTGACCGATTTCTGCGATGCGCCCGAGGAAACCCAGCCCACTGATGATGCGCTGTTGGCACAGGCGCAGGCCGGCGTGGCTGCGCTCAACCGCAAATACGGCTGCGATGGCGGCCTCAGCCAACCCGATCGCTTCTTCCTGTTTCACCGGCCGCGGCGCTGGAACCCGCAGGAGCGGGTGTGGATGGGCTTCGAGCGCAAGCGGGGCAAGCTCGCCGAGCTCAATGCGCTGTTGCGCAACGGCCGGCGCGACCCCGAAGGCACCGGTTTCTCACTGGTCGAGGGCCAGACCGCGCCGCTGGCTGGCGTGAAATACGTGATCACGCTCGATACCGATACGCTGCTGCCGCGCGATGCCGCGCGCCAGATGGTCGGCGCGATGAGCCATCCGCTGAATCGCCCGGTGTACGACGCGGCGCGCCAGCGCGTGGTCGGCGGCTACGGCATCCTGCAGCCACGCGTGGCCACCACGCTGTCCAACGCACAGCGTTCGCACTATGCGGCGCTGTATGGCGGCGACGCCGGCATCGATCCGTATACCCGCGCCGTGTCGGATGTCTACCAGGACGTGTTCAGCGAGGGCTCATTCATCGGCAAGGGCATCTACGACGTGGATGCGTTCGAGCAGGCGCTGAGCGAGCGCTTTCCGCCCAACCACGTGCTCAGCCACGACCTGCTGGAAGGCTGCTACGCGCGCTCCGGCCTGCTCAGCGACGTGCAGGTATACGAGGACCACCCCACCCGCTACGACAACGACGTGGTGCGGCGCTATCGCTGGATCCGCGGCGACTGGCAGCTCACCGGCTGGCTGCTGTCGCGCGTGCCGGGCCAGCGCACCGCCGACGGCACCCGCAGCAACCGCAATCCGCTGTCGGTGCTGTCGCAATGGAAGCTGTTCGACAACCTGCGCCGCAGTCTGGTCCCCATCGCGCTGTTGCCGCTGTGGATCGCCGGCTGGCTGCTGCTGGCCGCGCCCTGGCAATGGACGTTGCTGCTGGTCGGCCTGCTGCTGCTGCCCGTGGTCTGCGGCGCGCTGTTCGAGTTGGTACGCAAGCCGCCACAGCTGCTGTGGCGCCAGCATGCCTCGATGCGTGCCCATGCGCTGGGGCGCAGCCTGACCCAGCTGCTGTTCCAGCTCGCCGCCCTGCCCTACGAAGCGTGGTACACGCTCGATGCGATCGCCCGGACCGCGTGGCGCATGCTGGTGATCCGTCGCCACCTGCTCGAATGGAACCCGTCGAGCGAGGTGGAGCGGGCAGCCAGCCGCCGCGGCCCGCCGCGCGTGGCTACCTTTGTGGCGCGGATGTGGGTCTCCCCACTGGTCGCCATCGCTTGCGCTGCAGCGCTGTGGCCGCTCGGCTGGCCCAGCTTGCTGGCGGCCGCACCGGTGCTGGCGCTGTGGCTGGTCTCGCCGGTGCTCGCCTGGTGGTTCAGCCTGCCGATCGAGCACAAGGAAGCCACGTTGTCACAGGCGCAGGCGCAGTTCCTGCGTGGTATGGCACGGCGTACCTGGGCCTTCTTCGATCATCTGGTCGGGCCAACCGATCACTGGCTGCCGCCGGACAACTACCAGCAATACCGCGTGGTGATGGTGGCGCACCGCACCTCGCCCACCAATATCGGGCTCGGCCTGCTCGCCAACCTCACCGCCTATGACTTCGGCTACATCTCCGCGGGGCAACTGGCATTCCGCACCGCCAACACCCTGCACACGCTGCAGCAGATGGAGCAGTACCGCGGCCACTGGTACAACTGGTACGACACCCGCACGCTGGAGCCGCTGTACCCGCGCTATGTCTCCACCGTGGACAGCGGCAACCTCGCCGGCCACCTGATGACGTTGCAGACCGGCCTCTTGGAAGTGGCGGACCGGCATATCCTGTCCGACCAGTTGTTCAGTGGCCTTGCCGACACCCTGGCCGTGCTCGCGGAATCGAGCAACGGCCTGGCCGCCAACGCACTACGGCGGTTCCGCAACATGCTGGCCGCGATCACGGCGGCGCCACCGGCCAATCTCGCCAACGTATGCCTGCGGCTGGTGGAACTCGCGGGTGCTGCAAGCGAGCTAGTCGCACAGATCCCCGACACCTCGCAGGAGAAGGACTCCCCTACCCGCGACGCGCACGACTGGGCTGCGGCGCTGGCACGCCAGTGCCATGACGCGCTGGATGACCTGATGCAGCTGGCTCCATGGCTGTCGCTGCCACCGGCACCGGCGGGCGTCGAGGCGTTCAACGCCGTCAATGGCATTCCCACGCTGCGGGAACTGGCCGAACTCGATGCACGGGCGCTGCCACGCATCCGAGCCCAGCTCGATGCGGCGCGGCACGAGATCCAGCGCGACTGGCTTGCGATCCTGCAGCAACAGGTCATCGACGGCAGCAACACGGCGCGCCAGCGCATCGCCGAGCTGGAGGCCCTCGCCGCGACCAGTGCAAGCATGGCAGAGGCGATGGAGCACGATTTCCTCTACGACGCGCGCCGCCACCTGTTCGTGATCGGTTACAACGTGAGCGAGCACCGGGCGGATGCCGGCTACTACGATTTGCTCGCCTCCGAAGCGCGGCTGGGCTGCTTCGTCACCATCGCCCAAGGCCGGGTACCGCAGGAGAGCTGGTTCGCACTGGGCCGTCTGCTGGTGAATACCAGCGGCGAGCCGGCGCTGCTCTCGTGGAGCGGCTCGATGTTCGAGTACCTGATGCCGATGCTGGTGATGCCCAGCTACGCGCACACGCTGCTCGACCAGACCTGCCGCGCCGCCGTGGCGCGCCAGGTCGAATACGGCAAGCTGCGCGGCGTGCCCTGGGGTATCTCGGAATCGGGCTACAACACCGTCGACCAGCACCTCAACTACCAGTACCACGCCTTCGGGGTACCGGGCCTCGGGCTCAAGCGCGGCTTGGCCGAGGATCTGGTGATCGCGCCGTATGCTTCGGTGATGGCGCTGATGGTGTCGCCGGATGCCGCCTGCCACAACCTGCAGAAGATGGCCGCCAGCGGCTTCGTCGGCCATTTCGGCTTCTTCGAGGCGATCGACTACACGCCGGTGCGTCAGCGCCGCGGCCAGAACAGCGCCATCGTCCATGCCTTCATGGCACACCACCAGGGCATGAGCCTGCTCTCGCTTGCCTATGCACTGCTCGGCCAGCCGATGCAGCGGCGCTTCGAGGCCAACCGCCAGTTCCAGGCCAATATCCTGCTGCTGCAGGAGCGCATTCCCAAGACCATGCCGCTGTTCCTGGAAACGGCACAGCGCATCGACGACAGCAACACGCCGGCCACCAACGAGACACCGATCCGCACCTTCGACCGGGCGGACACCCAGTCGCCAGCGGTGCAGTTGCTGTCCAACGGCCGCTATCACGTGATGATGAGCAATGCCGGCGGCGGCTACAGCCGCTGGCAGCAACTGTCGGTCACGCGCTGGCGCGAAGACACCACGCGCGACAACTGGGGCACCTTCGTCTACCTGCGCGACGTAAAGAGCGGCACCTTCTGGTCCAACACCCACCAGCCGACGCTGACCCGGCCGCTGAACTACGACGTGGTGTTCTCGGAAGGCCGGGCCGAATTCCGCCGCCGCGATGCGGTGGGCGACGACGAGGCGCAGGTGGAAACGCATACCGACGTGGTCATCTCGCCCGAGGAGGACATCGAGCTGCGGCGCGTGCGCATCACCAATCTTTCGAACGAGCGGCGCGAGATCGACCTCACCAGCTATGCCGAGGTGGTGATCGCACCGGCCGCGGCAGACGCGGCCCACCCCGCCTTCAGCAACCTGTTCGTGCAGACCGAGATCGTGCGGCCGCGCCACGCCATCCTCGCCACCCGCCGCCCGCGCTCGCTCGGCGAGCAGGCGCCGTGGATGCTGCACCTGATGTCGGTGCATGGCGAAACCAGCGGCGTCGCCTCGTTCGAGACCGACCGGCTGCGCTTCATCGGTCGTGCCCGCAGCACCATCGCGCCGCAGGCCGTGCTGCAGGATGCGCTGGCCGACAGCGAGGGCTCGGTGCTCGACCCCATCGTCGCCATCCGTCGCCGCGTGGTGCTGCAGCCGGACGAAGCCGTCACCGTTGACATCGTCACCGGCATGGCCGCCACCCGCGAGCAGGCGCACGAGCTGATCGAGAAATATCAGGATCGCCGGCTGGCCGACCGGGTGTTCGACCTTGCCTGGACCCACGCCCAGGTGGCGCTGATGCAGATCAACGCCAACGAAGCGGACGTGCAGCTCTATGCGCGGCTGGCGAGCGCGGTGCTGTACCAGCATGGCGCATTGCGCGCCGACCCCGCCATCCTGCTGGCCAACCGCCGCGGCCAATCCAGCCTGTGGGGCTACGCGATCTCGGGCGATCTGCCCATCGTGCTGCTGCAGGTGGGCGACAGCGCGTCGCTTGACCTGGTGCGCCAATTGGTCAAGGCCCATGCCTACTGGCGGCTGAAGGGCCTGGCGGTGGACCTGGTGATCTGGAACGACGGCTACACCGGCTACCGGCAAAGCCTGCAGGAGCAGATCGTCGGGCTGATCGCCTCGGGCACCGAGGCCGCGTCGCTCGACAAGCCCGGCGGCATCTTCGTGCGCCCGGCCGAGCAGATCTCGGCCGAGGATCGGGTGCTGCTGCAGGCCGTGGCCCGCGCCATCATTTCGGACAAGCGCGGCTCGCTGGCCGAGCAGCTCGAGCAGATCACGCAGAACCTGCCGAAGATCCCGCGGCTGGTGCCTGCCGCCACGCCACGGCTGCCGGCCCTCACGCAGACACCACCGCGCCGTACCGATCTGATCCACGACAATGGCCTGGGCGGTTTCACCCGCGATGGCCGCGAATACGTGATCCAGCTCGGCCCCGACGATGTCACCCCGGCGCCATGGGTGAACGTATTGGCCAATCCCGCCTTCGGCACCATCGTCTCCGAGAGCGGCAGCGCCTACACCTGGGGCGACAACGCCCATGAATACCGGCTGACGCCGTGGCATAACGACTCGGTCAGTGACACCCCGGGCGAGGCGATCTACCTGCGCGACGAGGACACCGGCCTCGTCTGGACGCCGACGCCACTGCCAATGCGGCTGCCGGTGCACTACCTGGTCCGCCATGGCTTCGGCTACAGCGTGTTCGAAACCCGCGTCGACGGCATCGTCAGCGAGCTGTGGGTGTATGTGGCGACCGATGCCGCGGTGAAGTTCTCGGTGCTGAAACTGCGCAACGAATCAGGCCGCACGCGGCGGCTGTCGGCAACCGGCTATGTCGAGTGGGTGCTCGGCGAGCTGCGCGCCAAGTCGGCCATGCATATCAGCACCGAGCTCACCCGCAGCGGTGCGCTGTTCGCCCGCAACCCGTACAACACCGAGTTCGCGGAGCAGGTGGCGTTCTTCGATGTCGACGGGACCAGCCGCAGCGTGACCGGCGATCGCGCCGAATTCCTCGGCCGCAACGGTGCGCCGCAGCAGCCGGCAGCGCTGGGCCGCCAGCATCTGTCCGGCCGCGTCGGTGCCGGGCTCGACCCCTGCGCCGCGCTGCAGGTGGACATCGAGCTGCCGAGCAACGGCAGCCGCGAGGTGGTATTCCGCCTCGGGCTCGGGCGCAACAGCGAGGAAGCCGAGCAGCTGGTGCAGCGCTGGCGCGGCGCAACGACGGCGCATACAGCACTGGAGGCCGTCTGGACGCACTGGAACGATACCCTCGGCGTGATCCAGGTCGAGACCCCGGATGCGGCGGTCAACGTGCTGGCCAACGGCTGGCTGGTCTACCAGACGCTGGCCTGCCGCGTGTGGGCGCGCAGCGGCTTCTACCAATCCGGCGGCGCCTTCGGCTTCCGCGACCAGCTACAGGACGTGATGGCGCTGGTCCACGCGCAGCCGGCGCTGGTACGCGAACACCTGTTGCTGTGCGCCAGCCGCCAGTTCCGCGAGGGCGATGTGCAGCACTGGTGGCACCCGCCGGCCGGCCGCGGCGTGCGCACCCATTGCTCGGATGACTACCTGTGGCTGCCACTGGTGACGGCGCGCTATGTCGAGGTGACGGGTGACACCGGCGTGCTCGACGAGGAGATCGGCCTGCTCGAGGGTCGGCCGGTGCCGCACGATGCGGAGTCCTACTACGACCTGCCCGGCCAGGCCAACGAGACCGCCACGCTTTACGAGCATTGCCTGCGCGCGATCCGCCATGGCCTGCGCCTGGGCGAGCACGGCCTGCCGCTGATGGGCTCGGGCGACTGGAACGACGGCATGGACCTGGTCGGTCGCGACGGCAAGGGCGAGAGCATCTGGCTTGCCTTCTTCCTCTACGAGGTGCTGCGCCGCTTCGCCGCAGTGGCCGGCCGGCGTGGCGACGAGGCCGTGGCGGGTTTCTGCAGCGAACAGGGTGCCCAATTGCGCAGCAATATCGAGATCCACGGCTGGGATGGCGAGTGGTACCGCCGTGCCTACTTCGACGACGGCACGCCGCTCGGGTCGTCCAGCAACACCGAATGCCAGATCGATTCGATCTCGCAGAGCTGGTCGGTGCTGTCGGGCGCCGGTGAGCCATCGCGCTCGCGCCAGGCCATGCAGGCGGTGGACGAACGCCTGGTACGGCGCGAGCATGGCCTGATCAACCTGTTCACCCCGCCGTTCGACCGCACCCGGCTCAACCCGGGCTATATCCGCGGCTATGTGCCCGGCGTGCGCGAGAATGGCGGCCAGTACACGCATGGCGCGATCTGGACGGTGATGGCCTTTGCTGCGCTCGGCGACGCCGAACGCGCGTGGGAATTGCTGGCGCTGATCAACCCGGTGAACCATGCCAATACGCCCGAGGCCATGGCGCGCTACCGGGTCGAGCCCTACGTGGTTGCCGCCGATGTCTACGCCCTGCCGCACGACACCGGGCGCGGCGGCTGGAGCTGGTATACCGGCTCTGCCGGCTGGATGTACCGGCTGGTGGTGGAATCGCTGCTGGGGCTGGCACGTGATCGCGACACACTGTCGCTCACCCCGCGCCTGCCGGCAAGCTGGAACGGCTTCACCTTGCGTTACCGCTATCACCAGACGCAATACCTGCTGGCGGTAACGCGTGATGCAGCGGCCAGCGACACCGAGCTGGTGATCGACGGCGAGCGGCAGAGCGGCGTGGCAATCCCTTTGGTCAACGACGGCGGTGAGCACCGGGTGGACATCCGGCTGCCGGCAGGCTGACAACGGGCGGAAGAGAGTCCGGTGCAGAATGCGCCGTTGTCCTACAAGCGTGTCGGCAGAACTCAGACATAATCCCGGGGCAAGCAGCATGCCCCGGGAGGCGATCTTGGCGACCGACGCCACGCAGACGACGAGCGAATTCAATGCAGATTGCGCACGCGAACCCATCCGGGTGCCGGGCAGCGTGCAGCCACACGGCTTCCTGCTGGCGCTGAGCACGCCGGATGGGGTGATCCGCCAGCTCAGCCGCAGCGTCGAGCACTGGCTGGGCCATCGCGCCGAAACGCTGCTCGGCAACGCATTCACCGGCTTGCTGGCACAGCCACAACAGCCGCTGCCACTGGCGCTCGACGAGCCACATGCCGAGCCGCACCACCTGGGCACCGTGGCGCTGTGCGCCGCCGATGGCACGATCCGCCGCTTCGAGTGGGTGGTGCACCGGCAGGATGACATCACCGTGCTGGAATTCGAACCGGCCGCCGAAGGCGCCGAGCAGGCCTTCAGCAGCATGTACCCGCTGGTGCGTACCTTCGTGGCCCAGCTGCACGAGGCGGACGACATCGCCACGCTGTGCGCGCTGGCCGTCGGCGAAGTCAAGCGCATGACCGGCTACGGACGGGTACTGGCTTATACCTTCGATCACGATGGCCACGGTCGGGTGATCGCCGAGGAAACCGACCCTGGCTACGCGCGCTACCTCGGGCTGCACTTTCCCGCATCCGACATTCCGGCGCAGGCACGCGAGCTCTACGTGCTCAACCGCATCCGGGTGATCCCGGACGCCGACTACCAGCCCTCGCCGTTGCTGCCGCCACTGCGCCCCGATACCGGTGCGCCGCTGGACCTTGGCTTTGCCATGCTGCGCAGTGTGTCGCCGATACACGTGCAGTACATGAAAAACATGGGCACGCAGGCCTCGATGTCGATCTCCATCGTGATCGAGGGCCGGTTGTGGGGGCTGATTTCCTGCCATGACCACGCGGCCAGACCGGTGCGCTTTCACACGCGGACCGCCTGCGAGCTGCTGGGCAACCTGCTGTCGCTGCAGATCGAGGCCAAGGAAGCCCATCACCTTGCCACGCACATGCTGTCGCTGCGGCGCCAGGTGGTGCACATGCTGTCCGCGATGGCCGATCGCGACAGCGTCACCGGCGGCCTGTTGCAGATGCCGCAAGGCATGCTCGACTTCGCCCGCGCCAGCGGCGCTGCCATCGTCACCGCCGGCCGGGTCGATCTCGTCGGCGAGGCACCGCCGGTGGCACAGGTTCGCAAGCTGGTCGAATGGCTGAGCGCCGGACCGCCGCGCGACCTCTACGCCAGCGACAGCCTCGCACGCGACTGCCCGGAACTGCCCGAGCTGCAGTTGCATGCCGGTGGCCTGTTGGCCGTATCGATCTCCGAGCTGCACCCGCACTACCTGATCTGGTTCCGCCCCGAGACCATTCGTACCGTCAATTGGGCGGGCGAGCCCGCCAAGGTGGCGAGCGATGCGAGCGGGCAGCCACGGCTCGGCCCACGCGCCAGCTTCGCCAGCTGGCAGGAAACGGTGCGCGGCCAGGCCACGCCGTGGGACGACGCCGAGCTCGATGGCGCGCTGGAACTGCGTAGCGCCGTGCTCGGTATCGTGCTGCGCAAGGCCGAGGAGCTGGCCGAACTCGCGGACGAGCTGAAGAAGAGCAACCGCGAGCTCGAATCGTTCTCCTACAGCGTGTCGCACGATCTGCGCGCGCCCTTGCGCCATATCGCCAGCTACGCCGAGCTGCTGATCGACACCGAGCAGGAGATGCTGACCGAGCGCGGCCAGCACTTCCTCGACAACATCGCCGAATCGGCGCGCTTTGCCGGCCAGTTGGTGGACAACCTGCTGACCTTCTCGCAGATGGGCCGCTCGGAAATCCGCCCCGGCCGGGTGAACGTGGACGAGCTGATCACCAGCATCCAGCGCGAGATGCTGCCCGACTACATGGACCGCGAAATCGAATGGACGGTGGAGCCGATGCCGCGGCTGTGGGCGGACGGCACCTTCCTGCACCTGGCGCTGCGCAACCTGATCGCCAATGCCATCAAGTACACGCGGCCGCGCGCCAGGGCCAGCATCGAGATCGGCGCCTACAACGACAATGACCGCGATGTGCTCTACGTGCGCGACAATGGCGTCGGCTTCGACATGCGGTATGCCAACAAATTGTTCGGCGTGTTCCAGCGCCTGCACCGCATGGAGGATTTCGAAGGCACCGGGATCGGCCTTGCCAACGTGCGGCGCATCGTCGAGCGCCACAATGGCCAGACCTGGGCCGAGGGTGAGCCCGACGTCGGCGCCACCTTCTATATCGCGCTGCCCAAGGCCGGATCGGCGCACACCAAGCAAAGGTCGACGCATGCTTAAGCCCATCCTGTTGGTCGAGGACAACCCCAAGGATCTGGAACTGACGCTGATAGCGCTCGAACGCAGCCAGCTGGCCAACGAGGTGGTAGTGGTGCGCGATGGCGCCGAAGCGCTCGATTGCCTGTTCCGCCGTGGTGATTTCGCCCACTGGCTGGGCGACAACCCGGCGGTGATCCTGCTCGACCTCAAGCTGCCCAAGGTCGACGGGCTGGAAGTGCTGAAGACGGTGCGTGAATCGCCGGAGCTGCGCAGCATTCCCATCGTGATGCTGACCTCGTCGAGCGAGGAGCCGGACCTCAGCCGGGCCTACCAGCTGGGCGTGAATGCCTATGTGGTCAAGCCGGTGGAATTTCGCGATTTCGTCGCCGCCATCGCCGAGCTCGGCATCTTCTGGGCGGTGCTCAACGAGCCGCCGCCGGGCAGCGCGCGGATGCGGGTGATCGGCCAGCGCACGCGCCGGCCACGCGGTACGGGCAGTGCCGATGAATAGTCTCGTCGGCGTACCGCCCACCCGGCTGATGCGGGTGGTCCATGTCGAAGACAACGCCATGGATGTCGAACTCACCCGGCTGGCACTGGAGCGTGCCGGTTTCCATGCCGACTGGCAGGTGGTGGAAACCGAGGCCGATCTGATCGCGGCGCTGACGGGCGCCGTCGACATCGTGTTGTCGGATTACCTGCTGCCGACCTTCTCCGGTGCTGCCGCGCTCGACCTCGCCGCCCGGTTGGCGCCCGGCGTGCCGTTCATCTTCCTCTCCGGCGTAATGGGCGAGGAAACCGCGGTCGACATGATGCGCCGCGGCGCCACCGATTACATCGTCAAGCAGCGGCTGTCGCTGTTGCCTGCCTCGATCGCGCGCGCGCTCACGCTGGTGGACGAGCGCCGCCGCCGCGAACGGGCGGAACAGGCGCTGGTGACCAGCCGCATCAACACCCAGCTCGCCGCCGAATCGGCACAGCTGGGCATGTGGGATTTCCGCCCGATCAGCGGCGAATTGATCTGGGATGTACGCTGCCGCGAGATGTTCGGCCTGGCGCCGGATGCAGCGGTTACGCTGTCCACCTTCGAGATGGGCGTGCACCCGGACGACCGCGGCCGGATGATGGAACTGATCGCCCACATCATCCATTCCCCGGCCGCACCCGAGTGCAATACCGATTTCCGCGTGGTGCACCCGGATGGCACGCTGCGCTGGATCAACACTTGCGGCCGCGCCTTCTTTCACGATGGCCTGTGCACCCATTTCGTCGGCGTGGTGATGGACGTGACCGAGCGCCATCAGAATGCCGAGGCGATGACACGGCTCAATGCCGCGCTGGAGGAGCTGGTTGCCCTGCGCACCAGTGAGCGCGATCGCGTCTGGACGCTGTCGGACGATCTCTTGGCGGTGTTCCATCCCGATCTCACCCCAGTCTCGCTCAACCCGGCATGGAGCAACGCGCTGGGGCTGTCGGAATCGCTGCTGCTCGATGGCCCACTGTACCGCTATATCGCCGCCGAAGATGCCGAGGCCGCACGCAGCGCGCTGGCCCGGCTGCTGCCGGGCCTGACCGTGCGCTTCGAGACCCGGCTGCAAGGCGCGCGCCACCAGCACTGGCTATCCTGGACCGTCGCCGGGGCCGACGCGCTGCTGTTCTGCGTGGTGCGTGACGTGACGGCGGAAAAGGCACGGCTGGCGGAACTCGCCAGCGCCAACCAGCAACTGCGCGACCAGATCGCACAACGGCAACGGATGGAAGCGACGCTGCAGAAGATGCAGCGGCTGGAGGCAGTCGGCCGGCTCACCGCCGGCGTCGCCCACGATTTCAACAACCTGCTCACGGTGGTGCTGAGCAATGCCGGTTTCGTCGAACGCGACCTGCGCAATGTCGAGGTCGGCGACAAGACCCGCCAGCGGCTGCAGAACATCGCCAGCGCAGCCAAGAGTGGCGCCCGCCTCACCCACCAGTTGCTGAGCTTCTCGCGTCAGCAACAGCTCGCCACGCAGGCGGTCAATCTGAACGCGCTGATCGGCGCGATGCTGGACCTGCTGGCCAGCAGCCTTGGTGGCACCGTACAGCTGGAAACCCGCTTGGCCGACGACCTGTGGACCGGTTTCGCCGATCCCACGCAGGTGGAGATGGTCATCCTCAACCTTGCGATCAATGCGCGCGATGCCTCGGCCGAGGGCGGGCGCATCGTGCTCAGCAGCTGGAATGCCAGCGTCGCGGGCGAGGCCCCGCAGCCGGGCGCCCCGGTGCCCGGCGACTACGTCTGCCTCGCTGTCGAAGACCAGGGCCATGGCATGACCGCCGAAGTAATGAGCCAGGCATTCGAGCCCTTCTTCACCACCAAGGAGGTCGGCAAGGGCTCGGGCCTGGGGCTTGCCCAGGTCTATGGCTTTGCCATCCAGTCGGGCGGCGGCGTCACGCTGTCGAGCGAGCCGGAGCATGGCACACGGGTGGTCGTCTACCTGCCGCGCTGGCACGCCAACGCCGCACCAGCGGAAGCGCCATCGGCCCCGCTTGCCGACACCGCGTTCAGCCCGCTCACCGTGCTGATGGTCGACGACGATCCACTGGTGCGGCTCGTCAATGCACAACACCTGCAGGATCTCGGGCACCAGGTGCTGGTGGCCGACAGTGGCGAAGCAGGCCTCGCGCTGCTGGCCGCCAGCCCCAAGGTCGATGCGCTGGTGGCGGACTACGCGATGCCCGGCATGAACGGCGCCGAATTCGCTCGCCGTGCCCGGGTACAGCAGCCGCAACTGCCGGTGGTGTTCGTCACCGGCTATATCGAGCACGACCAGCTCGACCTGCCCAATACCACCATCGTGCAGAAGCCCTATACGGCTGCGCTACTGGGCCAGCAACTGAACCAACTGCTCGCGCGCAGCTAGCTGCTCAGGCCGTGGTCCGCGCAGCCGCCAGAAACAGCCCGAATGCCTGCCGGGCCCCGGCCTGCGCCGGTGCATGCACAGCGGGATCGAGCGCTTCCAGCCGCCGCAGGAAATCGGGCCACAACGGCAGGCCCTCGCCGTGCGCCAGATAGTTCGATGCGGCACGCATCGCGGTATCGCCCTGAGCGTCGAGTGCGCGCTTCAATTGCCGCGCCCCCAGCCGAGAGCCTTCCAGCACGTAAAGCAGCCCCCAGCTTGCCGCCGGGTCGCAGGCCTGATCGAGCACCGGGTATTGCCGCGGTAGCTCCCCCAGCAGCGCCAGATCCGCCTGCAATGCCGCGCTGCGACGGCGTTGCGGCCAATCGGGCAGCAGTGCCGCCACACCCGCTGCCTCCAGCGCGGCCTCCAACGGAACCAGTGCAGCGGCCTGGCGCCGCAGGAAACGGGCATAGCGCGCGGCGTCGGCGAATGGCGCATCGTCGAGCAGCGCATCGAGTTCATGGTGCAGATCGCGCGTGGCATCGCGCAGGGTCAGTCTCAGGCTCATCGGCAACGGCGGTGATCGGGCAATGCGCCATTGAACCGCTGCAGTGGTGACGGCTTCAAGCACCGCATCCGGCACTCTTCACGTCGGGCTCAGGCGAGCCGCTGCCATTCGCCGCCGATCAGGCCCTCGATCGGCTGGTACTGGGTCTTGTAGGCCATCTTGCGGCACTCGCCGATCCAGTAGCCGAGGTAGACGTAGGGCAGGCCCAGCTGCCGGGCCAGCCCCACCTGCCACAGGATGTTGAACACGCCGAAGCTGGCGTGCGTCACTTCCGGATCGTAGAAGGTGTAGACCGACGACAGCCCGTCCTCCAGCTGGTCGATCAGGCTGACCATGCGCACCTCGGCGCCTTCGCGGAATTCGGCGAGAAAGCTCGCGACATTGCTCTTGAGGATGAAGCTCTCGTATTGCTCGCGGCCGTCCTCGTCCATGCCGCCCCCCGAATGGCGTGCAGCCTGGTAGCGCTGGTACAGCCGGAAATGCGCCTCGGAATACTCGAGACCGAGGATGCGGGTCTTGAGGTTGGCATGCTGCTTGCCGGCGCGGCGCTGGCTGCGATTGGGCTCGAATTCGGCCACCGGCAGGCGCACCGGCACGCAGGCCTGGCAGGCATCGCAGTGCGGCCGGTAGACGAACTGGCCGCTGCGGCGAAAACCGTGCTGCACCAGCTGGCTGTAGGTGCGGGTATCGATCAGCTCGGACGGCACGGCCACCTGGGAGCGCGCCATCTCCTCCGGCAGGTAGCTGCACGGATAAGGCGCTGTCGCATAGAACTGCAGTTGAATCGCGTGGCCGCGCGGATTCATGTAAGCGCTCCCGGGTTGTGGTGCAGGTAGGACCAGCGTTGCGGCGGTGCCGTTTGCGCCGTCAATATCGCCAGCGTAGCAACAAATTCGTCACGGGCAATGTCCCGGGCACCAAAACGGACCAGATGATCGGTGCGCATCTGGCAATCGATCAGGCCAAAGCCCTGCGCATCGAGCCAGCGCACCAGATGGACGAAGGCGATCTTGGAGGCATCTGGGGCACGGGCGAACATCGATTCGCCATAGAACATGCGGCCGATCGCCACACCGTACAAGCCGCCGACCAGCTCGCCATCGATCCAGCATTCGGCCGAATGCGCGTGCCCCAGGTGGTGCAGCGCGCCGTAGGCGGCGCGCATCTCGTCGGTGATCCAGGTGCCACGCACGCCGCTGCGTGGGCCGGCGCAGCCGGACAGCACCTCATCGAAGGCGCTATCGAAGCGCACCGTGTAGCGACGGTGCCGGATCACCTTGGCCAGTGAGCGCGGCACATGGAGCTCGGCCGGAAAGAGCACCGTACGCGGGTCCGGGCTCCACCACAGGATGGGCTCGCCCGGCATGAACCAGGGAAAGATGCCGGCCCGATAGGCCGCCAGCAGCCGCTCGGGAGCAAGATCGCCACCCGCGGCCAGCAGGCCGTTGGGATCGACCAGCGCGCGGGACAACGGCGGGAACAGCGGGGCTTCGCCCAGCCAGGAGATCATGGCCATGCGGCGGCGATGTCAGCCCCGCTTCTGGCGCCTCTGCTGGCAGTCGGCACAAACGCCGTACAGGTAAAGCTCGTGATCCTGGATCTCGAAGCCGTGTTTCTCGGCAATGGCGTCCTGGCGCTTCTCGATTTCCGGATCGTAGAACTCCTCGACCTTGCCGCACTTCACGCACACCAGGTGATCGTGGTGACCGCCCTGGTTGAGCTCGAACACCGCCTTGCCCGATTCGAAGTGGTGGCGCACCAGGATGCCCGCCTGCTCGAACTGCGTGAGCACGCGGTAGACGGTGGCGAGGCCGATGTCGGTGTGGTCGTTCAGCAGCAGCCGATACACGTCTTCGGCCGTCATGTGACGCTGTTCGCTCTGCTCGAACAGATTGAGGATTTTCAGACGCGGTCCGGTGGCCTTCAGTCCGGCTTCTTTCAGGTCGGCGGCGTTGCTCATGGTTTCTCTCGGCTGCGACAAGTGTTCAACCCCGGTATGATATAGCCTTTGACCCGTACGACAAACGCCGTGCGCCCGCAAACCGTTGCGGCACGCCCATCCCGAGCCCCCGCTTTCCCCGTGAATCCAGGCATGCACATCATCAAACCGACCCTGCTCTCGCTGGCGCTCGCCGCGCTGCTCGCGGGCTGCGGCACGCTGAACGCCGTTCCCCATTACAAGCTCGACATCCCGCAAGGCAACGAAGTGACCGCCGACAAGGCCGACCAGCTCAAGGTCGGCATGACCCGCAGCCAGGTGCGTTTCCTGCTCGGCACGCCGCTGCTGAACGACCCCTTCCACGCCGACCGCTGGGACTATGTGTACAGCGACGCCAAGGGTGGCAAGCTGCAGCAGAAGAAGGCGCTGTCCATCTTCTTCGACGGCGACAGCGTGGCCCGTTGGCAAGGCGATACCCTGCCGGCAGTCGCAGACCAGCGCGCAATCAAGCTTGCGCCCGACCAGAAGAAGGACGACACCATGAGCTCGGAGATCAATCCGGGCGCAGCCGGCACCGGCAAGGACGTCGAGGTCAAGCCGCTGCTCGACAAGGAATTCTGACCATGACGATCAAGATTGCGATTGCCGGCGCCTCCGGCCGCATGGGCCGCATGCTGATCGAAGCAACGCTCGCGGCGCCGGACTGCGAACTGCACGCTGCGCTCGATCGCGCTGGCGGTGACAGCATCGGCACCGATGCCACCGCCTTTCTCGGCAAGCCCAGTGGCGTGGCGATCACCGCCGATCTCGCGGCCCTGAAAGGCGCCGACGTGCTGATCGACTTTACCCGCCCCGAGGGCACGCTGGCCCACCTTGCGCTCTGCCGCGAACACCACGTGAACATGATCATCGGCACCACCGGCTTTGACGAAGCCGGGCGCGAGGCGATCAAGGCCGCCAGCGGCGACATCGCCATCGTCTCGGCCTACAACATGAGCGTGGGCGTAAACCTAGTGTTCAAGCTCCTGGAAGTGGCCGCCCAGGTGTTGAACCAGGGCTACGACGTCGAGATCGTCGAGATGCACCACAAGCACAAGGTCGATGCCCCGTCCGGCACTGCCATCGCCATGGGCGAAGCGGTGGCCCGCGCCTGGGATCAGGAGCTGAAGAACATTGCCACCTGGTCGCGCGAGGGCATCACCGGCGAGCGTGAGGAAGGCCGCATTGGCTTTGCCGCGCTGCGCGGTGGTGACGTGATCGGCGATCACACTGCCGTATTCGCCGGCCCCGGCGAGCGTATCGAGATCACCCACAAGGCAAGCAACCGCACGATCTACGCCCAGGGCAGCCTGCGCGCCGCGCGTTTCCTCGCCGGCCGCACGTCCGGCCACTTCAGCATGCAGGATGTGCTGGGCCTCAACTGACGCAGACAGCACCTGCAGAATGGGGCGCCACAGCGCCCCATTTGTTTTGCCCTGCGTAAAAAAGGAACGGGGCGCCGCTGGCGCCCCGTGGGTCTTCGAGTCCGGATCAAGTTCGAGTGCTTGGCCTGGGCCCGGATACGGGCTCATCTGCGCGCTGCATGCCGCGCGCTGATCCGTCTTCAATCGCGACCGCATCACTGCGGCAACGCCTTTGCCAAGGTTTGAGTTAAAGAACGATCTTCCGATTCATCGCCATCAGGCCGGCTCGTGGCCCCGAAGACGATTTCAACTTACGCCCGTGGCCGACGCTTTTCAACATGAATGTCATGAACGGTCGCAGCACCGTTGATCCAGCACAAGTCGATCGCCGGTGATGCGAACGTTGGCCCGCCATTGCGGTCCAATCGTGCTCGCCAAAGCTAGGCGTGGCTACCGGCGACAAAGCCGGACGACCAGGCCCACTGGAAGTTGTAGCCGCCCAGCCAGCCGGTCACATCGACCACCTCGCCGATGAAAAAAAGCCCCGGCACCGTCTTGGCCATCATGCTCTTGGAATCGAGGCCGCGCGTATCCACACCGCCGCGCGTGACCTCGGCCTTCTTGTAGCCGACAGTACCGGACGGGATCACCTGCCAGCGCTTCAACCGTTCCGCCAGCTGCGCCAGTGGCTTGGGCCCATATTGCTTGAGGGGCTTCACCTCGCCGAACTCCGCCGCAATGGCCTGAGCCAGCCGGCGCGGCAGTACTTCGGCCAGCACCGTGGACAGCAGCGCATCGCGATTAGCGCCGGCGAGGAACTCGGTGGCATCGAGTTCCGGCAGGAAATCGATGCTGATCGCCTGCCCCGGCTGCCAATACGACGAAATCTGCAGAATGGCGGGGCCGGATACACCACGATGCGTCAGCAGGATGGCCTCGCGAAAGCGCGTCTTGCCGCAGGACACCACGGCATCCTCAACGGCCACACCGGCCAGCTCTTCCCACAGGTCATGCGGCTGGAAGGTGAGCGGCACCAGCGCCGGTGTGGTCGGCACGATGGCAAGGCCAAACTGCCTGGCCACCTCGTATCCGAACGCAGTGGCACCGATCTGGGGAATCGACAGCCCGCCGCTGGCGATCACCAGGGCCTCGCATTGCCAGGTTTCCGCAGCGGTCCGCACCACGAAGCCAGATTCGGTGCGTTCGATGCCAAACACGCCGGTGCCCATGCGCCAAAGGACGCCAACAGCGTCGACCTCGGCCTTGAGCATGTCGATGATGGCCTGCGAGCCATCGTCACAGAACAACTGGCCCAGCGTCTTCTCGTGGAAACCCAGGCCGTGCTTTTGCACCAGCTTGATGAAATCGTGCTGCGTGTATTGCGCCAGCGCCGACTTGCAGTAATGCGGGTTCTGCGACAGATAGCATTCCGGCCGCGCATCGAGGTTGGTGAAGTTGCAGCGCCCGCCACCGGAAATGCGGATCTTCTCCGCCAGCTTCTCGCTGTGGTCGATCAGCGTCACCCGCCGACCGCGCGCGCCAGCCGTGACCGCGCACATCATGCCGGCGGCCCCGGCCCCGATCACCACCACATCGGTTGTCTGCATCGTCATCTGTATATCCTCGCCAGGCCGCGATTGTAAGCGAGGCCGCGATGGAACATGCGCCCGCGTGTCCCGTACACTGCCGGTTCCACCTAACCGAGACCGCCATGCGTCTGCGCCTGCTGCCCTTGCTCTGCCTTGCCCCGCTCGCCCACGCCACGCTGATCGTCACCACCGTCGAAGGCGAGGTGCGCCAGGGCAATGCCCCCGTGACGGTATTGCGCGCGCTCGACGGCGCCGAGGCAGTCCAGCTTGCCGCTGGGGCGACGCTGCGCATTGCCGATACCGCCCGGGCACGCAGCGGGCTCTGGACCGGGCCTGCCACGCTGCAGCTCGCCGCCAGCGGCCCGCGCCGCAGCGATGGCGCTGACGCCCGCGAACGTACCGCCCTGCCGGCCGGATTGCGCCAGGCACTGGAGCGCGCGCCAGCCAACCTCGCTACGGTGGCCACGCTGGGCGATGACCTGCCAAGCCGGGTGATCAGCCCGAAACTCAAGCGCGCGCAGCAGCAATACCAGCAATGGCGCAAGCAGTTTGCCCGCGACGACATCACACCCGAGCTCTACCTGCTCGATGTGCAACTCGCCGCGCGCGACGGCCTGGGCCTGCAAGCCACGCTGGCCGAAATGGCCCGCCGCCAGCCGCGCAATGCCGAGCTCGCCCGGCTCTCCGCCCACCTCGTCGCACTCAACCTGCCGATGGCGCCCCAACGTGGTGCTGAGGTGGAGGTCGCGCCGTATGCCGAACGCTGATCGCCTTACGTTTACGCTGCGTCCGGCATCGGGAAAAGACGCTTCGCAGGTGGCTGAGCTGCTGATGTCGTCGCGCGAAGCCTTCATCCCCTATGCGCCGATCGCACATCCGCCAGCCACCGTCCATGATTGGGTCGAACAGGTGCTGATTCCGTCCGGGGGCGTCTCGGTCGCGTGCCAGGATGGCACCATTCTTGGTGTGCTGGCCGTGTCCCACGATGACGGCGCCGGCTGGATCGACCAGCTGTACGTCGCTCCGGCCTGTGCCGGCCGGGGAATAGGCTCTGCGCTGTTGCAACTGGCGCTGTCGTCACTCACGCGGCCCATCCGGCTGCGTACCTTTCAAGCCAACAGTGGGGCTCGCCGGTTTTACGAGCGTCATGGCTTTCGGGCGCTGTCCTGCACCGACGGCAGCGCAAACGAGGAACGCTGCCCCGACGTGCTGTACGAGCTCTCCACGCAATGATCGACGCGGCGGCAGCGCCCCCGCCCCGCCTCCCGCACGAGCAGGAACCCAAAATGACTGGATTGATCCGTCGCAGCAGCCCTGAAGGCCGTGTCAAAAGCGGCCGCAACCCCAACACCGTGCAACCGCAGGACGTGCTGGCCTTCTGGTTCGGCCCGCCCGACGAGGCGCTGGCGTTCCGCCAGCAATGGTTCAAGCGCGACGATGAATTCGATGCGGCCATCCGCAGCCGTTTCCTCGCCGTCGTCGAGGCGGCGCTCATTGGCGAGCTCGATCATTGGGCCGATGGCCCGGATGGCGCGCTGGCGCTCGTGATCGTGCTCGACCAGTTTCCGCGAAACCTGTTTCGTGGCAGCGCGCGCGCCTTTGCCGGGGACGAGGCCGCGCGGCGCCATGCCACGCAGGCACTCACGCAAGGCTGGGTGCAATCACTGGCGCCGCTACAGCGGCTGTTCGTCTACCTGCCGTTCGAGCATTCCGAATCGCTCGCCGACCAGGATCGCTCGGTGGCGCTGACCCGGCCGTGGCAGGATCAGCCGGATTTCGCCGGCTTCTACGACTATGCCGTGCGTCACCGTGATGCGATCCGCCGTTTCGGCCGCTTTCCGCATCGCAACGCGGTGCTGGGCCGCGAAAGCACCACGCGCGAGGCGGCGTGGATCGCCGAACACGGCGGGTTCTGACTCGACGGTTTTGCCTATATTGTCTACCGTGCATGATCGTGCGCCGGCTAGGCAGTATTCCGGATCGGCGACGGCAACGTGCTCCGATAAAATCAGGGTTTGCTCATCGTCCTTCGGAATCGCCATGCTCCAGCTGATCGCCACCGACCTCGACGGCACCCTGCTCGCCCCCGACCACACCGTGAACCCGGATACGGCCGCCACGCTGCAAAAGCTGGAAGCCATGGGCGTGAAGTTCGCCATTGCCACCGGCCGTCACTATTGCGACGTGAAGGCCATCCGCAGTGTGCTGGGCATCCGCGCCTACCTGATCACCTCCAACGGCGCACGCGTGCACGATCCGGATGACGTGCAGATCCACGCAGAGAACATCGAGCCCGAACTGGTGCGCGAGCTCACCCAGCCCGAGTTCGCCGCTGGCACCTCGCTCAGCCTCTACCTGAGCAACGAGTGGTTGATTGCCGCGCCGAACGAGAGCCTGATGAAGTACCACCAGGATTCGGGCTTCTTCTATCGCGTGGCCGACGTGCCGAACTACAGCGGCGAGGACGTGGGCAAGATCCTCTACATCGGCGAGCACGCCCACCTGCTCGATCTGGAAACCAAGATCCGCGAGCGTTTCGACGATGAGCTCTATGTGACCTTCTCGGCGCTGGACTGCCTGGAGGTGATGGCGCCCACCGTCTCCAAGGGCCACGCGCTGACCGTGGTGATGGGCGAACTGGGCATCGATGCAGCCCATTGCGCCGCCTTCGGCGACAACCTGAACGACGCCGAGATGCTGCAGACTGCCGGTCACCCTTTCATCATGGGCAACGCCAGCCCGCGCCTGCTGGAACGCCTGCCCAACGTGCCGCGCATTGCCAGTAATGCCGAAGCCGGGGTCGCCCTCAAGCTGCACGAACTGTTCGGCATCTGATTTTCGCGTCAACGCCGCAGCGGTGATGTCGTTGTGCTAGGAACAGGAAAACCGTCCCTGGAGCGCCATCATGAAACCGCTGCTGCCCATCATCATCCTGTGCCTGCCCGCCGTGCCGCTCGCTGCCGGGGGCGGCGGCGGTGGAGGAAGTGGCGGAAGCGGTGGTGGCAAGCCCGCCACGGCCACGCAGCTGCACGATGCGGAGCGCGATATCGAACAAAAAGACTGGCCCGCCGCGAAACAGAAGCTCGACAGCGTGCGCGCAAGCGACCCCAACAATGCCGATGCCTGGAACTGGACCGGCTACGTGAACCGCAAGCAGGGCCGCATCCCGGAAGCGCTTGCCGCCTATGATCGCGCGCTCGCGCTGGATCCCAAGCACCTGGGCGCCTATGAATATCGCGGCGAGACCTGGCTGTTGGCCAACAAGCCTGAGGCCGCCGAAGCCGATCTCTCACAGCTGGCCCGGCTATGCGGCGAATGCGAGCAGTACCAGGATCTCAAGGCCGCCATCGCCGAATGGCACGCGGCGCATCACTGAGCAATGGATATGACAACAGGCCCCGCGGGGCCTGTTGTCGTTGGGGCGTGATGTACTCAGGCCGCCAGCGAATCGACTAGCACCTCGAACGCACCAGCGCCGCGGTTGTACTGGTAGAGCGCGCCCTGCTCCAGATCGAAGTACCAGCCGGCCAGCTCCAATTCGCCGCGCTCGACGCGCTCCGCGATGAAGGGAAAGCTCAGCAAGTTGTCGAGCGAGACCACGATGGCCGCCATTTCGCAACGACGCAGGCGGATCGCCGGATCATCACCCGGCGCCAGCACTTGGTAGCGCGCGCGCTCGGCGATGCGCACCCAGCGGCCAACGAAATCGGCATCGGTCTGTGGCTCGTAGCCTTCCACCAGCGCGCGGATCCCGCCGCAGGCGAAGTGGCCCAGCACCACGATCTGCTTCACCTTGAGCACGCACACCGCGTATTCGATGGCGGACGACACGCCATGGAAGGTGCCGTCGACTTCGTAGGGCGGCACCAGGTTGGCGACGTTGCGCACCACGAAGATGTCGCCTGGGTCGCAATCGGTGATGATGGCCGGATCGACCCGGGAATCGGAACAGGCAATGAACAGGGTGCTCGGATTCTGGCCGCGCTTCAGTGTTTCGAAGAGCTGGCCTTCGCCGGCGAAATACTTGTTCTGGAAGCGGCGGAAACCGCCAATCAGCTTGTCGGCATCGGACATATATTCACTCCCGGTCGGCGCCGCAAAGGCGGCAGGCTGTTGGTCGGCGGCGATTGTACAGGTAAATCCCCTTGCGGCCGGCAGTTGATTACGTTACATAAACAGTTCTAACTAGAATCATTAGGAGGTCATCGTGTCGCAAGCCCCGTTCCTGCCGGTGTTGCGCGAGCTTGCCTGTTGCTACCAGGCGTTCGAGCGTCTGTCGGGCCATCACATCCGCCAGGTCGGGCTTACCCCCGGCCAGTTCGATGTGATCGCCACGCTGGGCAATACCTGCGGCATGAGCTGCCGCGAACTGGGCGAGCACACGCTGATCACCAAGGGCACGCTGACCGGCGTGCTCGACCGCCTGGTGGAGCGCGGCCTGATCAGCCGCGAGATCACGCCCGGTGATCGGCGCAGCCTGACGGTGGCGCTGACCGACGCTGGCCGTGCGGTGTTCGAGCAGGTGTTTTCGCCCCACGTCGCCTATCTTGAACCGGCGTTCGCCACCTTGTCGCCCGAGGAACTTTCCACCATCGAAGCCAGCCTGAAGCAGCTGCGTGCGGTCATGGAACAGGGCTTCGGCGATTGTTGCGAAAAGCTGAATAATTAATCACGCATCCCCACGATTTTCGGCGGAAACATTGTGTCTATGATGCAGCGTCATCCGGCCCGAATCGGCTTATCCCTGCCCAGACCGAGGAAGAAGACATGGCTGCAGAACGTTACGACGGCGTACAGAAAAGCCTGCACTGGCTGATCGCCCTGCTGATCCTTTCCGCGTTCGGACTCATCTGGTACATCGGCTCGCTGCCGCTGTCGCCGCTCAAGTTCAAGCTCTATTCGTATCACAAGTGGATCGGCATCAGCGTGCTGATCCTGTTCGTGGCACGCCTGGCCTGGCGTCTGAAGCACGGTACGCCGCATGAACTGCCGGGCCAGCCCGCCTGGCAGACCCGGCTCGCTGCCGGCGTGCACCACCTCTTGTACCTGCTGATGGCCCTGGTGCCGCTGCTGGGCTGGGCGATGAGCTCGGCCAAGGGTTTCCCGGTGGTGCTGTTCGGCGTAGTCCCGCTGCCGGATTTCGTCCCCAAGGACGAAGCGCTGGGCCATATCCTGGCCGAGACGCACGAGGTGGTGGCGTACACGCTGCTGGTGGTGGTCGGCCTGCATGTGGCCGGCGCGCTCAAGCACCACTTCATCGACCGCGATATCACGCTCAAGCGGATGCTGCCCGGCCAGCACTGAGCCACGCATCCGTACAACAACCAGGAGAAACCATGAAACGCATGCTCGCCGGCGCGCTCGTCGCGCTCTCCCTGGCCGCCCCGGCCTTCGCCGCGCAGACGCTGGTCCCGGCCAAGAGCCAGATCGGCTTCGCCTTCAAGCAGATGGGTGTGGGGGTGGACGGCAACTTCAAGACCTTCGCCGCCCAGGTCGCATTCGACCCGGCCAAGCCCGAAGCCACGCAAGCCACCTTCACCGTCGACTTGGCCAGCATCGATGTCGGCGGGCCGGACGGCAATGCCGAGGCCAAGAAGAAGGCCTGGTTCGACGTGGCCACCCATCCCAAGGCCACCTTCACCGCCAAGAGCGTGAAGGCGCTGGGCGGCGGCAAGTTCGAAGCCCGCGGCCCGCTCACGATCAAGGGCACCAGCCGCGACGTTGTCGCCCAGTTCACCGCCAAGCCGGTCGGCAACGATCTGCAGCTCGATGGCGGCTTCCCGCTCAAGCGCCTGCAATACAAGCTGGGCGATGGCGCCTGGGCTGACACCGAGACCGTCGCCGACGACGTGCAAGTCAAGTTCCGCTTCACCCTCGCCGGCAAGCCCGGCCAATAAGCACTGGAGAAACCCACCGTGAAACTGCTGATCGCCTCGCTGTTCGCCGCCGCTGCCACCGCAGCCGTCGCCGCTCCGCAAACCTACGAGATCGACTCGACCCACACCTACCCGCGCTTCGAGCTCAACCACCTGGGCTTCTCAGTGCAGCACGGCGTGTTCGACAAGACCACCGGCACCATCGTGATCGACAGCGCCAAGAAGTCCGGCAGCCTCGACATCACCGTCGACACCACCAGCCTCGACACCGGCCTCGCCAAGCGGGACGACCACCTCAAGAGCGAGGATTTCTTCAACGTCGCCAAATTCCCGACCGCCACCTTCAAGTCGGACAAGCTGAAGTTCGACGGCGACAAGCTGGTGGGCGTGGATGGTACCTTCACCCTGCTGGGCGTTTCGAAGCCGCTGACCCTCACCGTGAGCAACTTCAAGTGCGGCCAGCACCCGATGGCCAAGAAGCAATGGTGTGGCGCCGAAGCCACCGCCACCTTCAAGCGCAGCGACTACGGCATGAGCGCCTATGTGCCGGCCGTGGGCGACGAAGTGAAGCTGACCATCCAGGTGGAAGCCGGCCTGAAGTAAGCGCCAGCGCCCGGACAAAAGCCCCGCAATGCGGGGCTTTTTACTGCGCGTTCAGCGCTGCTGCAGACTGTGTTCAATGACCGCAAGCTGTTCCGCCAGCGACAAGGAGATCGCCAACGGCAGCACATCCGCTTCGTCCGGCCCCGGCGCTTCCAGCGCGTCGAGCTGGCTTTGCAGCAGACTGGTAGGCATGAAGTGGCCGGCACGCCCGCTCAATCGCTGCGCGAGCAAGGTGGCGCTACCGTAGAGGAACACAAAGCGTACACCGGAATCGGCCTGCCGCAGGCGGTCTCGATAGCGCCGCTTCAGCGCAGAGCAGGCGATCACCAGCGGGATGTCCCCGCAGTCCTGCAAGGCCTCGGCGATCCGCGCGAGCCATGGTGCACGATCGGCATCGGTCAGGGGCTCGCCCGCCGCCATCTTCGCGACATTGGCCGGCGGATGCAGATCGTCGCCATCGACGAAACGCCAACCCCGCCGCGCCGCCAGCGCAGCACCGACAGTGGATTTGCCGCTGCCGGATACGCCCATCACGATGATGTTCGATGCCATCGTATCCTCCCTCACCACGCAGGGTAGCGGGCACCACGCTGGCTGGCGAGCGTCGGCACCGATCAGAGAAAGCGATGCATCACCAGCGCCGGGATCAGCCCCAACGCGGGATGGCGGAACACGCCCGGCACACGGCCGACCACGGCGAAACCGTGGCGCTCCCACAGCCGGATCGCGCCGTGGTTGCTGCTGACCACGAAATTGAACTGCATGGCCTTGAAGCCGAGTGCCCGCGCGGTATCGAGCGAGTGCAGGCACATGGCGGAGGCGACGCCCTGGCCGCGCGCGGCATCGGCAACCATGTAGCCGGCATTGGCCACGTGATCGCCCAGGCCTAGCTGGTTGGGCTTGAGGTAATAGGTGCCAACGATGGCGCCGCCCAGCTCGGCCACGTAGGTGCGCAGCGGCAGCTGCATCCATAGCCGCTCCGCTTCCACCTCGTCGGTCTCCGGCGCATAGACATAGGTGTCGCCGCGCGAGACCACGGCGCGGAAGATCGGCCAAATGCTGGCGAAATCCTCGGCAGTGGCTACGCGCACGGTCAGCGCAGACAGGGGCTTGGCGGGATACGACATGCAACAACTTTAGCAGTAACTAATGCTTACGGGCACCCCGGCGGGATCGGTGTTTTCCACGATGTCCGACCACAGCAGCACATGGCTGGGCTGCAGTGCGCGCAGGCCATCGCCCTCGTCGACCACCTCGCCGTATAGCAGACGCCAACGCTCGCCCTGCCCCAGCGGCAACACCGCGCAGGTGGCGATATAGGCATCGAGGCACCGCGCAGGCCAGGGCAGCGCGCCAGCTACGCCGGCAAAGCGCCCCGCCAATACCCGAACCCGCAGCCCGGGCGCCGTCACCACCGGAATCTGGCATTTGCAGCAGCGCACTTCGTCGCCGGTATGACCCGGCAACCAGGCTACGTCGGTACGCTGTAACGCCGGTGACGCAGCCAGCAGTGCGACATCGCCAGGCTCCAGCCGCTCACGGGGCCCGAGTGCCAGCGGCGCAGTAGCATCCTCGAATACGCAGATCAGCCCTCCGCCGTCCATATTCCCCGCTCCAAGTAAAAGAGCCCGGCAGTGCCGGGCCCATGGTCAGACTACCGATACGGATCAGGCAGCGAGTGCCACGATTTCCTTCTCGGCCGATGCCAGCGCCTCGGCCTTCTTCGCGTCGCCCATGTTCACGCCTTCGGCACGCACGAAGCGCACATCGGTGATGCCGAGGAAGCCGAACACCGTCTTGAGATAGGCCTCCTGGTGATCGAGTGCACGCAGTGCTTCGCTGGCCGAGTACACGCCGCCGCGGCTCGATGCCACGAGCACCGTCTTGCCGGTGGCGAGGCCCACCGGGCCATTCTCGGTGTACTTGAAGGTGCGGCCGGCCTGGGCAATGCGATCGATCCATGCCTTGAGCTGGCTCGGGATCGAGAAGTTGTACATCGGCGCACCGACCACGATCACGTCCGCGGCCAGGAACTGGGTCAGCAGCGCTTCGGTGAGCTCGGTTTCCGCCTTCTGCACAGCGTTGTGCGCCTCGGCCGGAGTGAAGCGGGCGCCAAGGATTTCGCCGGAGAGGTGGGCCGGGGTGTCGGTCGCCAGATCCAGGTAGTCGACCTGGGTACCGGGGTGGGTGGCTTGCCATTCGGCGGCAATACGCGCAGTCAGCTGGCGCGAAACGGAGTTGGCGGCAAGGACGCTGGAATCGATGTGCAGCAGCTTCATGATGGTTTCTCCTGTCGGGTCGTCACCACGCGTCGTGGTGTTGGAGTGCATTCTGCTGCTGCGTCGATTCCATGATAAGCCGGCGAAAATGCGATAGATTGTCCCACCAATAGGACAATCGAGCCGCACCATGCAGGATCTGAACGACATGCTGTATTTCGCCGAGGTGGTCGACCGCGGCGGCTTCGCCGCGGCGAGCCGCGCGCTGGGCATTCCCAAATCGCGCCTATCGCGGCGGGTGGCCGAGCTGGAAGCACGCCTCGGCGTGCGGCTGATGCAGCGCACCACCCGCAAGCTGTCGCTCACCGAGACCGGCGAGCTGTATTACCGCCATTGCGCGGCGATCCGCGACGAGGCCGAGCGCGCTGGCGAGGCGGTGGCACACGTGCAGGCCGAACCACGCGGCACCATCCGCATGGTCTGCCCGGTGACGCTGGCGCAGACGGTGATCGGCCACCTGATGCCGCGTTTCCTCGCCGCCTACCCGCAGGTGAAGGTGGACATGCAGGTGAGCAACCGCGTGGTCGACCTGATCGAGGAAGGCGTGGACCTGGCACTGCGTGTACGCCCCACGTTGTCTGACAGCGGCAGCCTGGTGGTGAAGCAGCTCGGCCGCACCAGCACCATGCTGGTGGCCAGCCCCACGCAGCTGTTGCGGCAGGGCCAGCCGAGCCGGCCAGAGGAGCTTTCCTGGCTCGATACCGTGGCGATGTCGGCGGTGGACGGCCGGGCCACCCTGCGGCTGATCGGGCCAGGCGGTGCCGAATTCGCCCTCCAGCACTACCCGCGCTATATCGCCGACGATCTGCTGACGCTGCAGCTCGCCGTGCTCAGCGGCCTGGGCGCGGGCTACCTGCCGCAATACATGTGCGAGGACCAACTGCGTGACGGCCGGCTGGTGCCAGTACTGCCGGATTGGTCGCTGGCGCCCGGCCTCTTTCACGCGGTATTCCCTTCGCGCCGCGGCCTGGTGCCGGCGGTGCGCGCACTGCTCGACTACCTGGCCGAGCACGTGCCGATGTGCCAGGAGATGGATGCGCAGCGGACAAGCGCCTAGCGCGACAAACCGGTTTGGCAATCCGGGTGAGCAGCACAACGCGTCCTGAAAAACGATCGACCGGATTTCCTTCATTCCCCTCGGAACAAGCAGTAAATCGGACTTGCTTCGGTTGCAGGCATGCGCCCTGTCAGTGCGGCATCGCTGAGAGGAGTTGGGTCAAGCGCGCCTAATCGAGTGGTTCAGTGCGCGCAGCGACATGCCCCTCGCGCCCGGCTGCCCGGCCGCAGGCCAGTGCCGCCAGCACCACCAGTGTGAAGAACACGCCCAGCGTGGCCGGATGGCGCGCCACGTCGTGCAGCACGCCGACCAGCAGTGGCCCGAGCGAAGCCAGCGCATAGCCGACACCCTGCGCCATGCCGGAGAGTTGTGCCGCCACGTGCGGATCGCGCGAGCGCAGCACCAGCAATGTCAGCGCCACGCTGAACGTTCCTCCCTGCCCCAGACCCAGCACCACGGCCCACAGCCATAGCTGCGATAGCGGCGCATACAGGCAGCCGAGCAGGCCGGCCAGCGTCAGCACCAGCATCCAGGCAATGGCCGCACGCTGGTCGCGCCCGCGGGTGGCCAGCCATGGCCCGGCCAGCGCGGTGACAAGCTGCACCAGCACCGACAACGACATCATCCAGCCCGCCTGGAGCGGCGTCAGGCCACGATCGATCAACAGCGTGGGCAACCAGCCGAACACCGCGTAGGCCAGCGACGACTGCAGGCCCATGTAGCCGGTCACCTGCCAGGCCAGCCGATCGCGCCACAGGCTGCTGACACGGAACACCTGGCGGTGGCCGCCCCGGTCGGCGCGGCGCAGTTGCGGTGCCCAGAACAGCACGGCAATCAAGGCTGGCAGCGCCCAGAACGCCAGCGCCGCCTGCCAGTGACCGCTGGCGAGTCGTAGCGGCTCGGTCACCCCGGCGGCCACCGCCGCGCCCAGACACAGCGCCATCGTATAGAGCCCGGTCATGGTGCCCGCCTGCTGCGGGAAATCGCGCTTGACGATACCGGGCAGCAACACGCCGGCAATACCGATCACCGCGCCCGCCAGCACGGTGCCGACATAGAGCGCCGCGTACTGACCCGAGGCACGCAACAGCAGCGCCGCCGCCAACACGAGCAAGGCACCAAGGATCACCCGCTCTGCACCCCAGCGCCGCGCCAGCCTGGGGGCCAGCGGCGCGAACAGCCCCAGGCACAGCACGGGCAGCGTGGTCAGCACGCCAGCCGCCGCCGAGGACAGGCTCAATCCTTCGCGCACACTACCGAGCACCGGCGCCACGCTGGACAGCGCGGGCCTGAGGTTGAGCCCGACCATGAACATGCCGACCAGCAGCCAGAGCGGATTGAAGCGGCGTGGTGGCTTCACACCGGCATCGTCGACTTCGGCATCGATCAGCATACCCGAGGTTTGCGTCATCGTTCAGCCTCCAGCCGTGCCAGCGTCGGTCCGATCACCGCCCTAGCGGCCTGCGCCGCCAGCTCGGCGTCCCCCGCGGCGATGGCGTCGACGATGGCGGCGTGCGCCGCGTGGTCTGGTTCGGGCAGGCTGGTGTCGTCGAGCGTCACGCGCAGTGCCTGACGGATCGATTCGGCGCAGAAATCGTAAAGCGCCGCCAGCGGTGCATTGTGTGCCGCCGCCGTCACCGCGCGGTGGAACGCCATGTCGCGCGTGATAAAGCCATCGAGCGGTTCATCCGTTGCCCGTTCGCCGCGGGCCGCCAACGCTGCACGCAGGGCAGCCAGATCGGCATCGTTGCGCCGCAAGGCAGCCAGCCGGGCCGACTCCACCTCCAGCATGGCGCGGGTTTCCAGTTGCTCGACAAGGCACGCCTGGGCCAGCGCGCGCAAGGCCTGCGCCGGATCGAGCCGGCTTGCCACATAGGTACCGTCGCCCTGGCGCACCGACAGTACCCCGCAGAACGCCAGCACCCGCACCGCCTCACGCACCGTGTTGCGGCTCACGCCCAGCAGCGCGGCGAGTTCAGGCTCGATGGGGATACGGCTGCCCAGTGGCCAGGTTCCGACAATGATCCGCTCGCGCAGTGCATCGGCGGTCAGCTCGACGAGAGAAGGTTTGTAGATGGGCATCGCAATTAATTCATCCAATGATTGGATGAATTTAACAGGATCTCTCCTTGCAGGCGAGCACCGATGCGCAAGCGTGGCCGCCTGTCAGGAGGTGCTGTTGTGTTGTTTTCAATTGCCGTCAGCATTTCGCAATAGCAACACCCTCGTGTCATCCAACTCTGTTGAATGCGCAAGGTAAATCGCCTGATCGACGACCCTGTCCGCCAGCTCTCAAACGCGCTGCCCGACAGCAAAACAGGCAAAGAATTGAGGGGCGCCAGCACCACGCTTCTCAGGCTGATGCCATCGACATGCCGCCCGTCGTAACACGGATAAACCCGCTTGCAGCAAGATCACGACACGCCTAGCTTTTTGTTTCAAAACAAGAAAGTAAAAAGAAACCATCCCGCAAGCGATGTCCGGGACGGCGCAGCCGGTCGGCGCCCTGGAAGGGTACGGCTGACCACCGGCGAGAGAACGAAAGTGAGGTAAGCGGTATGGCTACCAGACCAGATCCGGATTTTGATGCGCGCAAGGCCATGCAGTTTTTGCAGGAGAGCAAGCTGATCGATCTCTCCATGCCGGTCGAACGCGTGGTCGGTGCTGTCAGCAAGCTCGAACAGGTGGCCGGCTACGTGCTCGCCTGGGAACGCTACGTGCTCGTGGTCGCCAAGGACATCGAGCAGGAAGTGATCCGCGAATGACGTGCAACGGCGATGCCGGAATCCAACCCGGCATCGCCCTTCAACCGCCACGAGAGCCTTCCCATGCCTCCCTCTTCCGATCCTGATCCGGTTGCACTGCGCGCGCTGGTGGCCCAGCTTCACGACCGCAGCGTGGCTTGGCTGTGCCGCAACCTCGACTGCTTTTCGCCGTTGACAGCGCCAGCCGACGAGGGGCCCTTTGCGCACAAGGCCTTGCTGGAGCTGGCGCTGCTCGCCGCCTACATGCATCGGCTCGATCCGGCACGGCTCTCCAGCGAACGCGAGGCAATGCTCGACCACGTCGCCGCCATCGCCGCACAGCCGGCCTACTACGAGCTGGCCGCGCGCGATCACGGCGCCTTGCTGCTCTATGGCCTAACCTACGCCGCGCTGCACCTGTGCAACCGCGAACACGCCGAGTACCGGCATGTGCTGGCACAAAGCCTCGCCACCCGGCACGCGTTGCTGGCCGAACGTATTCCCTACCGCCAGCTCGACCTGCTGCATTTCCTCGCCTTGTCCGAACTGGCGCACGACCGCCCCGGCGCCGCGGCCACCTTCCGCCACACGCTGCTGGCAGGCCGCCCCAATGTGGTCGAGCTCAGCGACAGCGATGCCTACGCCATCACCCACACGCTGTTCTACATGACCGATTTCGGCCTGCGCCGCGCAGATTGGGGTGATGACTTCGCCCAGCCCGACGCCGCCACACTGGTCGAGGCACTGCTGCGCCACTACCGCCAGAGCGGCAATGCCGATCTCGTCGCCGAGCTGATCGCGTCCACGCTGTGCCTCGGCAGCGCCCGGTCGGATGAGCTGGCCGCAGGCTGGCACTACCTCGCCGCGCAGCAGGAAGCCGACGGCCGCATCGCCGGCCCCGCCGGCATCATCGACGAAGCACGCTGTGAAGCAGAGCATGGTGCGCCGTACCGGCAATGGAAGACGGCCTATCACACCAATATCGTGGTCGCCCTTGCGGCGGCGATGTGGCTGCGTGCTGGCCGCGGCGACTATCCGCTGCCACAGCCCGGCACTACCCAGCCGCAACCGGCCTGCCCGGTCACGCCGTATCGTGATGCCCTCACCTTCCTTTGTACCCATGTCGATGATGACGAGCTGAAGCTGGCTGCCCGCGCCGGGGCTGGGCTCGCGCTCGGTATCGCGCTGCCAGCCGATCACCGCCCGGCCGATCACCTGATCGCGCCCGCATTGCGGCGGCTGGCGCAACGCATCGACGATGCAGCCGAACCCCAGTCGCTGTGGGACGAGATCGGTGCGGATACCAGCCTGCTGCTGGCCTGGGCGCTGCGCAGCCACGCCATCGAATGCGCAGCGCTGAATGCGCTGTTGTCACACCTCTCCGGCCAGATCGGCAGCGTGGATCTGGTGCAATTTCCGCAAGCCTGGCCGGCCTGCGCCTTCCTGCAACGTTTGGGCTGGATCGATCCCCCGTCGGCCATACCGCCTCGCATCGCTACAGCCAGGACAGGCGACGAACCAGTGCTCAGCTACGCCACGCGACTATTGGCACTCAGCGGTGGCGACCCGGCAAGGCTGGAGGGCGCTGGAGACATCGCTGCACTGACCACCGAACTCATCACCAGTTGCAAGGATTACCGGCTGGTCGATGCCGCGCTGCTGATCCGAACGCTGGCGCTACTGGGCCAGCGCGACGACCGGGTGGTGCGCGACGCCATCGCCTACCTGCTGAGCCAGCAGAACGCCGTCGGCGCCTTCGGTTACTTTGCCAGCAACGCCGACGAAGCCACCTTGCTGCCCTTGCGCCTGAACTGGACGCTGGCAGTGCTCTGGGCGCTGTGCGATGTCGAGCACGCCGAGCAGAGCGTCAGCCGGCGCTTTGCCGCATCCGCCTGAGCAGTTCAACGGGGTGGGCGCTTCAGGCGATCACACGATGTCCGGCGCGCCGTAATCAAGCCACAGCGCTGCTGCATGCGCTTGGCGCTCGCCTTGCCGCCTTGTCATCTATACGTCTCAAAGTCGCAATCAGCATGACAAATGGCTGGCGTAATTTTCCTCCGCCCGCAGTTGCGGGTCATCTAAACCTCTGGAGGAAATCATGGCAAGTCGATGGTTACGGGGCTTATGCCTCGCGCTGCTGTGTACGCTGGCCACCTGGGTGCACGCTGCCCCCAAGGTATTGCTGGTGGGCATGGACGGCGCGCAATACGAAAAGATGCAGGCATTGCAGCTGCCCAACCTGGCACGGCTCAACGTTACTCGCGCCTACACCGGCGGCGTGAACGGCACCAGCAGCGCCCAGCCCACCGTCAGCGGCCCGGGTTGGTCCACCATCCTCACCGGCGTGTGGATGAACAAGCACCAGGTCACCAGCAACAGCTCGGGTCTCGCCAATCCCCAGTATCCCAGCCTGTTCAAGCGCATCCGCGATGCCCGGCCCAATGCCTACATCGCCAGCGTGACCGACTGGGCGGCGATCAACCAGCAGTTCTTCACCAACGATGTGGCCGGCAACAACTTCAACGCCTCCGGCTGGACCGATGCAGCCGTGGCCGACAAAGTGGTCGAGCTGCTCAAGACCACGCCGGCCGACTTCATCTTCCTGCACTTCGACGATCCCGATCACGCCGGCCACGACAGCGGCTTTGGCACCGCCTACAACGATGCGCTGCGGAACACCGACGCGCGCCTGGGCCGCCTGCTCGATACCGTGCAGCAACGCCAGGCGCAGACCGGCGACGACTGGCTGGTGCTTGTCACCACGGATCACGGCCGCGAAGCACCATTGGGCTACAACCACGGCAGCCAGACCACCAGCGAGAAGACCATCTTCATCGCCAGCAACAAGGCGATGAATGCCGAGTTCACCCAGTTCGTCAGCAGCGTACCCAACCAGGACTTCGGCGGCCTGTATGGCTACGCGCCACAGACCTGGATCGCCCCGACCGTGCTGCGTCACCTGGGCATCGAACCCAAGATGGAGTGGCTGCTGGACGGCGCGCCGCTGCTCGGCGCCGAGCCCGTGCGCAAGCTGATGCCCGCCACCAGCACCAGCCAGACCTTCAGCTGGTACAGCCTGCAATCGGGCATGGTCGACATCGCCCGCAACGGCAGCGTGATCGCCAGCGTGCCGGCGATGCAGCAAGGCTACCTGGACAGCGCCGCCCCGGAAGGTTCGCGCGACTACACGCTGACGTTGAACGGCACGCCGATCAGCCTGCGCCTGGGCAGCGCCGCCGTCCGCACCACGCTGGACTGGGATGCCACGCGCAGCTACTTCTTCCTCAAGGACGGCAGCTACGTGCGCTACAACCAGACGCTGGATCGCGCGGACAGTGGCTATCCGCAGCCAGTCACCGACAGCACCTGGCCCGGCCTGGCCGCTTACAAGGACCTGCTGGTGGGCGGCTTCAGCAAGGATGCATCCACCGCCTACTTCTTCCTCAGCGACGGCCGCTACCTGCGCTACAACAAGAGCGCCGACAAGGTCGACGCCGGCTACCCCAAGGCGATCGATAACAGCAGCTGGCCCGGCCTTGGCACCTACGCCACCCAGATCGCCGCCACGCTGCGCTGGACCGGCAGCAAGGTGCAGATCTTCCTCAAGGATGGCCGCTACCTGCGCTACGACCTCACCGCCGACAAGGTCGACACCGGCTATCCCAAGCCGGTGAACGACAGCAGCTGGCCGGGTCTCGGTGCCTACGCGACGCAAATAGCCGCCACCTTGAAGTGGGACGACACCCGCGCCTACTTCTTCCTCAAGGACGGCCGCTACATCCGCTACAGCATCACCAGCGATCGTGCCGACGCGGGCTACCCGCAGGCAATCACCGCCAGCAACTGGCCGGGACTGCTGCCGCAGTAAGCCGTGTCGTGAAGTTGAAGTGAATCGGGGCTGCACTGCGGCCCTGATTTCATTTCTGCCAGCGCCGCGAGCTGGCGTTGCCATTCCACCCTCGGAAGTCGCCCCCACGCCTACACCCCAGCATTAATGTGCAGCTACTGATCACTGATCCCACGCAAAAAGGAAAGACTAAGCCGCCCACTGGTATGGCCTGCTGACAGGAATTGGGCCCGCCAACCTGCAATGATTAAAACAAACGCTGCAGTCGGCCCAGCGGCTGGATCGCATTATCGATCTGTCAATTGCGTATGACGTCTGAAAAAGAAAAACCGGCGAATACCACCTCACCGGTTTTTCTTCTGGCATGTCAAACAGAGGAGATCTACCCGCTTATCTCAATGCCGCAAGGAAAGCCTCATCCTCAAGCAGCAGACCGATGAACTTGCGGAACAGGCCTTCATAGTTGTTCGCTGCCAGCGGAATAGCCACGGCACCTATAAAGGAGGAATCCCAGGAGCTTTGCGCAGTAAAGTCCTTGGCAAAGCGCTGCTCTCCATCCTTGGTCACGATCACCCGCGCAGAAAGCATGGCGGAGCCGGTGCCTATGGCAGGATCAAGATCCGTATCCAACAAGGTGCCGGTAATCGTTGCCTGCGAAGCCGGATCGAAGGAGTTAGCCGCCTTCAGTTCTTCGATCAGTGAGGCACGAAGATATTGCGTAAAGGAGCCATCTGTAGGCGCCTTCAGGCTGTTGGCCCCACGCAGTGAAAAGGACTGGTCCTTGCCAGCCGGAAGGCCTTCGGCAGGCTTGAATTCACCTACATTGGCCGGGCTGACCTTTGCGGCACGAAGCCGCATCGTATTGTCGAGGCTGGACTGCGGCGGCCCCATGACGAGCTGGGCGCAGCCGGTCGTGAGCAACAGGGAACTTACCGCCAGAAGCAGCGCCAGTGTGCGTTTGATGATCATATTCAGTTTCACTTGAAGTTCGGATCGTGAGAAAGGTCTTTCAGGGCGTTGTCCACGATCTGGCGCGTCATGGTACGAACCGCCTCATCGCCATCTTTCGAAGGAATGGCGTTTTCAGGCGGATTAGCATTGCCAATCGTAGCGTGAATGGCATGCCGCACTTCCTTATTCACCGGCTGAGCATCTCCCGCAGGCAGATAGGTCAATTTACAGACATAGCCATCCGTGACGACGCTGCCTGCCAGACCGAATGTCAACCCGGTGACGAATCCTTTCCCTTCCGGGTTATCGGTTAGCGGGATGTTGTTCAACACAATATTCAGCAGTGCCCCACCAGCCGGGCCATCAATGCTGGAAAAAAGCCCGCTCTTCTTGACTTGTTCGGCGACCTGATCCTTGAGATAGGCCGTCGCTGTGGCATTCGGCGCACCCTTGGTCTGAAACTCGAACTTCAGTTGAACCGGCTGTGGTTGAGCAACTGGCTTGATATCGCCCGGCTGAATATCGCGCGTAGCGGTATCAACATACATGCTTGCACAACCACTCATCAGCATTGTCGCGGCGAGCGCACCGACCATTAACACCCGCTTAAGCATCTGATTTTGAAGCGATTGATTTTTACTCATTGGCCCCCCTTTGGATTTCTTCGAGTAGATCATTTAGTTGTCGTATCAGCTGTCCTGAACAGCGAGCAGGATTCTAATACCAAACAGCTAATATGTCCTTTCTACTCAAGGGGCATTTGATCAAAATCGCAAACTTACGGAAAAGGCCTGCTCAGCAATCTGAGCCACGTGCCAATGCCGGTAAATTGGCCGTTCCGCGATGCACTGCCAACAAGCGGATTACGTTCGCGACTCTGGGCTCACAACCGCTTCACCACCCACTTCAGCCCATCATCCTCGGGATGGGGATGGATTTCGAAGCCGAGGCGCTTCATGAAGTTGAGCATAGTCTTGTTGCTGGTCAGCACCTCGCCTTCGACCAGATCGAGGCTCATATCGCGGGCAGCGGCGAACAACGCTTCCATCAGCCGGCCCCCCAGGCCTTTGCCCTGCATGCTGTCGGCGATGACGATGGCGAATTCGCAACTGTCGTAGTCCGGGTTCACGGTGAAACGCGCCACACCGAGGATGCGCTCGTCCTCGCCTTCACCGAGCGTACCGACCAGCGCCACTTCGCGGGCGTAGTCCATCTGGGTGAAGCGGGCCAGCATCGATTGCGGCAGCGTTTTCAGCGTGTTCATGTAGCGGTTGTAGCGCGTCTCGTCCGACAGCTCGGCAACGAAGGCCGCCATCATCTCGGCGTCTTCCGGCCGCACCGGGCGGATGGTGAGCGGCACGCCATTCTTCAGCTGGGTGAGCTGTACCAGCTGCGATGGATAGGGATGGATGGCCATGTGCTGGTAGCGGCGAGCCTTCTCTTCCACCGGCGCGACGACCAGGCGTGCGTCGACCGCGATCACGCCGCTTTCATCGGCCACCAGCGGGTTCATGTCGAGCTGCAGCACCTGCGGCAGCTCGCACACCAGTTCGGACAGCCGCAACAGCACGTTCTCCACGGCCTCCAGGTTCACCGCCGGCTGGTTGCGGAACGCCTCCAGCATCTTCTTCACCTTGGTGCGGCGCATCAGGTTCTGCGCGAGGTATTCATTGAGCGGCGGCAGCGTCACCGCCACGTCATTGAATACCTCGACCGCGATACCACCGGCGCCGAAGGTAATGACCGGGCCAAAGGCCTTGTCGCGCGCCACGCCCAGCATCAGTTCGCGACCGAAGCGGCGCTGGTGCATGGGCTGAACGGTGAGGCCGCGGACCGCATCGCCAAAGCGCTCGCGGGCACGGGTGAGCATGCGATTGGCCTCGGCAGCGACAGCAACCAGGCTCTGGATATTGAGCACCACGCCGTCGATGTCGGTCTTGTGGGTGATGCCCTCGACGTCGAGTTTCAACACCACCGGCAGGCCCAGGCCCATTGCCACGGTCACCGCCTCGTCGGCGCTGGCGGCGCGCAGCGTCGGCGTGACCGGGATATGGAAGGCCCGCAACACGGCCTTGGATTCGATCTCGTCGAGTGCGCTGCGGCCCTGCGCCAGTACCGTATCGATGATGGTGCGCGCGGTATCGAGATCGGGGCTCTCCCATTCGCCGAGCGGCGCGGCGGTCTGCAGCAGCAGTTGCTGGTTGTACTGCCAGGAGGCGAGCGAGTAGAACACCTCGACGCCGTGCTCGGGGGCGTTGAAGCAAGCGGTGCTGGACTTGGCGAGCAGCTTGCGGCTGCCCTCCACCTTGCGCCCGCCGATCCAGGCCAGCAGGATGGGTTTATCGGTGCTGGCCCGCAGCGCGATCATCGCCTCGGCCGTGGCCATGTGGTCGGTACCGACCTGCGGCGTGAACACCACCACCACGCCATCGACCTGAGGATCGTCCAGCACCGCCTGGGTGGCGAGGCGGAAGCGCTCGGCCGAAGCATCGCCCAGGATGTCGACCGGGTTCACCGTCACCGCCTGTGGCGGCAACAGCGCCTGCAGCCGCGCCTGCGTTTCCGGCGCCAACGTCGGCAATTGGATGTGCAGATCATGTGCGCGATCGACTGCCATCATGCCCGCGCCCATGCCGTTGGTGAGGATGGCAAGCCGGCGCCCCTTGGTGCGGTAGTTGCCGTTGACCACCCGCGCGGCAATGAACAGCTGGTTGATCGAGCGGATACGCAGCACGCCAGCACGGCGCAGTGCCGCCTCGAACACGTCATCCCGGCCGATCAAGCGCTCGCTATGCGTGCGCCCCAGCGCCACCTTGTCGTCGTAACGCCCCACCTTGAGCACCATCACCGGCTTGGTGCGCGAGGCCGCACGCAGCGCGGACATCAACATCCGTGCATCGGCCACATCCTCGAGGTAGAGCAGGATGGAGCGGGTTTTGGGATCGGAGACCAGGTAATCGAGCGTTTCGCCGACATCAACATCCGCCTCGGTGCCGAGCGACACCACGCTGGAAAAGCCGACATCGTGCGATTCAGCCCAATCGAGGATGGCCGAGGCCACGGCCGACGATTGCGACACCAGCGCGAGGTTGCCGCCCTTGATCTTGCCCTGGTAGTGCGCGCCGATCATGCGCGCGATCGGCCGGGCCAGGCCGAACACGGTGGGGCCGAAGATGCGCAGCCCGTACTGGCGCGCACAGGCGCGCAACTGGTCGAGCAGCACGCGCGATTTCTCGTCGGTGCCGACGAAGTCGCACGACATGATGGCCACCGCCGCCACGCCATGCTTGCCGCATTCCTCAACCAGGGTCTTCAGCGTGCGCGTCGGCGTGGTGATGATGGCAAGCTCGGGCGCGGGCTTCACCTGCCGCACATGCTTGACCGCCTTCACGCCCATCACCGTGGGGTGGCGCAGGTTCACCGGATGGAGCTTGCCGGCGTAACCGCCCTCGATCAGGTTGGCGAACACGGTCTTGCCGACTGCGCCCTCGGTCTCGGAAGCACCGATCACGGCGACCGATTTGGGATCGAACAGCGGTGTGAGGTAGTGCTGCTTCATGGTCAGGCTCGGCGTGGCGGGAGATCACAGAGGATGTGCATCGATTGTAGCGGCTGGGTGTGTCATGTTGGTGCAGCGCTGCGGCAGTGTTGCCGCCGATCAAGGCCGCACGCACCCGCATTCCGGCAGCGAGATGGTTCGGCACAGTGGCAGGCAAAGGCGATTGAAGCACGTGACGTGCCAGGCACCCGCCTCTATCATCGCCGGCTTCCCCTCCTCCCCTGCATTGCGGCTTTCACCATGCCCTATCTCGCCTTGATCACTGTCGTCTGGGCTCTCTCCTTCAACCTGATCGGCGAATTCCTTGCCGGCCAGGTCGACAGCGACTTCGCCGTACTGGCGCGAGTGCTGATCGCCGGCGCCGTATTCTGGCCGTTGCTGCGCCCTGCGGGCATGCCATCGCAGCGCAGCGTCGGCACCATGGTGTGCGGCGCGCTGCAGTTTGGCCTGACCTACCTGCTGCTCTATCGTTCCTTCGCGTTTCTCTCGGTGCCGGAAGTCTTGCTGTTCACCATCTTCACGCCCATCTACATCACCTTGCTGGATGACGCATTTGCCCGACGTTTCTCGCCACGCGCAGCGCAGGCGGCACTGATCGCCATTGCCGGCTCGGCCATCATCCGTTTCGACGGCATCAGCAGCCATTTCCTCACCGGCTTCCTGATGCTGCAGGCCGCCAACCTCGCCTTTGCGCTGGGCCAGATCGGCTACAAGTGGCTGCTGCTGCGCTACCCCAACCCTCGACCGGCGCGCGACAGCTTCGGCTGGTTCTTCGTCGGCGCGCTGCTGGTGGCCCTGCCCTCGTTCCTGATCTTCGGCAATCCGGCCAAGTTGCCGAGCACCGCCACGCAATGGGGCGTGCTGCTCTACATGGGCCTCATCGCCTCGGCACTGGGCTTTTTCTGGTGGAACAAGGGCGCCAGCCTGGTCGATGCCGGCACCCTCGGCGCGATGAACAATATGCACATTCCGGTAGGCATCCTGCTGCACGTATTGATCTGGGGTCAGGACGAAAATCTGGGCCGTTTGGCCTTGGGCGGGGCAGTGATCGGAATGGCAGTGTGGTGGAGCGAGCGAAGGCCCCGCATACAAAGATGATGTTTTTCTTACAAACAAGAAAATACATAGTCATATTTTGCGCAAGCACGACAATGGAATGCCGTTTGTCGGTGTCAGGCTGCGGCTAGCGGTTCCTGCTCGCAGTCGGGGGCAATGACGGTTTCTACTCTGGCGTCCGACCCCACGCGCCCGAGGCTTTCCCCGATGTCATTGCGCCCCACGCTTCCTCCCCTCGTTTCACTCTGCGCCGCCGTGTTGCTGGCCGGATGCGGTGGCGGTGGCGGCAGCGATGGCCTGGGCGGCTCGCCCGCCCCAACGCCTTCCGGCCCTACCCCGACTCCGCCACCACTGGCAGCGTCGTTCAAGCAGATCGACGACCCCCGGCCTGCGGTGGTCAACGACTGGCAAACCGCCTTGATCGAGAGCGAACGCGGTCGTGGCTGGGGCACGGTGCAGACGTTGCCGGTGGAAGGTCAGGTGGTCACACAGAACCCACCGGTATTCAGCTGGCCACTGCACCCTCCCAAAGCACCCAACCAAGTCTACGACTACGATCTGGAAGTCCGGTTTCCCGATGGCAACGTAAGACGCTATCCCGTTGCGACCAACTGGTTCCTGCCGCGTGAGCAGTTCGGTGCAGGTAGCTACACCTGGCGGGTAATCGGGCGCGGCCTTGAGGCTGGCGGCGCAGATGCTATCGGTGCATGGCGCCAGTTCAGCATCAGCGCCGACGCCCAGGCACTGTTCGACCCTGGGGCGCTGGTCACCGCAGCTTCCGATGCCAGCTGGTTTGCAGCCATCGCAGCCACTCCGCACCCGCGTGTGCTGACCGATGCCCGCCTGGACACATTGCGGCCATTCCTGTTCAACCAACGCAAAACAGTCTGGGATGCGATCGCTGCCCGCGTGGCGACGCAGGCGGTCGATCCAGCACAGGCCCCCCCCGCGTTGCCCGCGACCGCACAACTGACATCGGTGAGCGAAACGGAGCAGCGACGCATCGAAGAAGCTGCCCTGGTCTGGCGTGTCTGGCGCAGTTCGGCCAACGCCACCGAACAATCGGCCGCTGCCGTCGCGCTGGCCGATGCCAAGGCACGGCTGCTGAACCTGGCCAACTGGGACAACAACACCTTCACCGGACAGGACAGCGCGACCGACGTTGCGGTCCGTCATGTGCTGTGGGCGCTGACGCTCGGCTACGACCATCTCTCCACCAACTTGAGTAGCGGCGAACGCGACACGGTGGTACAAGCGATCGCGACCCGGGCCGGCCAGGTCCAGAGTCGCGCAATCGGCGCATTCCGCGCGCGCGAACGCATGCCGTTCGAAGCCCATTCGGCAGCCTCCCTGATCACGCTGGCCGGCGCGACCGCGGTCATGGCCGGCGATTCCGTGGGTGGCAACACGCAGTTCAGCCAGGCGCAGTTCGCACGGCTGGTGCCGCTGGCCTATGCATTCGGCCATCCGTGGGGCGGCGCAGACGGCGGCTACGGCAATGGCGGGGGGTATGGCGAATGGCTGATGGACAACAGCTTCGGCTATCTCGATGCGCTGCACGCGGTCACCGGAGCAAATCCGTATCGACTGCAGCAGATGCAGAACTATGCGAAATACCGGCTGTATGCGATTCCGTATGGCCGCCTACATGCACCGTTCGGTGACGGCGCAGTCATCGAGGGCTTCCAGGTGCCCTATTACGCCTACTGGCTGGCCACCCGCATTCCTGGCCAGGCCACGGCCTGGATGGCTGCCCAGCAACCGATTCGCGCCAATTTCGGTGGGCTGACGCGTACGTTGATGTCTCCAGCGATCGACCCGGCCACGGCGGCGGATCCCGGCATGAACAGCAGCAGCATGCTATTCGCCAGTACGGGCCAGGTCTCGATGCACAGCAGTCTGACCGATACCGCGCGCACCACGATTCATTTCAAGTCCAGCCCTTTTGGCTCAAGCAATCACAGCCATGCGGATCAGAATCACTTGGTCATCGGCAGCAAGGGCAAGGCCCTGCTTATCGACAGTGGCTACTACGACTCCTACCTGTCACCGCATGCCAAGGCCTGGTATCGACAGACCAAGGCACACAACGCAGTGACCTATGACGGCGGAACCGGGCAACGAACCGAAGCCAACGGCCAGTCCACCGATATTTCTGCGATGGGCCAGATCGTCGGGTATCACGACGGCGGCAATTTCACGATTGCGACCGGTGATGCGACACCTGCCTATGATCCGGCTGTCATCACACGCGCTCGACGCACCGTGCTCTACCTCAAGCCAGACCTGCTGCTGGTACACGATGATCTTGCCGCCAGCCGGGCAGTGCGCTGGGAGTGGAATTTCCACTCGCTCTATGCCCCCAATACCGCCGGTGGAGCGAGCAGCACGGTGAAAATCACCAACGGTGACGCCTCGCTGTGCATGCAGCAGATCGGTGTAGAGCGCTTTGATCGCCTGACCGTCATTGACCAATTCCCCGTCGATCCCGCCTTGGCGAGTTTCGCACCGCAATTCCATGGCACTTGGCAGACCAGCAGTGCCAGGAACGCGCTGCAAAGCCTGGTGTTGATCGATGTCGGTTGCAAGGGTACGACCACACCGACAGTAGCCCAGACCAGCGCGGGCTTGTTGCTCGAACTGCAGGGCCGCCAGTTCCTGTTCCGTCCCGGCCTGCTGCCGGCCTATTCAACGAACTGAGTGCATTACCGAATACCGGATCGCTGCCACCGCCCGTCCTCCCGCTCGCCCAGCGCCCCGGAATTGTCATGCCGCGCTGCGAACGTACGCAGCTGATCAATCGTATTACCGCTGTACACCGGCTTCACAACAGGAATTGCCATGCTTTTGTCTTCTCTTCGTCGTGCCAGCCTGCTACCCCTGCTGACCGCCGCCTGCTGGCTTCCCACGGCAGCCGAAGCGGCCTTCACCCCCATCAAGGCAATCGCTGAGCCGGTTTCCCGCGATTGGCTGGATACCCTCACTGAACAGCAACGCGCGGATGGCGTTGCTGTCATGCCGATCCGGCCTGCACCGGGGCAAAGCGTCACCCAGAACCCGCCGGCGTTCTCCTGGCCGCTGCACAAGCTGCGCACTGCCACGCAGGCCATCAACTACAAGCTGCAGATCCGCTTTCCGGATGGCAGCGTGCGCACGCATTACCTCAACACCAACTGGTACCTGGCCCGGGAGCATTACCCGGCAGGCAGCTATCGCTGGCGCGTCACCGGCGGCTTCATGGGCGAGAACGGTACCCACGACTACGGCACCTGGCGTAGCTTCGCCATTGCCAGCAAGGCACAGGATGTATTCGATCCGGGCAAACTTGTCGACGCAAAAACCGATGCGGCCTGGTTCAAGGCGGTCGTAGCAACGCCGCATCCTCGTATCGTGACGGAGGCGTATCTGGACCAGCTGCGGCCCTACATCCTGGGTGAACGCCGTGCGGCTTGGGATGCGCTGGTCGGCCGGGTGCGGCAGCAGGTGGAACTCAACAGCCCCAGCAGCCAGCCCGCAGACAGCGCCCTCAAAACGGTGACCGAAGTCGAAGAAACCCGGATGGAAGATGCCATTCTGGTCTGGCGCATGTGGCGCAGCTCCGGGGTAAGCACCGAGCGTCAGCTCGCGAACGATGCCCTCGCCGATGCCAAGTCCCGGCTCTTGCAGCTGATGCGCTGGGATACCGTGAAGCTCGATGGGCGGGACAGCAACACCGATATCCCCGTACGCAATCTGCTGTGGACGCTCACGCTGGGTTACGACCACCTCTATAGCGCGCTATCCAGTAGCGAGCGCGATGCGTTGCTTCGTGCAATCGCAGTCCGCGCCAAGCAGGCCCAGGATAGAGTGATTGGCCCATTCCGCGCGCTGGAGCGCATGCCGCTGGATTCGCACGCCACCGCGTCGCTGGTGGCGCTGGCCGCCACAACGGCAGTGATGGCAGGGGATGGCGGCAACGATGTCACCCAGTTCAACCAGAGCCAGTTCGCCCGGCTGGTGCCATTTGCCTACACTTTCATTCACCCGTGGGGCGCCGCCGACGGCGCTCACGGCAACGGTGGCGGTTACGCCGAATGGTTCATGGACGAGAATTTCCCGTACCTCGACGCCCTGCATGCAGTAACCGGCGCCAATCCATATCGGCTGCAGCAGATGCGCAACTATGCCATCTACCGGCTTTACTCCATTCCCTACGGCAAATTGCACGCGCCATTTGGCGACGGCGCGGTGATCGAGGGCTACCAGGTCAACTATTACGCTTACTGGTTGGCTACTCGGATGCCCGGCCCCGCCACCAACTGGATGGCCACCGTCCTGCCGGTCAATGGCAAGCACGACCCGCTGTCACGCACCCTGCTCTCACCGCCAGTTTCACCACCCAAGACGGCCTCACCCGGGCGCTCGACCTCAGCGGCGTATTTCCCGAGTACCGGCCAAGTTTCGATGCACAGCAGCTTGACTGATCCGGATCGCACCACCATCCACTTCAAGTCCAGCGCCTTCGGCTCGGTGAACCATAGCCACGCTGATCAGAACCATTTCATCGTCGGCAGTCAGGGCAAGGCCTTGCTGATCGACAGTGGCTACTACGACTACTACCTGTCGCCGCATGGCAAGGCTTGGTATCGGCAGACCAAAGCGCATAACGCCATCACCTACGATGGCGGCACCGGCCAACGCACGGCCATCGAGAAACTGCCGACCGATTATTCGGCCACGGGTCGGATCACCGGGTATCAGGATGGCGGCGATTTTGTCATGGTCACTGGCGATGCGTCGGCGGCCTACGATGCCGATACAGTCACCCGCGCAGTTCGCAGCCTCGTCTATATCAAGCCTGGCCTCATCCTGGTACACGACGATCTGCTGGCCAAACGCCCGATCCGCTGGGAGTGGAATTTCCACTCGCTCAATGCACCACTGATCACTGGCGGTGCGCTCGGCAGCGTGAAGCTCGTCAACGAGACCGCCACCTTGTGTATGCGGCAGATCGGCGGCAACCGGTTCGACGCATTGAGTGTGACCGACCAGTTTCCGGTCAACCCCGTCAAATCGAACTTCAAACCGCAATTCCATGGCACTTGGCGTGCCAACACGGCACGGCAGCAGCACCAGAGCCTGATGCTGATCGACGTCGGCTGCCAGCTCACGCGCATTCCGACCGCAGTACACGACGGCGTCTATATCACTGTCACCGTGGACGGCCGCTCGTTCCGTTTCGCACCCAACACGCTCCCGTCCTACACGGCGCAGTAAGGAAGCTGACTCGAAGCGCCACAGGGTTTGTGGCGCTTCGGTTCGCCGATATACTTGCCGCCGTTGCCAACGCACCCCTCGAGGAACAGATGGATATCAGCAAGATCCCCGCCGGCAAGAACCTGCCGGAAGACTTCAACGTCATCATCGAAATCCCGGCCAATGCCCCGCCGATCAAGTACGAATTCGACAAGGAAGCCGGCGCCATCGTCGTCGACCGCTTCGTTGGCACCTCGATGTCCTATCCGATGAACTACGGCTTCGTGCCGCACACGCTGTCGCTCGATGGTGATCCAACCGACGTGCTGGTGCACACCCCGTTCCCGCTCGCTCCCGGCATGGTGATCCGCTGCCGTGCCATCGGCGTGCTGGGTATGGAAGACGAGTCGGGCCTGGATGCCAAGGTCATCGCCGTGCCGGTCGAGAAGATCTGCCCGATGTACAAGCACATCCAGAAGCTGGAAGACCTGCCGGAGCTGCTGCTGGCCCAGATCAAGCATTACTTCGAGCACTACAAGGACCTGGAAAAGGGCAAGTGGGTAAAGGTGACCGGCTGGGCCGACAAGGCCGCTGCGGAAGCAGAGATCATGGCAAGCTTCGAGCGCGCCAAGAACGCCTGATCGCCAAGCGCCCAACAAAAAACCCGCGACTGGTCGCGGGTTTTTTGTTGGTTCAGCCAATCCGACCTCAGGGCGGGCTCGACTGCAAAACCGATGAAGTGTGGTGCGAGCGGAGAGACTCGAACTCTCACGCCTTGCGGCGCTGGAACCTAAATCCAGTGCGTCTACCAATTCCGCCACGCTCGCACTGCGCTGCCATGCTGGCGTCGCAAAGGAGAGCGATTATAGGGGAAAGCCGGCTGCGCGCCAAACCCACCAGCGCACCGGGCAATCCAGCTGCACGGCGCAGCTTCTGCCGCCCTGACCGCAAGCTTTATGCGATACTCCAACCTCCTTTCAAGCCTGCCTTGATCCTCGTGAGCACAGCCCCGTCGTCCCCTCTGCTGCGTCTCGTTCTCGATGGCCCAGTCGCCGAAGCGACCACACTGACCTGGCTCACGCCGGCAGGTGGCGCGCTCGACAGCGGTCGCGGCACCGTGGCGGACTTGCCGTCCGCCGCCCATCTCGCCCTACTGATCCCCCCCACGCGCCTGAGCCAGCATGTGGTGGCGCTGCCCAAGCAGCCGCCGGCCCGCTTGCGTGCGCTGCTGCCGCTGGCGCTGGAAGACCGGTTGCTGGCCCCGGCAGCATCGCAATGGTTCGGCCTGCATCCGCTGGGCGATGGCCAATGGCGGGTGCAGGTAGTCGAACGGGCCTGGCTGGCTGGCTGGATCGAACTGTTGCGCACGCATGGGCATGTGGTCGATGGCGCCTACGCACTCTCCGATCTGATCGAAACGACGCCTGGAACGTGGCAACAGCTCACCCTGCCCGATGGCAACGTGCTGTTGCTGGACCCGGGCGGCGAAGCTGTGTGCCCCCCTCCGGATCTGGTCGCAACGCTGGTGGGCCAGACGCCGGTCGCCACATTGGCAATCGAGGCGCTCGCCGCTGTGCTGCTGCCGGAGCACAACCTGCTGCAGGCCGAGTTCGCTCCCCGGCCAGCTTGGCAATTCGACTGGAAGGCATGGCGCCGCCCTGCGGTGCTGGCCGGCGCCTTGCTGATCCTGCTCACCGTGCTCAACATTGCCGACTGGTGGCAGCTGTCGCGCCGGGCAGAAGCACTCAAACGCGAGATGCGCCAGACCTTTGCCGCCGCACTGCCGGGCGTACCTGTGGTCGATCCGGTGCTGCAGCTGCAGAGCCGGCTACGCGAAGCAGGCGTGAACGAAGGCGGCAATGCCGGCGGTGATCGCCTTGCCGGCTTGCTGCGGCGCCTCGATCAAACGGGCGGCGCATTGCAGCTGGACGCATTGCGCTATACGGATGGTCAACTGGAGCTGGCGATCAAGGGCGATGCCACCGCAGTGAAATCGCAACTCGACGCCGCCGGCATACCCGCCCAACTGGCCCAAGGTTCCAGCGGCCCTCTACTGCGTGTGCAAGCCCAGCCATGAATGCCCTGCAACTGAAACTCGTGTCCTTCTGGCGCGAGCGCAACCCGCGCGAACGCCTGTTCCTCGCCGTCTGCGGTGTGGTGCTGCTGATCGCGCTCTATTACGCGGTACTGTGGGCACCGGCCAGCAGCGGCCGTGACCGACTGGGTCGGCAAGTGCCACAGCTGGAAGCCCAACTGGCCCAGATGCAGCGCCAGATCACCCAACTGAAGGCGGCGGGCAACACACGCAGCAGTAGCGGCGATCTGCGCGGCAGCGTGCAGGATGCCATCACCCAATCCGGCATCACCGCAGAATTACGGCCACTCTCTGCGGAAACACTGCAGGTGGTGATCCCCAGCGCACCGTTTGCGCAATTGCTCGCATTGCTGGACGGTTTGCAAGGCACGGGGCGCATCGCCAAGCTGGAGGTCAAGGCAGCCGGTGGAGCCGGCATCGTCACTGCGACGCTGGAGCTGCAGCGATGAAGTGGCGCATGTCCAAGCTGCGCTGGCTGATTGTTGGCCTGGTGATGGTATTCGCCATCGTGCGCTTGCCGGTCGCGCTGTTCAGCGGCTTCGTGCCCAAGCCCTGGCAGCTGGGGCTGGTCGATGGCTCTGTCTGGCACGGCCGTGTAGGCCAGGTCGGTGTGAACGGCATGCAGCTGCTGTCGGACGTGCGCTGGTCCTGGCTGCCATCGGCACTGCTGCGTGGTCAGCTCGCCTGGCAAGTCACTACACGAGACCGCGACCAGCAGGGCCGGGCGCGTATTGCAGTCGGCTTCGGCGGACTGCAAGCCGAACAGGTGGCGCTGCGTCTACCCGCCGCGCCACTGTTCACGCTCGACAAGCGACTGGCGTCGGTACAGCTCGGTGGCGACCTACAGATCGACGCACCACGGCTAACGTTGCAGGATTGGACTGGCGTGCAGCTGCAATTCCTACGCGCCCACTCGCTGGTCACCCCGCAGGTCAATCCGTTTGGCGACTATCGCGTCGCCCTCGGCAAACAGGGGCAAACGCCGACTTGGCAGATCACACCCATCGGCGGCGCGCTGGCCATCAGCGGTAGTGGCCAGATCGATCCACAGAAAGGGCCGCAAGGCGCCCTCACCTTTACCCCGGCCGAAGCCCAGGCAGCGCAATTTGCGCCGCTGATGAACCTGATCGGTGGTAGTGGTCCCTCGCGCACCATGCGCCTGGGTGGCCAATAACGAAATGTCTTACCCGAGGACCCAGCAATGAAAAAAATCGAAGCCATCATCAAGCCCTTCAAGCTGGACGAAGTCCGCGAGGCCTTGTCCGACCTCGGCATTTCCGGCCTTACCGTCTGTGACGTCAAGGGCTTCGGCCGCCAGAAAGGCCATACCGAGCTCTACCGCGGCGCGGAATACGTGGTCGACTTCCTGCCCAAGACCAAGGTGGAAGTGGTGATCAGCGACGACAAGGTCGACGCAGTGATCGAAGCCATCGTCAAAGCTGCACACACCGGCAAGATCGGCGACGGCAAGATCTTCGTCACCCCGGTCGAGCACGTGGTGCGTATCCGTACCGGCGAGACCAACGAGGAAGCGATCTGAGGCATCCCGCTCCGTCGTGAAAAACCCGGCCTAGCGCCGGGTTTTTCGTTGCTCAATCGAGCAAGGGGCAATCGACCGGCAAATGGCACTTGATCGCGCCAGTCTCGACCTCCACGCGGAAGCGCGTTCCTGCCAGCGGCTCGCCGTCGAGGTTCAGATGGATTTCGTTGGGCGTTTCCAGCATGAGCCAGGGCAGGCGCGCCTGGACAACACTCTCGGCATCCTCACCGTCGATCAGGCGTGACAGCAACGCCGGCAGCAGCTCATCGCCAGCAAGGATGCGCAGATCCAGCAGGCCGTTGTTCAGCCGGGCCTCCGGGCACAAGCGATGTCCGCCACCGGCCTGGCATCCATTGCCAATGGCCAACACCAGAAACTGCCCTTCCCAGGCAAAGTCAGGGCCGGTAATGCGGCCATGGTCCGGCTGGATGGTGCCAAAGCGGCGCAGCCCGGTGAGCAGGTAGGCAAGCCCGCCGAGCACCGCCTTTTGCTCTTCGGGGGTTTCCACCGTCAATTGCGTGCCAAAGCCGCCGGTCGCCATATTGAGAAAGGCGCGGTCGTTGACGCGCACCGCATCGATCGCACTTGGCTGCGTGGTCAGTGCAAGATCAAGCGCAGCGGGGATGTCGAGCGGAATGCCGCAGCCGCGAGCAAAATCGTTGGCGGTGCCCATGGGTACGATGCCCAGCGCTGGCCGCTGTTCAATGGGAAGCGCAAGCAAGGCGGTGGTGAGCTCGTTGACAGTGCCATCGCCACCGCCCGCGATCACCGTGCTGGCGCCGGCGGCCGCAGCCTCGGCCACGTAGCGCGCGGCGTCACCGGCTTCCCAAGTCACGCGCACAGCCAAATCGGCGCCATGCTGGCGTGCGGACTCAATGGCGGCGCGCAGCTCGGCGTTGTCTGCCGCCTTGCCGTTAAGGATAAGGAACACGGTATCAGGCATCACAATCCAGAGGCAGAAACGGACAATCAGCCTAGCATGGGCCATAGGCCGCGCTGGCGGCAGAAATACTCAGAACTCCTGCGGATCGACATCCAGCGCCCAGCGCACGCCGCGCGGCGCGGCTTCGGCGTAGTGGGTGGCGAGCAGGCGCAGCGCGGCCTGCAGCGGCGGGCGGGCATCGGCGCTAATCACCGCGTGCGCGCGCTCCCAGCCGGCCTTGCGTGCCATCGCAGCGGGTACCGGCGTAGCGACGTGCACCGGGTAGTCCGACAGCAGGCCGGCCGCCTCGCGCAGGAAATCGAGCGCGCCCGCCAGCTGTTTGGCCTCGGCGCGCAGCACGGCCCAGGCGGCATAGGGCGGCAAGGCGAGTGAGCGGCGCTCGGCCAGCTGGGCATCGGCAAACGCGGCGTAATCACCGGCGACGAGAGCGTGGTAGAACGGGTGCTCGGCATACATGCTCTGGATCAGCACGCGACCAGGCGTACCGGCTCGCCCTGCCCGGCCCGCCACCTGCAACAGCTGGGCAAACAGCCGCTCTTCGGCGCGGAAATCGACGCTGAAAAGCCCTGTGTCGGCATTGAGCACCACCACCAGCTGCAGGCCAGGGAAATCGTGGCCCTTGGCCATCATTTGCGTACCGACCAGAATATCGGCCTCGCCCGCATGCACCTGGCGCAGCATCTCGCCGAGTGCTCCCTTGCGACGGGTGCTGTCACGGTCGATACGCAGCACGTTGGCATCGGGAAACAACTCACCCAACGCCGCCTCGACTCGCTGGGTGCCATGCCCCAGCGGCTTGAGGTCATGGTTGCCGCAGTCCGGACAGGCCTGCGGCACGCGGATGTCGTAGCCGCAATGGTGGCACCGCAGCCGCCGCTCGGCCAGATGCAGCACCAGCCGCGCCGCGCAGTGCTTGCAGCTCGATATCCAGCCGCATTCATGGCACGACAATACCGGCGCATAGCCACGCCGGTTGATGAACACCAGTACCTGCCCGCGAACAGCCAGCGTGTTACGCATCGCTGCCAGCACATAGTCAGAGAAACCATCGACCATGCGAGCGCGCTGGATCGGCACCAGCTCGATCTTAGGCGGCATGGCACCGTTCACCGCGCGCTGGCGTAGCGCCAACAATCGATAGCGGCGCTCCTCCGCGTTCCGCCAGCTTTCCAGGCTGGGCGTGGCCGAGCCCAGCAGGATCGGCACATCGCGCAGCCGCGCGCGATAGACCGCCGCATCGCGCGCCGAATAGCGAAAGCCCTCCGCCTGGCGGTAAGACGGGTCGTGCTCTTCGTCCACCACCACCAGCCCCAACCGCGGCATCGGCGTGAACACCGCCAGCCGCGTGCCAAGCACGATGCCGGCACGCCCCTCCCCCGCAGCCAGCCAACCCTTCACCCGCTCCCCGTCGGCAAGACCGCTGTGCAGGCTGACGATGTGCTCGTCGGGAAAGCGGGCACGGAACCGGGCTTCCAGTTGTGGCGTGAGATTGATCTCGGGCACCAGCACCAGTGCCTGGCGACCGGCAGCACGGATGGCGGCAATCGCCTGCAGGTAGACCTCGGTCTTGCCGCTGCCGGTGATGCCGTACAGCAGCATCGGGCTGTAGCCTTGTGCTGCGTTGATCGCGGCGACGGCGGAGGCCTGCTCGTCATTCAGCGCGGGGCTCGCGGTCGGTGTGCATTGTGGCGCGACCGCCGGCTGGCGCGTCTGCACAACCAGGCCGTGGTCCAGCCAGTCACGCACCCAGCGCATCGCATCCCCCGCCACCGCACGGATCGCCTCGACAGCCTGCGGTTGTGCCAGCTGCAGCGCCAGTGCGCGCTGCTTGTGGGCGCGCGGCGACAGCGCGGCCAGCAATGCTTCGGTATCCGGCGCCACGTAGGCCATTGCCGCTTCGAAACCCGGCCAAGGCTGGGCCTGGCGGAATGCGCCGGGAATCGCCGCCGCGAACACGGCGCCGATCGGGTAGGCATAGTAGTCGGCGCAGAAGCGGCACAGCGCAATCACGTCATCCGGCAGTGCCGGCATGTCGCGAGGAACGGCTTCAACCGCGCGCAACTTGGCCACCTGCGGCGGATCACCATGCACGGCGAGCACGATGCCAGAGAGCGTCTGCCTGCCGAATGGCACGACCACCCGTTCGCCGATGTTCACCTCGCCCTGCAGCAGCAGATAGTCGAAGCACTGTGGCAACGGCACGTCGAGCGCCACGCTGACATAACGCTCAGTCAGCATCGCGGGGCTCCGTGAAGCACCCACTGATGGGAAAAACAGAAGTGAATCGGCGCGAAAACAGGCATGGGCAGCAGCTACATCAGCGTATCAACAACTACCCACAACTCTTGTGGATAAGTTTGTGAGCAATCTGGCGATATGTGGCCCGATACCCAGTATTTTCAAGGCGAAGGCTAGATTGCCTATTTTTTAAACCAGCAAATAAATCATTTTAAAATCAATGACTTACTTTTTTACCCTCAACGCCTCGCATTTTTGCGCTCAGCGCTTGACAAGGGCACAAACCGCTGCACGATGTTGTGCATAACTTACAAGCGACAGCGATAGCCTCACACTAACTTTCAGGCCTAAGCACTTGTTTTTCGGCGTTTTACTCGCTTGCCGCGTGGTAAGGCTTCGACCGCGCGTGAACGGCAGCCACCAAGGCAGCCACATGCTCGGGTGGCGTGAATTGGTTGATGCCATGGCCCAAATTGAACACATGACCGCTACCCTGGCCAAAACTTGCCAGCAGGCGGCCTACTTCCGCCTCGATCGCCACCGGCTTGGCAAACAGTGCATTGGGGTCGAAATTGCCCTGCAACGCGACGCGATCACCAATGCGCGCACGCGCCTGCGCCAAGTCGACGGTCCAATCCAGGCCCACCGCGTCGCAGCCGGTGGCAGCGATGTCTTCCAGCCACAGCCCGCCGCCTTTAGTGAACACGATCACCGGTACGCGGCGCCCGTCCGCCTCGCGGGTGAGCCCTTCGACGATGCGGCGCATATAGGCGAGCGAGAATGCCTGGTACTTGCCATACGGCAGCGCGCCGCCCCAGGTATCGAAGATCTGCACCGCCTGGGCACCCGCCGCGATCTGCGCGTTCAGGTACTGTGTGACAGCAATGGCGTTGACCTCCAGCACCCGGTGCAGCAGTTCGGGCCGGTCGTACATCAGCTTCTTCACCCGGCGGAAATCGCTGGAGCTGCCGCCTTCGATCATGTAGCAGGCCAGCGTGAACGGGCTACCGGAAAAGCCGATCAGCGGCACACGGCCATTCAACGCGCGGCGGATACTGCTGACCGCATCGAACACGTATTGCAGCTCGGCCATGTCCGGCACGGCGAGTGCCTGGATCGCGGCCTCGTCCTGCAACGGCAGCTCGAACTTCGGGCCCTCGCCTTCGGCGAAATAGAGGCCCAGGCCCATCGCGTCCGGCACCGTCAGGATGTCGGAAAACAGGATGGCCGCATCGAGCGGAAAGCGCTCCAGCGGCTGCAGCGTCACCTCGGTGGCCAGCTCAGTGTTCTTGCACAACTGCAGAAAGGAGCCGGCCTGCTTGCGGGTGGCGCAGTACTCCGGCAGGTAGCGCCCGGCCTGGCGCATCAGCCAGACGGGGGTGTAGTCGGTGGGCTCGCGCAGCAGTGCGCGCAGGAAGTTATCGTTTTGCAGTACGGTCATGATGGTTCCGGGCCGCCGGGCTCGCCGGCGGCAAGTTCAGGCCAGCGCCCAACGGCCGTCGCCCAGGCAATCGAGGAAACGGGTATGGAACTGGCGTAGCGATGAGCGGTGGCCGACGCTGATCAGGATGGTGTTGGGCAGCGTATCGATCAAGGTCTGATACAGCGCAGATTCTGTCGGTTCATCGATGGACGACGTTGCCTCGTCCAGCACCAGCACAAGCGGCCGCTGCAACAGAGTCCGGGCCAACGCAATGCGCTGCTGCTCTCCAAGGCTAAGGATATGTGACCAGCTGTCTATATCTGCGAGTCGGCCCACGAGATGCGGCAAATGGACTTGCTCAAGCAGCCGGGCCAGCGTGGCATCGTCGGTATCGACTTCGCGGGGATAGCACAGCAGCTCTCGTAAACTGCCGAGCGGCATATACGGCCGCTGCGACAGGAACAGAGCGTCTGCAGGGTACGCAGTCTGGCCATCCGCATAGGGCCAGATACCGGCCAGTGTTCGTAGCAGCGTGCTTTTTCCTGTGCCGGACAAGCCCTGAACCAGTAGCCGGTCTCCTTGCTGGAGCTTGATTGAGAGGCCTTCCAACAACACCGTGCCGTTCGGTTTACGCACGACAAGCTCATTCGCGGCGAACTCCCGCGCCACTTCGACCGGCTCAATCACTGGAAGTACAGCCACTTGGCCCAAACCGCGTTCAAACAACGATAAGCGATCGATCACGGCCTTCCAGACCGCCAGCGAATTAAAGCTGGCAATCACGAATTCGAGCGAGTCGTATACCTTGCCAAAGGCATTGACGATCTGCATCAGGCCGCCGAGCTGGATTTCCTTGGCAAACAGACGGGGAGCTCCCACCAGCATGGGAAAAATGATCGCGAGCTGGCCCCAGAAATTGGTAAACCACGACAGACGCTTTTGCCTGCCGATGAGCGCCAAGGCGTTTTCAAGCACTCGAAGAAAGCGCGTCTTCAGCGTGGCAGCCTCCTGCGGCTCGCCTTCATACAAAGCAATCGACTCGGCATTCTCACGTACGCGGATCAGCGCAAAACGAAAATTGGCCTCGCGCCGTTGTTGTTCGAAATTGAGGCCAACCAACGGCTTGCCGATCCAAATCGAGATCCCGGTACCGATCGCGGCATAAATCAGCGCGACCCATAGCATATAGCCGGGGATTTCCCAAGTGCGTCCGGCCAATACGAAACTGAACGGTCCGGACAACGCCCAGAGGATGGATACAAAAGAAACAAAGGTGACGAAGGAGCGCAACAGACCCAGCGATAGCCCTAACGTCAG